>DATDEZ010000080.1:0-2129 GCA_036522875.1 Gemmatimonadales bacterium | reverse complement strand
TTCCGGCAAGCCGACCGACGCGACCTGGAACCCCATCAGCATCGCGCGCGCGTGGGCGGAGCTGATGCAGCGCCTCGGCTACACTCGCTATGTCGCGCAGGGCGGTGACTGGGGGAACGCGGTCTCGGAGGTGATGGCGCTGCAGCAACTCCCGGGTCTGCTCGGCATCTCCACGAACATGGCGGCTACCGTTCCGCCCGAGATCTCGCAGGCCATGGCCCGGGGCGAGGCACCGCCGGCCACCCTGTCAGCGGACGAACGGCGCGCCTGGGACCAGCTCGACTTCTTCTATAAGAAGGGACTTGGTTACGCCAACGAGATGGGGCTCCGGCCCCAGACGCTGTACGCGCTCGCCGATTCGCCCGTCGGCCTCGCGGCCTGGATGATCGACCACGACGCGCGCAGCGAGGAGCTCATCGTGCGCGTTTTCGAGGGTGGGTCTGAGGGCCTCTCGCGCGACGACATCCTCGACAACATCACGCTCTACTGGTTGACGAACACCGCGGTCTCCTCGGCGCGTCTCTATTGGAGCACGCGGCAGCTGGGGGGCAAGGGCGGCTTCTTCGACGCCCGGGGCGTTCAGTTTCCCGTAGCCGTGATGGCCTATGCGGACGAGATCTATCAAGCCCCGCAGAGTTGGGCCGAGCGCGCGTATCCCAAGCTGCTCCGGTACACCCGCCTCCCGAAGGGCACACACTTCGCTGCGTGGGAGCAGCCGGAGTCGTTCGTGACGGAGCTGCGCGCCGGATTCAAGTCGCTTCGCACAGCATAAGGAGCGTTCCTATGGCGACGCTGATCCGGACGGAAGCGAGCAACGTCACGGCACCGACGCAATTCGTCACGTCAAAGCTCGAGACGTACGCATATCGCCGCTTTGGCCGAGGGTCAGCGCCGCCGCTGCTCTGCCTGCAGCACTTTACCGGCACGCTCGATTTCTGGGATCCCGCGGTGACCGATCCGATCGCGCAGGGCCGGGAGGTGATCCTGTTCGAGAACGCCGGCCTCGGGCGCTCGAGCGGCGAGGTGCCCGACACGATGACGGGCATGGCGGCACACGTCCTCGCGTTCGTGGATGCGCTCGGTCTCACCCAGGTAGACGTGCTCGGCTTCTCCCTCGGCGGCGTGCTCGCGCAAGTAATCGCGCTCGACCGGCCATCGCTCGTGCGCAGGATGCTGTTAGTCGGAACCGCTCCGGAGGGTGGCGAGGACATCATGCACCTCGAGAAGCCGGAGCTGAAGCGCATTCTTGATGATCCAAAGCTGCAGGGACTCCAGCGTCTCGTGAAGCTGTTCTTTACGCCGAGTGAGTCGAGCCAGGCGTCGGGCCAGGCGTACGCACAGCGACTCGCCGCGCGCCGGCAGGATCGCGAGCCCGTCTCAGGTGCGAAGGTCGCAGCGGCGCAGCTCGCCGCGTTTCGCGTGTGGGAGCGGGGGGACGGCGGCGAGCGCTTCGCGAAGCTACACCGAATTACGCACCCCTGTCTCGTCGTGAACGGCGTCCTCGATCAGATGATCTCGGTCAAGAATTCCTACACGCTCGCCGAGCATCTGCCAAACGCCATGCTGATCACTTATCCGGATGCCGGGCACGGATCGCTATTTCAGTACCATGACTCGTTCGTGCAACAGGCATCACTCTTTCTGGGAGACACCATACGATGACCCGTCTTCATCTCGCCGCTCTGTTCGTTACGGGCCTCGCGCCGGGCCTCGCCGGGCAATCGGCCAAGCCGACGATCGTGCTCGTCCATGGCGCGTTCGCCGACGCCTCGGGCTGGTCGAAGGTCATCGCGATCCTCCAGCGCGACGGCTACAACGTGATCGCGGTGCAGAACCCGCTCACATCGCTGGCTACCGACGTCGAGACGACGAAGCGCGTCGTCGCTGCGCAGCCGGGTCCCGTCGTGCTCGTCGGGCATTCGTATGGTGGGGCGGTGATCACCGCAGCTGCGGCCGGCAGCCCGAGCGTCAAGGCACTCGTCTTCATAGCGGCGTTCGCGCCCGACTCGGGTGAGCCGATCGGCGCGTTCGGCGAGAAGTATCCGGCCCCGCTCGGCGCGGCGCTCAAGCCCGACGCCGCGGGTTTCCTCTGGGTCGATACGGCGAAGTTCCGCGACGTCTTTGCCGCC
>DATDEZ010000079.1:0-6433 GCA_036522875.1 Gemmatimonadales bacterium | reverse complement strand
CCGAGCGCGACCTCGCCTTCCTGCTGGGCGATCTGGGAGGCGAGGTTGGGCGCGAAGTAGCGCTGGAAGTTCGAGACCACGACGGCCTCGCGCCGCAGCCGGTCGGACAGCTGCGAGTTCTCGATGGCGACGGCCGTCAGTCCGCCGAACGCGATGAGGAATTCGAGATCTTCATCGGCGAACGAATGCGTGGCGGTGAGATTGTCGACGTACAGAATGCCGAGGACTTTGGAGTCCGAGCCCATGAGCGGCGTGCACATCGCGCTGCGCACGCTCTGGATCAGGATCGACTTGCCCTTGAATCGCTCGTCGGCCGCCGCATTGTCGGAGAGAATCGCGACGCGCTCCTCGACTGCCTTGCGCGCGATCGACTGCGGCACGTGCTTGGCGGCGCTCGCGTCACCGGTGCGGCTCTTGGAGATCCGCGGGATCAGCTCGTTGGACTTCGGATCGAGCAGCAGGATCGACACGCGGTCTACGTTCATGATCTGAAACGTGAAGTCGACCACCTTGTCGAGCAGGCGATCGAGCTCCTGCTGCTTCGACAGCTCTTTCGAGACTTCGAGGAGCAGCGACAGTTTCTTTTCGCGCCGCTCCTCGAGATTGTCCGCCTTGACCTTGAGGTGCGACCCCCCGCCGGCCTGCGGTTGGTCCATCACGATGGCCGGCACGCCGCCGGACGCGCTGACGGGCAGCTGGCGAACGATCGTCCCTCCGGCCACGCCGCCGCCCTTGCTCGCGCCGCTGCTCTTCGCGAAGTCCGCGGGCGGTGGGACCACCTGCGGGCGCGGCACCGGGGCCGTCACCTCTTTGACGCGAAACGCCACCTTCCCGAACGTGACGACGTCGTTCGCTCCGGCGTCCGCCTCGGTGATCTTGGCGCCATTCAGAAATGTTCCGTTCGACGAGCCGAGGTCCGTGACGCGGACACCGGTCTCCGTGAGGACGATTTCGGCGTGACGGCGGGAGATGGTGGGATCGTAAATCGGGACGTCGCTCGTGACGGCGCGGCCCACGACGAGTTTGCGCCCGAGCTGCAGATCGATCGACTGCTCGCCGGACGTGCTCATGAGCTTGTACACAGGACCCCGAAACTAATCGCCCGCTTTAGCGAGCGCGAGCGCCCGCAGCACCGCCTGTGCTTTCGCTTCGGTCTCCGCGAATTCGCGCGCGGGATCGGAATCGGCGACGATGCCGGCGCCGGCCTGCACGAGCACGCGATCCTTGAGCACGAGCGCGGAACGAATCGCGATGCACGTGTCCAGCGTGGTCGCGCCCCAGCCCACGTAGCCGACCGCGCCGGCATACGGCCCGCGCCGCTCCGGCTCGAGCTCGTCGATGATCTCCATCGCCCGCACTTTCGGCGCGCCGCTCACCGTCCCGGCCGGGAAGCAGGCGCGAAACACGTCGAGCGCGTCGTGTCCGGGACTGAGGCGGCCGCGCACCTCGCTGACGAGGTGCTGCACGTGCGAGTAACGCTCGATCTGCTCGGTCTCCGTGACGTGAACGGTGCCATAGCGCGCCACGCGTCCGATGTCGTTGCGCCCCAAGTCGACGAGCATCCGATGCTCGGCCAGCTCTTTCGCGTCGCCCCGCAGCGCCGTCGCCAACGCTTCATCCTCGGCGGCGTCGGCGCCGCGCGGCCGCGTGCCGGCGATCGGCCGCACCGTGACGACGTCGCCTTCCACGCGCACCAGGACTTCGGGCGAGCTGCCGACGAACGTCACGTCGTCGAGCGCGAGATAGAACAGGTAAGGCGCCGGATTGAGCGCGCGCAGGTAGCGGTACAGCCGCAGCGGGTCCACGGCGCCCGCCACGACCTGACGGCGCGAGAGCACCGCCTGAAACACGTCGCCGCGGGCGATGTAGTCGCGGATCTGCTCGACGCCCTTTTCGAACGCCGCCTGCGAATACGCCGACTGGGGACGGAGCGCGCGCGGCGCGCCCGAGCCGTCCAACCCGAGCGGGGCAAGATGATGCGAGCCGCTGAGACGGGCGATCAGCGCGTCGAGCCGCTCCTGGGCGGCGTCATACAGCTTGAGCCGCTGTGCGCTCGACGCCTTCACGGGGACCTCGACGTTGGCCACCACAATCGCGCGGCCGAACACGTTGTCGAGAATGACCAGGGAGTCGGCGATCATGACGATCGCGTCGGGCACGTCGAGCGTGTCGGGAGGCGCGTTGGGCAGCCGCTCGATGCTCCGCACGAGGTCGTAGCCGAGATACCCGACCGCGCCGCCGGTGAAGCGGGGCAGCCCGGGAATCGCGAGACTTGGCAGCGCGCGCATGCGATCGGCGAGGTGCGTGATCGGATCGTCGGTCTCGCCGGTGTGTTCCCAGCCGGCCGCCGGGGTCCAACGGTCGACGCGCTTGCCGCGGTAGCGCCAGGCCTCGCGCGGCTCGGTCCCCATGAACGTGTACCGAGCCCAGCGCTCGCCGCCCACGAGTGATTCGAGGAGAAACGCGAACGGCGGGCGCGCGATCTTCGTGAACGCGGCGACCGGCGTATCGGCGTCGGTGATCACCTCCCGCATCACGGGGATGATCCCGCCGTCCTTCGCTCGTTCGAGGAATGCGTCGCGCGCGTCCATCGTCTAGATTGGGCGCCGATGCGGTGGTTGCATGGTATTGTGCTCATCGGCGCGGTGTGCTGGTCCGTGCCTGCCGGCGCGCAGGACTGGAACAGCGACTCCGCGGTCGCGCTGGCGCAGCGGGCGATCGATCGCCGGGCGCACGCCGCCGTCGATACCGCGCTGCGCGATTACACAGCCAAAGCTCACGGGTTTCTCTTCTTCCTCGGGCAGTTTGGCGAAGGGCTCACCGAGCCGCCGCGACTCGTCAAAGCCGACCAGCTGGAGCTGGAAGTGTACTGGAAGGCGCCCGGCCTCAGCAAGCAGCGGATCGTCGGCTGGCGCGATCGCGCCGAGCTGCCCACCGACATCAACTATCACCGCGACCACCTCGGCATCGTCCAGAACAATTTCGGCCGCGCCATCCGCCTGGGCGAGGGCGACGAGGTGCGCGACGTGCCGCATCCGCTGGCGCCGGGCGGGACGACGCTCTACGACTTCGCGCTCGGCGACACGACGACGATCGTCCTGCCGCAGCGCGCCGTCCGCGTCGTCGCGCTGCGCGTGCGGCCCAAGCGTTTCGACGAAGGGGCGATCGTCGGCACCTTGTTCGTCGATCTCGCGTCCGCCGACCTGGTCCGCATGGCGTTCAACTTCACGCCGAAGGCGTACCTCGATCCGCAGCTCGAAGACGTCAGTATCGTGCTCGACAACGCGCTGTGGGAAGGGCGCTTTTGGCTGCCGTATCGCCAGGAAGTCGAGATCCGGCGCCGGGCCACGTGGCTCGACATTCCCGCGCGCGGCATCATCCGCGGCCGCTGGGAGATCGATGGTTACCAGTTCAACGTCGGCCTCGCCACGAGCTTCTTCACGGGCGAGGAGATCACCGTTGCGCCCAAGGCGGTACGCGACTCCTTCCCCTGGCGTGTGCCGCTCGCCGCCGCCATCCAGGACGTCGCCGAGCCCGTCCGCGAGAACGACTTGCAGCGTGTTCGTGCCGAGGTGGGCCGCATCGTGGGTCGCCGCACGCTGAGCGGTCTGAAACGCGAGCGCCTGGGTGCCCGCTCCCTGAGCGAGCTGCTGCACGTCAATCGCGTCGAGGGTCTCGCCGCGGGCGCGGGGTTCGTCCTGCGCACGCGCGACGACGGGTACGAGCTCCGGGCGCTCGGCAGCTACGGTTTCGCGGACGGCAGCGGCAAGGGCAACGTCGCCGTCACCTCCGCCGACGGCTTGGAGCTGAGCGCCTATCGCCAGGTGCGCGACATCGGCGACGTTCCGGTGATCGCGCCGCTCTTCAACTCGATCGCCGCGCAGGAATTCGGGGACGACTACGGCGATTATTATCGGGCGAGCGGCGCGCGGGCCGCGGTGCGCAAAGGCATCGGCGCGCGCGGCGAGTGGCGCCTCGCGGCGGCTCGCGAGCGCGTCGCCTCATTGCGCGTGCATGCCGACCCCGCGACGGGGCGGTATCGTCCCAATCCAGCGGTTGCAGACGGCGATTTCTCGACGGCGACGCTGACGCTCCGGAGGCGCAGCGAAGGCTTCGCGGTGCGGCGCGACGCGGCGGGGGAATTCTCGGTCGAGTTCGGCGACCGCTACGCGCGACTGAGCGCCGATGGGCACATCCTCGTTCCACTTTCCGCGCGCAGCCGCCTGCTCGCGCGCGTGCAGCTCGGCTGGGGAAGCGCGCGGCTTCCCGCGCATCGCGCCTTCGTGCTCGGCGGCCGCGGCACGGTACTCGGCGATGAGTTTCGCGAATGGGGCGGACGACGCATGGCGCTGGCGCACGTCGAATGGCGCACGCCGGTGCCGTTTCTGAGCGTCCACGCCGGCCCCGCGCGGACGCCCGGCTCGATCGTCCTCGCGCCGTATGTCGCGGCCGCGTGGACCGGCGATTCGATCCAGCTCACGCCGTGGCGCGCCACGCCCCGGGGCGACCCGCGCGTCACGTTGGGGCTCGCCGCCGAGTGGCTGGGGGTGTTTCGCATCGAGGCGGGGTATGGCGCGCAAAGCCGCCGGTTGCACGTCGCTTTCGACGTGACGCGGGATTTTTGGGACATTCTGTGATTTCTGATACTGGACTGCACCGCCGCGCTCCGTAGCTTGAAGGCAGCCTCATGCCGGTCACCGCATTTCCAGACGAATGGTTGGCCCAGTCGGTCGAGGGCCTGACCCCCGAGCGTCTCCAGGAGCTCCGGGAAAAGTCCAACGCTGGCCGCACGTTGTGGGAATGCGTGGTGGACGAAAAGATCGCGACCGACGCGGCGATCATCGACAAGCTGTCGCACCGCTTCCGCCTGAAGATCGCCGACGTCAGTCAGATTGATCGCTCCGCGCGCGACAGCGTTCCCGAACAGCTCGCGCGCCGCCACCATGTGCTGCCGCTGCGGCTGACCGATTCGTATCTGGAAATCGGCACGTCCAACCCGCTCGACCTCGACGCCGAGAAAGCGCTCGCCTTCAACACGGCACGCGAGATCCGGCTCTTCCTCCTGTCCCCGTCGAAGATCAGCGAGAAACTCGACGAGATGTACAAGCCCGAGAAGGCGATCGACAAGCTGCTCGAGGGCATGGGCGACCAGGAAGTGCTCACGACGCTGAGCGACGCGCCGGCGCCTGAAGAGCTCAGCGTCTCGGAGGCGGACGCGAGCCAGAAGCCGGTGGTGCGGCTCGTCGACATGATCATCTCCGAGGGCATCCTGTCGCGCGCGTCCGACATTCACGTCGAGCCGGAAGAGGGCGGCGTGGCGGTGCGCTACCGCATCGACGGCGTGCTGCGGCAGGTGATGAAGATCCCGCGCCAAGCCGGGCTGCCGTTGATCTCCCGCATCAAGATCATGTCCTCGCTCGACATCGCCGACCGGCTGCGGCCCCAGGACGGCCGCGCCCGCGTCGCCGTGAACGGCCAGCCGATCGACCTCCGCGTTTCGACCCTGCCCGCGCAGCTCGGCGAAAAAGTCGTCATTCGTATTCTCGACTCGCGCGCCACGGTCAAGTCGCTCGACACGCTCGGCCTCAATCCCGGCGAGGCGGAGGCGATCCGGCGGCTGCTCGAAAACCACGAGGGCATCCTGCTCGTCACCGGTCCGACCGGCTCGGGCAAGACGACCACGCTCTACTCCTGCATCAACCAGATCAAGAGCGAGGGCGTCAACATCGTCACGGTCGAGGATCCGGTGGAGTACCGGATGCAGGGCATCGTCCAGGTGCAGGTGCAGGAGAAGGCCGGGCTGACATTCGCCTCGGCGCTGCGCTCGATCCTGCGCCAGGACCCGAACGTCGTGCTGATCGGCGAGATCCGGGATCGCGAAACGGCCCAGATCGCCGTGCAGGCGTCGCTCACCGGTCACCTGGTGCTCTCCACCCTGCACACCAACGACGCGTCGAATGCGGTCACCCGGCTCGTGGACATCGGCGTGGAAGCCTACAAGATCGCCGCGGCCCTGCGGGGCGTCCTGGCCCAGCGGCTGATGCGCAAGATCTGCCCCACCTGCAAAGAAGTGTGGATGGAGACGCCGCCCGACCGCCTCGGGAAGTGGGTTCCCAAGGGCACGCCCCTGTACCGCGCCGCTGGCTGTCCGGACTGTGCCATGACCGGATACCGGGGCCGCTTCTCGATCGTGGAGGTGCTGACGGTCACGGCCGAGGTGGAGCGGCGCATCGCGGCGGGCGAGACCGCGGAGCACATCGCGGGCGCCGCGCGCCGCGGCGGCATGAAGGGCCTGTGGGAGTCCGGGCTCGAGCACGTGCTGCGGGGCGAATCCACGCTCGACGAGCTGACCCGCGTCGTCGACATCCCCCAGGAAGACGAGCGGCCATCCGCGCCGGCGGCGGCGCCGCGGCGCCCGGGCGGCGGCGTGCCG
>DATDEZ010000078.1:0-33782 GCA_036522875.1 Gemmatimonadales bacterium | reverse complement strand
AGCGAGCGCGTCACGGGCGTCACCGGCGCGTTGGCCTGTTGTTGCTGCAGCGGCGCCGGCGGAGCCGGCTGCGCTTTCGTGGTGTCCTGGCCGACGGCCTGGAGCGTCGCGCCGATCAGGCGATTCATGTAGCGCGGCAGCGACAGCACGATGAGCGCGCAGATGAACGTCGCGACGAACGCGATGAGAAACCGGCGCCAAGACGTCACAATGTCTCCCTTCCCGTGTTGTCCAGCTCACTCTGCACGCGGGACACCAGTGCGACTTTCTCGTACTCCGGAAGAAACGCGCTTTCGCAGGCGTTGAGCACGACGCGCGCCAGGTCTTCGGGCGAGAGGCCGAGCACGGCATGCGCCAGGAAATACTCGTCGGTCAGCGTGACGCCGTCGGTCAGCGGCCCGTCGGTATTGAGCGTGACGACGACGCCCTGCTGGAAATAGCGCCGAAAGGGGTGTTCCGCCACCGAGTCGACGACGTGCGTGTGCACGTTGCTGGTCAGGCACATCTCGAGCGGGACCTTGCGGGCGACGACTTCCTCGAGCAGTGCCGGGTCCTCGCCGAGCCGGGTGCCGTGGCCGATGCGCTGCGCACCGACCTCGTGCAGCGCCTGATGAATCGAATGCGGGCCGTCCCCTTCCCCGGCGTGGCACGTGCACGCCATGCCGTGCGCCGCCGCGTACTCGAACGCCGCGCGATGCGCGGCGGCGGGATGGCCGCGCTCGGCGCCGGCGAGATCGAACGCGGTCACGCCTTCCGCGCGGTATTCGGCCGCGACGCGCGCGAGCTCGAGCGATTGCTCCGGCGGCCTGGCGCGCATCGCGCAGACGATCAGGCCGACACGAGTCCCCGTCTCCAGCGCGGCGCGGCGAATCCCGGCGAGCGGCGCTTCGATCGCCTGCGCGAGCGTCAGCGCCGGCCGGTGCAGCAGCGGCGAGTAGCGCACCTCGACGTAGCGCACGTTATCCGCCGCCTTGTCGATCACGAATTCGTACGCGACCCGCTCGAGCGCTGCCGCCGATTGCAGCACGGAGAGCGTGATCGAGTATTTCTCGAGATACTCCTCGAGGCTCTTCGCGCCCTTCACCAGCATCGCTTTCGCGAGCGCGTCCGGCGTGTCGGCGGGGAGGCGGACGCCCTGCGCGCGCGCCAGCTCGATCATCGTGGCGGGTCGCAGCGCGCCGTCGAGGTGCACGTGCAGCTCGGCCTTCGGCCAGCGCCGCAACGCCTCTTTGGTGAGCTTGGGTTTCCCTTCGCGCCGGGCCGACACGACGACCCGATATACGGAACCGGCCTCACCGACCACGTCGCCGGCATCGATCGGACGGCCGGCCGCGTCGGTCACGTACGCGGCGCTATCCAACAGCCGCGCCAGCGCATCGTCGGCCTGCGCAACGGCATCGCGCACTCGAGCGCCGCGTGCCACCTCGACTGCCTTGTCGTTGACGAAAACCCGCATCAGTGGTCGGTCCGATGGAAGCGCTCGCCCGGCGGCGCCTCCACGGGAGCGCGCAGCACGCCCAGATAGCGGATCAACGCGTCGAGATCGATCACATCGAGATCCTGGCGCGGCGAGCTGGACAGCATGCCGAATCCCGAGCCCCCCGTCGCCATGAAGTCGCTGACGACGAGCACGTACTGGCCGTTCTTGTCGATGCCCTTGCCGTTGTCCAGGCGTATCCGATTGATCCGCTTGCCCGGCTCCTTGTGGCCGTCGAACCAGACCTCCGCGCCGGCGATGTGACAATCGGGCATGTGATCGCGCCCGGCGACGCAATGCTCGAGCGCGTCCTGCAGAACGGCGCCGGTAACCGTGAGCTTGAGCAGCCGGTTCTGGAACGGCTGCACTTCGTACAGGTTGCCCCACGTGACGTTGCCCGCCTGCAGATCGGCGCGGATGCCGCCGTTGTTCATGATCGCCACGTCGGCGCGGCCCGCTGCCCGCTGCGCATCCGCGATCAACCGGCCGAGGCCGTATTCATCGCCCTCGCGCTTCAGCGGGAACTTGAGCCGCGTGATGACGCGCTCGGTGACGGTCCGCAGTATCGACTGCTGATTGCTCACTGCTTCCGTCAACGGCACGTCGGGCCGCACCTGATCCGCGTACGGCGTAATGAGCTGCGTCCGGACCTCGCGGCGCCCACCGGCACGGACGAAGTCCACCACACCGATGCTTCGCCCGCTCGACTGCGCCTCGATGATCGGGATGCCGTGCACGACGGTGTTCACGCGGATGTGGGTGTGGCCGGCTACGATGAGATCGACGGACCCCGAATCGAGCTGGCGCGCGATGTCGATGATCTCGCCGTGACACGCGGTCATGTTGCCGCCGCCCGCGCTCGAGTCACACAGCGCGCCGGCGTGCGCGACGACGATGACGAAATCCGCACCGGCGCGCGCGTCCGGCAGCACGCGCTTGATCGCGTCGGCGCCGTTGCCGAACGCGAGCCCCTGGATGTTCCGCGCCGCGGTGCTCGTCGGCGTTTCCGTCGTCGTGATGCCGATGACCGCGATCTTCACGCCGTTCTTCGTCACGAGCTTCCAGGGCGTCGCCCAGTCGGGCCGTGCCGTGCCGGCCGTGTTCGTGATGTTCGCCGACAGGAAGGGGTACTTCGCGTCGCGCATCCGCGCCTGGAGCGTGTCGATCGACCAGTCGAACTCGTGATTGCCGATCGCCGCGGCGTCGATGCCCATCGCGTCCAACGCGTCGATCGTGCCGCGCCCATAGTTGGCGTTCGACAGCGCGGTGCCCTGCATCTCGTCGCCGGCATCGAGCCGCACCGCCGCGCAGCCGCAGGAGGTCGCGAGACTGTCGAGCCAGGGCTTCATTGCCGCAACGCCGCCTACGGCTCGGCCACCCGACCAGTCCCACACGCGGGACTCGAGCTGCCCATGTAAGTCGCTCGTCGCGAGCACGCGCAGCAGCGTGCTGTCGCGCGCCGTTGCCGCACTCGCCGCGACCGCCGCCGCCGTGGGCCCGAACGAGGCCTTCGCCGCCGCCCGCGCCGCATCGGGGATGATCGCCCAGCTCGGTCGCAAGTACGCCGACGCCTGCAGTGATTTCACGCGCCGGACTTCGGCGACCAGAAGACCGCGAATGTCTTCACCTTTGTCATAGACGACGGGCGCGTGCGCGATCATCGCGTACCCGCCGCCGCCCGATTGCCGATAGCTGTTCAGCGCCAGCGTGAACGTGTCGGTCGGTTGCACGATCTTGCCGTTGTAGCCCAGACCGCGAATGCGCTGGCCGGGCGGGCGCGAGAGATCGACGTTGTAGACGACGCCCGAGACGACGTCGTAGTTGTAGCCCGGGAAGCTGTCGTTGATGACCGGCGCGTTGGGCTCGTAGGTGCGGAAGTAGAGCGCGGCATGCTCGAGATACTCGCGCAGCTGCTGGCCACTGATCTTGATCGCGCGCAGCGTGTTCTCGTACGGATAGACCCCCGCGACGTCGCGCTCGTGGACTTCCCCTTCCGGCAGGCCGTATTGCGGATCGAAAACGGCGGCGGCCGACAACTGCGCGCCCGCCTGCCGGCGCTGCACTTCATTGATGAAGTCGAGCAGCGGCGAATCCTGGGCGCGCGCGAGGCGCGCGTCGAAGCCCGCACCGGCAGTGCCGAGCGTCGTTCCCGCCCACAGTCGTGCCGCTTGTTGCGCCGCGTCGAGCCGGCGAGTGAAGCGCGGGAGCTCGGGCATCGTCGTCAGCGGGATCAGGTCGGAATGGATCGCCGTCACGCGATAGCGACCGGTCGCGGCGTCCTTCGTGAGCGTCACGTGGACGACGGCGATGCTGAGCGCCCAGTTCTTCGGCTGCACGAAGTGCACGCCGTTCACGACGGTGTCGCGGATTTCGCGGTGCGTGTGTCCGACGATGACGAGGTCGGGCTTGGGAGACGCGGTCGCGACGGCTTGCGCGTCGTTCTCGGGGCCGACGCCGGTCGTGTCGTAGCTCGACTCGCCGAAGCCCGAGTGGATCAGGACGATCTTGAGATCGGCACCGGCGAGCGCGGCCACGGCGCCGGGTGCCGCCTCGGCGATGCGGCGCACGTGATAGCGTCCGAGCTGCGCGCGATCCCACAGATTCGTGCCGGGCGTCGTCAGACCGGTGATACCGATCTTTATCGGACCGCGCGCGAGCATCACGGTCGGCGCGAACAGCGTCTTGCCGCTGTCGCTCACGACGTTCGCGGAGACATAGTGATACGTCGCGTCGCCGGCGGCGCGCCGCAGGAAGTCCAGGCCGAAATCGAAATCGTGATTGCCCGGCGTGACGGCGTCGTATTGGAGCGCGTTCAGCGCGTCGACGATCGGCTGCGGCTGCCGCTTGTCGTCGCGCGCGTAGAAGGCGGCGAAGGGATTGCCTTGCAGCAGGTCGCCCGCGTCCACGAGGACGAGGCTGGCGGGATAGCGGGCCCGCAGCGTTTCCAGCGCGGTCGCGGCGCGCGAGAGGCCGCCGGGCGAAGCGGCGTCACGCACGTAGTCCCAGCCGAGCGCGCGGCCGTGGACGTCGGTGGTCGCGACGATGACGATGTGGGCGGTATCGGGTGAAGCGGCGGCGGCCTGAAACGCGAGGCACAGAGCGGCGATGATGTGCATGGTGCGCTCAAAGTTGCGAAATGGGCGGGTCGCGCGCTACCAGCGCCGGCCGCGCGAGGCCAATGTCACGATTGCGCTACATTCGTGTAACCCGGTGATCACCAGCGAGAGTCGGCAATTGCCATGGACGTCCGTCACGATAATTTCAGCCAGTCCCTGAATGCCGCCTGAGACGCCGCACCGCATTCTCGTCGTCGACGACGAGCCCGACATCACGGCGCTCGTCGCGTATCATCTCGCCAAAGAAGGCTATCGCGTCACCACCGCCGGCACCGGCTCCGACGCCCTGCGCTCGGCCCGCGAGGAGCGGCCCGACCTCGTCGTGCTCGACCTCATGCTGCCGGGACACTCCGGATTCGAAGTGCTGGCCGAGCTGCGGCGCCGCGAGGAGACGCGCGACGTCGGCGTGCTGCTGCTGACGGCACGCAAAGAAGAGCCCGACCGCATCAAAGGCTTCTCACTCGGTGCCGACGATTACCTGGCCAAGCCGTTCTCGCCGAAAGAGCTGGTGCTGCGCGTGGGCGCGATCCTGCGGCGCCTCGCGGCGCCCCCCGTCGCCGCCGGCGGCCGGCTGGTCGGCGGCCCGATCGTCCTGGATCGCACGGCGCATCACGTCACCGCCGGCGGTAAGGAAGTCGACCTCACCGCCACCGAGTTCAAGCTGCTCGAGCGCCTGATCGAGCGACGCGATCGCGTGCAGTCGCGCTCGCAGCTGCTCGAGTCGGTGTGGCAGGCGCAGCCCGACATTCAGACCCGCACGGTGGATATGCACGTCCAGCGCCTGCGCACAAAGCTCGGTGCGGCGGGCGAATGGATCGAGACCGTGCGCGCGGTCGGCTATCGGTTCCGCGAGCCGCCGGCGCCTGCCCGCCCCAACCGCTCAAAGCGCGCATGAGACTCGCCACCCGGCTGTTCGCGAGCATCGCGTTGCTCGTGGCAGCCGCGGTCATCGGCTCGATCGTCGCATCCGAAGTGTTGCTGCGCCGCTATCTCGAGCAGGACATCGCGAATGAGCTGGAGCGGGAAGCCCGGCTCGTGGCGGCATTCACGCCCGCCGATTCGAGCCGCTGGCCGGAATTCGCGATGGCGGCGGGCGCGCAGCTCGGCCGCCGCGTCACGTTGATCGACTCCGCCGGCCACGTCCGCGGCGACACCGAGTTCGATCGCGCGTCGCTCGCCCGGCTGGAGAATCACCGCACGCGACCGGAAGTGCGCGCGGTGCTCGATTCGAACGCAGGACGCGGCGTCGGCACGAACGAGCGCTTGAGCGCGTCGACGAACGAGCGCCGCATGTACGTCGCGATCCGCGCCGGGCCGCCCGGGATCGCCGTGACGCGCATGTCCACGACACTGGCCGTCGTGGACGCGCAGGTGCACGCCGTCCAGCGGGCGGTGGCAACCGCAGGACTGCTGTTGCTGCTCGTCGCCGCTCTCGTCGCCTGGATGCTGGCCCGCGCCCTCGCGCGCCCGCTGCTCGCGGTTGCCGAGGCGGCACGCGACATCGCCGCCGGCCGCACGGCCGAGTTCCCCGACGTCCAGGTGCCGGAGCTCGCGAATCAGGTGGATGCGTTGCGGACGATGCACCACGAGCTCGAGCGTCGCTTCGAGGATCTGCGCCGCGAGCGCGAAGAGTCGCGCACGTTACTGGAGGCGCTGTCCGACGGCGTGCTCGCGGCCGACTCCCGTGGCGCCGTCATCGAAGCGAATGCCGCGGCCCGCGGCCTGCTCGGCTATGCGGCCGGTGAGCCGCTGCCGGCGCTCGATGAGCTGTTCCATGACCGCGCGCACCGCGCGTTGATGCGCGAGGTGCTGGCCGGCGTCGTCATCGAGGCCCGGGAGCTGCACCTCGGCGACCGCACCGTCGTCGTATCGGCGCGGCCGCT
Organism: Gemmatimonadales bacterium; assembly: GCA_036522875.1. Lineage (GTDB taxonomy): Bacteria > Gemmatimonadota > Gemmatimonadetes > Gemmatimonadales > GWC2-71-9 > 20CM-2-65-7. The sequence continues at coordinate 27,306 of DATDEZ010000078.1, read as the reverse complement.
CGAGGAGGGCGGCACGCTGCTCGTGCTCAGCGACGTGACCAATCTGCGCCGGCTCGAAATCGTGCGACGCGACTTTGTCGCCAATGTGTCGCACGAGCTCAAGACCCCGCTCACCGCGATCGCCGGCTACGCCGAGACGCTGGCGGCCGAGGACGGCGACGCGCAGGCGAAGCAGTTCGCGCAGACGATCGTCGAGAACGCGCGCCGCATGCAGCGCCTGGTGGACGATCTGCTCGACCTCTCGCGGATCGAATCGGGAACCTGGCGACCCGAGCCCCACACCATCGAGGTCGGGGCGGCCGCGCGCGACGCCTGGGCGTCGTTCGCCGAGCGCGCCGCCGCGCGCCAGGTGCGGTTCGAGCCGCCCACCAAACCCGTCGCGGTGCGCGCGGACGCGGAGGCGCTGCGGCAGATTCTTACGAACCTGTTCGACAACGCGCTCCGCCACACGCCGCCCGGCGGCTCGATCCGCGTCGCCGCCGAGCGCGCGGGGAGCGACACCATCGTGCGCGTGAGCGACACCGGCAGCGGCATCCCGGCCGATCATCTCCCACGGATCTTCGAGCGATTCTATCGCGTGGATCCCGGTCGCTCCCGCCAGGAGGGCGGCACCGGCCTTGGGCTCGCGATCGTGAAGCACCTGGTGGAGGCGCACGGCGGGCGGGTCGAAGCGACCAGTGCTTTGGGCCGCGGCACCACCATCCTGCTCTACTTCCCCGCCTAGCTCCTTTCAGCGCCTTTCAGCCCGACATCGTCCAGATGGCGATGAACGGCCCCGTTGTTACATGCCCGTGACACGCACAAGGGAGTTTGGTGACGCGAGCGAGCGAGTCTTCGTTACGTGGTCACTCCAATCTCTCTCGAGGAGCACATACTGTGCACGTACGAAGACTGCTGAACCTGGCTGCACCCGCGGCTGCCAGCGTGATGTTCGTCTGCTCGCTGCAGGCGCAGGCACCCGCCGCACCGCAGGTCACCGTCAGCGGCGTCTCGTATCTGCAGTACGTCTACCAGCTGAAGGACACCGCCAACCACAACAACAACTTCGACGTGACCCGGGCGTACATCAACGTGCTCGGCAAGTTCGGCGGTGGTGTGGGCACGCGGATCACCGCGGACATTCAGCGCGTCGGCGCGGGCGACAACTCGCTGCGCTACCGCCTCAAGTACGCCTACGTCACGTACACGCCCACGGGCAGCGCTCTCACCTACAAGCTCGGCCAGATTCATACGCCGCTGCTCGACTGGGAAGAGGCGCTCTGGGACTACCGCATGCAGGGGCAGATGGCGATGGAGCGGGGCGGCTACGTCTCGTCGTCCGACTTCGGGCTCGGCGTCGACGGCAAGTGGGGCCCGGACAAGGTCAACATGCAGGTCGGCATCTACAACGGCGAAGGCTACGCGGGCGGCACCGGCGACCAGCGCAAGGATCTGATGGGTCGCGTGTCGTTCCGCCTGATGGATACGAACGATTCGAGCCGCGTCGGCGGCCTGCGCGTCACGGCCTACGGTCAGTACGGCAAGCCGACGAGCGGCGGGAAGCGGCAGCGGCTGCTCGGCATGGTCTCGTACCGTTCCAAGCAGTTCACGCTCGCCGGTGAGTACGCGATCACGAAAGACACCGTCACCGCGACGCCGCTCGCCGAAACGTCAGGCGGTGTCGCCAGCGTGTTCGGCGTCTACCACTTCACGAATTCCAAAGCCGCGCTGATCGCGCGCCTCGATCTCACCGATCCCAACACCGACACGGGGAACAACCGGCTCACGCGCGTCATCGCCGGTGCTTCCTATCAGCTGTCGCCAAACCTGCGGCTCCTGGCCGATGTCGACATGCTCTCGTACGAGGGCGGCACGCCGACGCCGGCACTCGAGGCCACGCGGTCGCAAGCGTACTTCCAGGCTCAGTTCACGTTCTAAACGCGAATCACAGAGAACATCACTCATGACGTCCACTCGCTTTCTCGCTCTCGCCGCGCTGCTCGGCGCCGCGGTCCCGGGATGCGCCGCCGCGCAGGTCCAGCTCAACGGCGCCGGCGCGACGTTCCCGAACATCATCTATCAGGACTGGATGCTCACGTACAACCAGTCGCATCCCGACGTGAAGTTGAACTACCAGTCGATCGGCTCGGGCGGCGGCATCCGGCAGTTCTCGGACGGCACCGTCGATTTCGGCGGCACCGACGCGCCGATGGCCGATTCGGCCATCACCGCGATTCAGGGCAACGTCCTGCACATTCCAACCGTGATGGGCGCGGTCGTGATCGCGTACAACCTGCCCGGCCTGTCCGCGCCGGTGAAGTTCACGCCCGACGTGGTGGCGGACATCTTCCTCGGCAAGATCACGAAGTGGAACGACGCCCGAATCACCAGCGTCAACGCCGGGCTCAACCTGCCGGCGACGGACATCGTCGTCGTGCACCGCGCCGACGGCTCGGGCACGTCGTTCGTCTTCACCGACTACCTCTCGAAGGTCAGCCCGTCGTGGCAGCAGACGGTCGGTAAGGGCACGTCGGTCAACTGGCCGGTCGGTCTCGGCGGCCGCGGCAACGAAGGCGTGTCGGCGACGGTGAGCCAGACGCCGGGCGCGATCGGCTACGTCGAGCTCGCCTACGCCCAGAAGAACAACATCCCGTTCGGCACGCTGAAGAACAGCGCGGGCAACTGGATCGTGCCGAGCCTCGACGCGGTGACCGCGGCGGCGGCGGGCGCGATGAAGGACATGGGCCCGAACACCGACTTCCGCGTCTCGATCACGAACTCCTCGGGCGCCCAGGCCTACCCGATTTCGAGCTTCACCTGGTTCCTGCTCCACAAGTCCTACAGCGATGAGTCCAAGGCGCGCGCCCTGGTGCAGTTCGTGGCCTGGGCCGAGGGCGAGGGCCAAACCAAGGCCGCCTCGCTCGGCTACGCGCCGCTGCCGAAAGCCCTGCACGGCTGGATCGAAGCCCGCTTGCGCAGCATCACCGCCGCCGGCCGGTCCGTCTGGAAGGCTGAGTAAGTCCTCGTCATAGGAGCACCTCCCGGTGCGTAGTTGGGCGCCGGGAGGTGTTTCCATCTCGTAGTGACAATTCCGTTACACCGCTGTGACGGACACTCCGGACACCGCCGGTAGGTTTCCCCCCGCGATGACCAGTCTTCCCATCGAAGGCGTTCCCCCCGGCCGGCCCAGTGGCGAAACCCGTTGGCAATCACTCGTCGGGACCGACCGCTCGGATCACATCTACCGCCGCATCCTGACGGGCTTCGCGCTCGGGCTCCCGCTGCTGATTCTCGTCATCCTGGGAGTCTTGTTCACCGGCGCGTTGCCGGCGCTCAAACGTTTCGGCCCGGCGTTCGTGTGGACGTCGACGTGGGATCCGGTCGCGGAGGTGTACGGCGCTGCCCCGATGGTGTTCGGGACGCTCGCGTCGTCACTCCTCGCGCTCCTCATCGCGGTCCCGCTCGCCCTGAGCGTCGCGATTTTCCTGACCGAGTTTTCGCCGCGCTGGCTGCGCCAGCCCGTCGCGTTCGTGATCGAGCTGCTCGCCGCGATTCCGAGCGTCGTGTACGGCACGTGGGGCATCTTCGTGCTGATTCCGTTCCTGCGCGCCCACGTCGTCCCGCCGCTCAAGGCGCTGCTCGGCTGGACGCCGTTTTTCCAAGGGGTGTTCTACGGCAATTCGCTGCTCGCCGGCGGGATCATCCTCGCGATCATGATCGTGCCTTACATCGCCGCCGTGTCGCGCGAGGTGCTGCTCGCGGTTCCGGGCAGCCAGCGCGAGGCGGCGCTCGCAATGGGCGCGACCCGCTGGGAGGCGGTGCGGTCCGCCGTGCTGCCGTACGGTCGCACCGGGCTCATCGGCGCGGTGATCCTCGGGCTGGGGCGCGCGCTCGGCGAGACGATGGCGGTGACGATGGTGATCGGCAATCGCCACGACATCGGCGTCTCGTTGTTCCAGCCCGCGTACACGATGGCGGCGGCGATCGCGAACGAGTTCTCCGAAGCGCCGACGAATCTCTATCTCTCCGCGCTGTTCGAGGTCGGATTGATTCTGTTCGTGTTGACCGTGGTCGTGAACGCCGTCGCCCGCATTCTCATCTGGCGAGTCGCCCGCGGCCAGGCGATCGGGAGCCGGGCGCTGTGAGCACCAGCGCGTGGCGCCGCCATCTCACGAGCCGCATCATGACGGGGCTGGTGATCGCGCTGTCGTCCCTCGCCGCGCTCGCGCTGTTCCTGATCCTCGGCAACCTCGTGATCAAGGGCGCGTCGTCCATCGACTGGGCGTTCTTCACGAAGAGTCCCGTCCCCGCCGGCCAAACCGGCGGCGGCGTCGCCAATGCGATCGTCGGCACCGGCATCATCGTCGGCGTCGCGGCGCTGATCGGCGTGCCGATTGGCGTCGGCGCCGGGATGTACCTGGCGGAGTACGGCTCGGGACGCCTCGGGTGGCTCGTGCGGTTCGTCGCCGACGTCCTGAACGGCACGCCGTCGATCGTCATCGGCATCGTCGGCTGGACGTTCATCGTCAGGCCGCAAAAGCACTTCTCGGCACTCGCCGGCGCCGTCGCGCTCGCCATCCTGATGATTCCGATGCTGGCGCGCACGACGGAAGAAATGGTGCGGCTGGTCCCGCATTCGCTGCGCGAGGCGGCGCTCGCGCTGGGCTATCCGCGCTGGCGCACGTCGCTGAAGATCGTGGCGCGAACCGCCATGGGCGGCATCGTGACCGGCTGTCTGGTCGGGATCGCGCGCGTCGCGGGCGAGACCGCGCCCCTGCTCTTCACCGCGCTCGGCAACCTGAATTTCAACGTCCACATCTCCCAGCCGATGCAGTCGCTCTCGCTGCAGATCTACGTGTACGCGACGGGACCGTTCGAGGAATGGCATCGCCTGGCGTGGGCGGCGGCGCTCGTGCTGATGGGACTCGTGCTCGTCATCGCGCTCGCGGCGCGCTGGGTGACGAGGGCCAGGTATGGTAGCGTCCGCTAACACGCGCCTGCGCCTCGAGGCGGCGCACCTGACGGCGCTCTTCGGCGAGCATCGCGCCGTGCGCGACGTCTCGCTGCTGTTTCCCGCCAACACCGTCACGGCCATCATCGGGCCGTCGGGCTGCGGCAAGAGCACGATGCTGCGGTGCTTGAATCGCATGCACGAGCTCACACCCGGCGCGAGCGTGCAGGGCGAGGTGCTGCTCGACAACGTGAACATCTACGGCGACGACGTGAGCGCCGTCGAGTTGCGGCGCCGGATCGGCATGGTGTTTCAGCGGCCGACGCCGTTTCCGACGATGTCGATCTACGACAACGTGGCGGCGGGACTCAAGGTCAACGGCAAACGCACGCGCGCGCAGATCGACGACGCGGTGAGCCGAGCACTCCAGAACGCGGCGCTCTGGGACGAGGTGAAAGACCGGCTGCACTCGAGCGCGCTCGACCTGTCGGGCGGACAACAGCAGCGCCTGTGCATCGCACGCGCCGTCGCGCCCGAGCCCGAGATCCTGCTGCTCGACGAGCCGACCGCGTCCCTCGACCCCGCCGGCACACAGCGGATCGAGGAACTGTGCCACGCGCTCAAGCGCCTGTACACCATCGTGATCGTGACGCACAACATGCAGCAGGCGGCGCGCGTGTCCGACTACACGGCGTTCATGTACCTCGGCAGCCTGATCGAGGTGGGCAAGACGGTCGAGATCTTCACGAAGCCGAAGATGGAGCAGACCGAAGCCTACATCACGGGACGGTTCGGATGAGGACGACGGAGGGGTCGCCCGCCCTCGAGTCCCGCGCCTATTCCTTCTGGTACGGGCCGCAACACACCTTGCACGGCATCGACCTCGCCATCCCGCGCCATGCCATCACCGCGCTGATCGGCCCGTCGGGGTGCGGCAAGACGACGTTCTTGCGCTCGATCAATCGCATGCACGATCTCACGCCCGGCGCGCGGCACGAAGGCGACATCTTGCTCGACGGCGAATCGATCTTTCGGCCCGGGACCGACGTGGTGGACCTGCGGCGCCGCATCGGCATGGTGTTCCAGCGGCCGAACCCATTCCCGAAGCCGGTCTACGACAACATCGCGTACGGACCGCGGCTCAACGCGCTGGCAGCGGCGCGCGAGCTGCCCGACCGGGTCGAGCGCGCGCTGCGCCAAGCCGCGCTATGGGAGGAAGTGAAGGACCGGCTGCGCGCGCCCGGAACGGCACTCTCGGGCGGCCAGCAGCAGCGCCTTTGCATCGCGCGCGCGCTCGCCAACGAGCCGGAAGTCCTGCTCATGGACGAGCCGTGCTCGGCGCTCGATCCGATCGCGACCCAACGCATCGAGGAGCTGCTCGTGGAGCTGAAGCAGCGCTATACGATCGTGATCGTCACGCATAACATGCAGCAGGCGGCGCGTGTGTCCGACTTCACAGGATTCTTCTACGTCGGGCACCTCGTGGAATTCGGAGCGACACAGCAGCTCTTCACCCGGCCGACCGACGAACGAACCGAAGCCTACATCACGGGAAGGTTTGGTTGACATGAACGCGTCAGCGAGCAGTCATCGCCATTTTCACGACGAGCTCTCCGAGCTGAAAGTCGCGCTCCTCAACATGTCCGGCGAAGCGCAGGCCGCGTTGGCCGCTGCGGTGGACGCGGTGTTGCAGCGCGACGGCGACAAAGCGAAGGACGTGATCGAGGGCGACCACGTCATCGATCGACTCGAGCTCGAGGTGGAAGAGAGCGTCATCCGCCTGCTGGCCACCCAGCAGCCGATGGCCCGCGACCTCCGCTTTCTCACGGCCGCGATGAAGATCGCGAACGATCTCGAGCGCGTGGGCGATCACGCCGTCAACATCGCGCAGTCGGCCGAGCGCTTGCTCAAGGCCCGCCCGATCGTGCCGGAGCCCGAGCTGCTGGAAATGGCGCGGCAGGCACGCACGATGCTGGCCGACGCACTCGACGCGTTCGTGAAAGGCGACGCGCAGGCGGGGCGCGCGATCTGCCGCCGCGACGACAGCGTCGACGCGTTGCATGCGTCGATGTTCCGCATCCTCCTCACGCATATGATGGAGGATCCGCACATCATCGGGACGGCGATGGAGCTATTTCTGGTGAGCCGGAATCTCGAGCGGGTGGCGGACCTGGCGACGAATATCGCCGAAGACGTGGTCTTCCTGGTCGAGGGGAAATCGATCAAGCACCACGCGGAGGACCAGGTCTAGTAGGTGCGGTACTTGTAGTACGGCTCCGGCTGCGTTGGTCGCCGGCGCAACACGTCCTCAGAGGCGAACAGCCGGATCAGAATCAGGCCCGTGATGAATCCGCCGACGTGCGCGAAGAACGCCACGCCACCCGCCTCGACCTGCGTGAGACTGCCCAGTCCGCTGATCAGCTGCAGCGCCGCCCAGTAGCCGAGCATCACCCAGGCCGGCAGCGCCACCGTCGTGATGTAGATGGGGAGGATGATGAGCGTGTGCACCCGCACGCGCGGATAGAGCAGCAGATACGCTCCCAGCACCCCGCTGATCGCGCCCGACGCGCCCACCATCGGCACGACCGAATGGGGACTGATGAGCGACTGCGTCGCAGCCGCGGCCGTGCCGCAGAGTAGGTAAAACAGCAGGAAGCGCCCGTGGCCCGTCGCGTCCTCGATGTTGTTTCCGAAGACCCACAGGAACAACATGTTGCCGATTAGGTGAAACCACCCGCCGTGCGTGAACATGGACGTAATGACCGTCCAGTATTTCGGCGCCGCGTCGACCAGACAGTACATGCCGGGCGCCAGCTCGACCCCGCTGCCCGGCTTCGCCGTCCGGAGAATCTCTCCCGGGATTAGGCCGAGGTCGCAAACCGAGCGCGCCAGCGGCCCCTGTGCCCCGGCTCCCTGCACCAGAAGGAAGACCAGCACGTTCGCAATGATGATCGCGACGGTGATAACTGCCGGATGCTCGGTGGGATTTTCGTCTTTGTACGGAAACATGAGGCAAATGTACTACCGCGCCTGCCTTTTTGGCATTTTAGCCAGGCACGATGCTTGCCCTCTGCGACGCGAGACCCAACACCGGCATCACATCCCTATCAGGAGCTCAGAGTTATGGCTGAGAAGATCATCGGCATCGACCTCGGGACGACCAACTCGGTCGTAGCAGTCATGGAAGGTGGCGATCCCGTCGTCATCCCCAACGCCGAGGGCGGTCGGACGACTCCTTCGGTGGTCGCGTTCACCAAAGACGGTGAGCGACTCGTTGGGCAAGTCGCCAAGCGGCAGGCGGTTACCAACCCGCAGAATACGGTCTTCTCTATCAAACGGTTCATGGGACGGCGCCAGGAAGAGGTCTCGGAAGAGATCAAGCGCGTGCCGTACAAGGTCGTTCGTGGTCAGAACGGTCTCGCCTCAGTGGACATCAGCGGCAAGCAGTACACGCCGCCCGAGATCTCCGCGATGATCCTCCAGAAGATGCGGCAGACCGCTGAAGACTACCTCGGCCACAAGGTCGAGAAAGCGGTCATCACCGTTCCCGCGTACTTCAACGACTCGCAGCGCCAGGCCACCAAGGACGCCGGCAAGATCGCCGGCCTCGACGTCGTCCGCATCATCAACGAGCCGACGGCGTCCGCGTTGGCCTACGGGCTCGACAAGAAGAAGGAAGAGAAAGTCGCGGTCTACGACCTGGGCGGCGGCACGTACGACATCTCGATCCTCGAGCTCGCCGAGGGCGTCTTCGAGGTCAAGAGCACGAACGGCGACACGCACCTGGGCGGTGACGATTTCGACTCGCGGGTGATCGAATGGCTGGTGGGTGAGTTCAAGCGCGAGCAGGGCATCGATCTCTCCAAGGATCCGATGGCGCTGCAGCGGCTCAAGGAAGCCGCCGAGAAAGCCAAGATGGAGCTGTCGACCGTGATGCAGACGGAGATCAATCTGCCGTTCATCACCGCCGATCAGTCGGGCCCGAAGCACCTGAACCTCTCGCTGACGCGCGCGAAGCTCGAGCAGCTGGTCGACGATCTCGTGAAGCGCACGATTCCGCCGATGCAGCAGGCGCTCACCGACGCCGGCCTCAAGCCGGGCGACGTCGACGAGGTGATCCTCGTCGGTGGTCAGACGCGCATGCCAAAGGTCCAGGAAATCGTGAAGAGCTTCTTCGGCAAAGAGCCGCACAAGGGCGTCAACCCCGACGAGGTCGTCGCGATCGGCGCCGCGATTCAGGGCGGCGTGCTCGCCGGTGAAGTGAAGGACGTGCTGCTGCTCGACGTTACGCCCCTCTCGCTCGGCATCGAGACGCTCGGGGGCGTCACCACGGTCCTCATTCCGCGCAACACGACGATCCCGACGAAGAAGTCGGAGGTCTTTTCGACCGCGGAGGACAATCAGACGACGGTCGAGATTCACGTGCTGCAGGGCGAGCGCCAGATGGCACAGGACAATCGCACCATCGGCAAGTTCCAGCTCACGGGAATTCCGCCGGCTCCCCGCGGCGTGCCGCAGGTCGAGGTGACGTTCGACATCGACGCGAACGGCATCCTGCACGTCTCCGCGAAGGACAAGGCGACGGGCAAGGAGCAGAAGATCCGGATCGAGGCGTCCTCGGGTCTCGCGGACAAGGATATCGACAAGATGGTGAAGGACGCCGAGTCGCACGCGCAGGAGGACAAGAAGCGGCGCGACGTGATCGAGCAACGTAACCGGCTCGATAACATGGTGTACCAGGTGACGAAAGAGTCCAAAGACTGGGTCGAAAAGCTGGAGCCGGGCCTCAAGTCGCGGCTCGATGCGGCGATTCAGCAGTCGCAGCAGGCCCTGCGCAGTGGAAATGCTGACGAAATCAGCAAAGCGCTGGAGGAGCTGCAGCAGGCATATTCAGCGGCAGGGGCATCGCTGTACGCGGCCCGCGGCGCGGGCACCGGTCCCGAAGGGGCGGCGCAGGGCACCGAAGGGGCGGCGCAGGGCGCCGATGGCCAGCCTGGCGCCAAGAAGGATGAGAATGTCGTGGATGCGGATTACGAGATCGTGGACGAGGACAAGAAAAAACAATGATCAATGATCGTGACTCAAGGGGGAGCGGATGTCGGTGAAGACGCGGGACTGGTTGAAATTCGGGACGCTCGTGACCCTGGCGTTCGCGCTGGGGTTGGCGTTTGCCTCGGCGTTCCGGCTGCCCACTCGAGGTGAGGCGGCGGTCTTGTCGGTGCTGCAGGATACGAGTCGCCCGATTCCGCGCGCCAAAGCCGCGGTCGATCTGGGCGACGCGTTCGCCTCGGTTGCCGAGCACGTGAAGCCGGCGGTCGTATTCATCAAGTCGGAGCGGCGCGAGCGCGTGACGAATCGCCGCCTGCCGCCGGGCTTCGAGGATTTCTTCCAGGTCCCGCGCCGCCCCCAGATCGAGCAGGGGTCGGGTTCGGGGTTCATCGTTTCGAAAGACGGCTACATCCTGACGAACAACCACGTCGTGCAAGGCGCCGATCGCGTGACGGTGCGGCTCTACGACAATCGCGAGTTCACGGCGAAGACGATCGGTACCGATCCCGCGACCGACGTGGCGGTCATCAAGATTCAGGCGACCGATCTTCCAACGGTCCGCCTCGGCGACGCCGACTCGACGGACATCGGCAACTGGGTGCTCGCGATCGGGAATCCGCTGGGTGAGGCGTTCACCTTCACGGTGACGGCAGGCATCGTCAGCGCGAAAGGGCGGCTGCTCGCCGGGTTGAATCAGAGCCGCTACGCCATCCAAGACTTCATTCAGACGGACGCGGCGATCAATCCCGGCAACTCGGGCGGCCCGCTCGTGAACGTGCAGGGAGAAGTCATCGGCATCAACTCGGCGATCGCGAGCGAGACCGGGTATTACGCCGGCTACGGCTTCGCGATTCCGATCAACCTCGCCCGCACCGTCATGACGCAGCTGATCGCGACGGGCCACGTGGCGCGCGCCGTCATGGGCGTCAGCATCAAGGACGCGACTCAGGAAGACGCGCAGGCCGTGGGGCTCTCGGCGATCAAGGGCGTGGTGGTGCGCGACTACACCTCGGACGACTCACCGGCCAAACGCGCCGGGATCCAGCAAGGCGACGTCATCATTTCCGTCGACGGCCAACCCGTGCAGTCGGTGCCCGCGCTGCAGCAGCGCGTCGGCTTCAAGAAAGCGGGCGACGTCGTGCAGGTCACGCTGGTCCGCAGCAAAGGCCAGCAGCAGACGGTGTCGGTCCGGCTGGCGGCAGCGCCGACCGGCGATGACGAAACGGCCGACGATGAGTCCGCCCAAAAAGGAGAAGCGCAGCCGGCCGAAGGGCCGCTCGGCATCTCCGTCGAGCCGCTGACGCAGGAAGATGTGCGCGATCCCGATCTGCGCCCGATTCTGCGGGCGGGCGGCGCGCTCGTCGTGACCAACGTGTCCCCCGAGGGCCCGGCCTACCAGAAACTGGCCGACGCCACGACGGGCTATCCGGACATCATCTTGAAAGTGAACGGCGAGCCCACGCGCACGGTCTCGCAATTCCGGACGGCGGTCGGCGCGATTCATCACGGCGATATCGCCACGTTGTCGGTGCTGCGCCGGACGCCCGACGGCTGGGTGGGTGACGTGGTGCGGCTGCGCGTGCCGTAAGCACGCAGGCTCATCGAACGCATGTGGGGTCGCCGCGAGGCGGCCCCATTTGTTTTACGGCGGTGTGACGGCGCGGCGCTCCACCAGCATGACGATGGCGACGATCAGAAGCCAGATGACGAAAGCGGCTTGCGCGAAATACATCGCGTTGGCGTATTCGCTGAAGACGATGCTCACCGCGCCCGTGGCGAGCGCAACCACCCAGGCAAGCCACGCCAGCCAGCGCGGCCAGACCGCGCCGTTGCGGATCGACCAGCCGTACATGTAGGCCACGAGACCCAGCATGAACGTCGCGAGGCGCTCGGCGGCGAGGCCCATCGGGTGCAGCATGTCGTAGACGAACACCGCGTGCGTCGCCGTGAGACCCGTATCGGCCGCGGTAAACGCGTGGCCGAGCTGCCAGCCCGCACCGACCATGAACAGGATGTTGATCGACCAGACGGAGAACGCGAATGCGCCCATGCGGATGCCGGCGCGGCCGGGAGAAGCGCCCGGCGTCTCGTTGTGCCGCAGCGACACGCCGATGAGTCCGGCGTACATGAACGCGAGACCGAACAGCAGCGACCAGTGGATCAGGCGCCACGCGCTCGTCCCCGCGATCATGCCGAGCTGCGCCGCGCCATCGCCGCGGAGCAGCGGGTGCATGGTGCCCGCGATCCCGAACAGCAATGCGCCGAGCAGCAAACACAGTCCGTAGAATAGCGGCCGCCGCGTCACGACCATTGGTCTCTCCGGGCGCTGGAAGTGGGGGCCTAATCTAGCACGCCCTCGTCCCGGCGATATATTCCCTCGCAATGGATTTGAATCGCATCCTGCGGGAGGGCTTCATCGCCGGCTGCATCGGCGCCGCGGCCGTCGCCCTCTGGTTCCTCATCGTCGATGCCGTCAATGGTCAGCCGCTCTTCACCCCCGCGATGCTGGGCAGCGCGGTGTTTTGGGGGGCGCCGAGTCCCGAGCACGTCGTCGTCGAGCCGGCGCGCATCTTCGGCTACACGATGATTCACGTGAGCGCGTTCGTCGTGGTCGGCTGCATCGCCGCCGCGCTGGCCGCCGAAGTCGAGTACGCGCCCTCTACCCTGTTCCTCGTTGTCGTGGGATTCTGCTTCTTCGAGGTCGGCTTCTATATCCTCGTCGCCCTGCTCGCCAAACCGCTGCTCGGCTATCTCGCCTGGTGGAACGTGGCGATCGGCAACGGCCTCGCCGCGCTCGCGATGGGCTACTATCTGTGGCGAGAACATCCGCGAATTGGTGAGGAATTGAGACGCCATCCGCTGGGAGAGACTGAAGACGGGGAATGACATGCGGCATGTGGCGTGCGGCATGCCGCATGTCGCACGCCGCATGCTCTCAATGCCGCATGTCGTACGCCTCCTCCGGCACTCCCGCTTCAGCATCCAGTCTCTGATCCCACACCGAATAACGGAACCAGATAACGGTCATCACGATCCACAGCATCAGGCCGCCCAGCACCCACATCAGTAATCCGCCGATCTGCTGGTCCTCGAGCGGCGACAGACCCCAGACGCGTGGCGCTCCGGCATAGAACGGATACAGCACCGAATCAGACAGGGTGATCAGCGCGCCCGTCACCGACATCGGAATGCCGAGCAGGAACAGGTAGAGCATCTGCACAAGATGCTGCGCGCGCGGGAGCTCCGGCACGGGCGACAGCACCGGCCACCACATGAGCGTGGCGGTCGCGAGGAATACGAGGTGCTGGCCGATGTGGAGGTTGTGATTGCGGAGTGCGGCTTCGTAGAGCGCCGGCACGTGCCAGAGGACGATCGGCCCGGAAAAAATCAGCGCGGCCGCGAGCGGCCGCGTGACCACGCGCGCGAAAGCCATGACCCAACGCGGCTGGAGCAACGGGCGGATGACGTGCGCCGGCGTGCCGTACAGGAGCAGCGGCGGAAAGACGAGCGTCAGCAACAGATGCTGCGCCATGTGCGCGCTGAACAGATATGTATCGGACAGATTGTGCAGCGGGCCATTCAACGCGAGGAACAACACGAGCAGCGCCGCACCAAAGCTCGCGATGCGCAGACGTGCGGACCTGAGACCCCCCAAAAAGACGTAAAGCCCGCCGAACAGCACGAGCCCGACCGCCACACTCGGATGGATGTCCCACCGGTTCCACGCCGGAATGTTCAATGAAGAATGATCAATGATCATTGATCACTGGACATTGATCATTGGACATTGGTCATTCGGGGTTACATCCCCGTGCGAAGGCGCACCGCCCCATAAAAGATGAAGAGCAAGCTGACGACGACCGCGAGCGCGAGCAGCAGCGGGCCACCGAACAGGAAGGTGAAAAACCGATTGTCGAACTTGAGGTGCATGTAGAACATCACGACCAGCGTGAACTTCACCGCCGACAGCACGAGCAGCACCGGCACGAGAACCGACTGGAACGTCGGCACGTAAAAGACGCCCACCTCGATCAGTGTGATCATCACGAGGATCGCGGCGATGCGCAGATAAGTGGCTGTGGTCGCGTGCGCCTGCTCGGTCATCCCATCCCTCCAGTAATCGCCTCCACCAACCTCCGCCAACCTCCTGACCTCGACAACCTCGACCAACCTCGACCAACCTCACTACTGTATCAGATAAACCACCGTAAAGATCACGATCCACACGACGTCCACGAAATGCCAATACAGTCCCGTGATCTCGACGGTCAGCGCGTTCTCCGGACCGAGCTTCCCGCGCAACGCCTGGATCCAGAGCGTGAGGAGCCAGATGACACCCACGGTCACGTGGGCGCCGTGCGTGCCGGTCAGGACATAGAACGTCGAGCCGAACAGATTCGTCGTGAGACCGAGCCCTTCGCGCACGAAGTGGCTGAACTCCCAGTACTGGCCAAACAGAAAGACGAGCCCGAGCAGCGCCGTCACGAACAGCCAGATCTTGCCCTGCTTCATGTCGCCGCGCTGCACCGCCGCGAGCGCGAGCACCATCGCGAGACTCGACATCAAGAGATCGAACGTGCTGAACGAGGTGAACGGGATATTCAGCACTTCGTGTGGATACGGCCCGGTGAGGCTATGGCCCTTGTAGACGAGATACGTCGAAATCAACGAGCCGAATAGCAGGCATTCCGATCCGATGAACGCCCAGAAGGCCATCTTCCGGCTCTCGAGCCCCATGAAGGTGGCGTGCCCGTGTGCGGCCGCGACCGCGTGTGTTCCGGTATCGTATGCCATTTACATCTCGAAGGGCTCGAAGGCCCAGCGGTAGATGCCGACGATGACGACCAGGACGCCGACGAACACGACCGGCAGCGTCCGCGAAATCGCGCCGATCGCCATGATCGGCAGGCCGAAGGCCGTGATCATCGGCCACCAGGAGCCCCCCGGCACGTGGATCGGCCCGGGCGGCTGGAGCGGCAGCGGATCCATCGGCGCGTGGCGCTCGGTGCGCCAGAGCGGAAGGCGGTTCGCGACCGTCGGGATGACCGTGAAGTTGTAGACGGGCGGCGGCGACGGGATCGCCCACTCCAGCGTCGCGCCGTCCCACGGATTGTTCGAGGCCGTGATCGGCCGCCAGCGCGTGCGGAGCAGATTATAGAAGAAAACCAGCGTCGCGAGACCGACCAAGAAGGCGCCGATCGTCGAGACCTGGTTGAACGTCGTGACGCCGAGCCCTGACGAATAGGTGTAAATCCGGCGCGGCATGCCGAGCAGGCCGGAGAAATGCATCGGGAAGAACGCGAGGTTCATCCCGATCATCGTGAGCCAGAAGTGCACTTTGCCGAGTCCTTCGGAGAGCAGCCGGCCCGTCATCTTGGGCCACCAGTAGTAGATGCCCGAGAACAGGCCAAGAATGGTGCCCCCGAACAGGACGTAGTGGATGTGCGCGACGACGTAGTACGTGTCGGTCTGTTGCAGGTCCGACGGGGCCGACGCGTGCGACACGCCCGACAGCCCCCCGATGATGAACATCGCGATGAAGCCGAGCGAGAACAGCATCGACGTCGTGAAGCGCAGCTGTCCACCCCACAACGTGCCGATCCAGTTGAAGATCTTCACGCCGGTGGGAATGGCGATCAGCATCGTCGTGCCGGCGAATACGGAGTCGGCGATCGGCCCGAGCCCCGAGGAGAACATGTGGTGACTCCACACGCTCCAGCCGAGGAACGCGATGACGACGCCGGAATAGACGACGACGGTGTAGCCGAACAGCGGCTTGCGTGAAAACGTCGGCAGGACCTCGGACACGATGCCCATCGCCGGAAGAATCAGGATGTAGACCTCCGGATGCCCGAACATCCAGAAGAGGTGCTGCCACAGAATCGGGTCGCCGCCGCCCTGCGGCACGAAGAAGTGCGTGCCGAAGAAACGGTCGAACATCAGCAGCACCAGCGCGACCGTGATGACCGGGAACGCGGTGATGACGAGGAACTGCGTGATCAGCGTCATCCAGGTGAACGGCGGGAGGCGCAGCATGCGCAATCCCGGCGCGCGCATGTTCAGGATCGTCACGATGAAGTTGAAGCCCGCCGCGAGCGACGCGATGCCCAGGATCTGCAGACCGAGCAGCCAGAAGTCGACGTTCGGACCCGGTGAGAACTGTCGCGACGTGAGATTGGCGTAGCCGAACCATCCGGCATCGGGCGCGACGGAGAGCCGATCGGCGCCGAACAGCGGTCCCGCGATGAAGCTCGCGTTGATGAACAGGCCGCCGAGCAGAAACACCCAGTAGCTGAAGGCGTTGAGCCGCGGGAACGCGACGTCGCGCGCGCCGATCTGCAGCGGGATGATGAAATTGAAGAACGCCGCCGACAGCGGCATGAGCGCGAGGAACACCATCGTCGTGCCGTGCATCGTGAACAGCTGATTGAACGTCTCGGCGCTGACGCCGAGGCCGCCGTCGGGCTTGATGAGCTGCGCCCGGATGACCAGCGCCTCGAGCCCGCCAATCAGAAAGAAGATGAACGCGGTCCAGAAATAGAGCAGGCCGATCCGCTTGTGGTCGGTGGTGGTCAGCCAGCTCTTCATTTCAAGCTCTGGAGATAAGCGACGACCGCGTCGAGATCGGCGCCCTGGAGATTCTGCGGCGGCATCAGCGCGCCGGGCTTCAGCGACGGCGCGTTCATGATCCAGCGATGCAACGACTCCGTCGTATTCGGAAAGAGCGCGCCCGCGATCGTCCCACGACTGCCGACATGACTCAGCTCGGGGCCCACCTTGCCCTGCGATATGCCGGCGATCGTATGGCACCCGATGCAGGCGCTGCGGCGGAAGATCTGCTGCCCGGTCTCTTCTGGTGATCCTTTGGTCGGCGCCACCGGCGCGGCGCGCTGGCGGTCGACCCAGCGCTGGAAGACGCTGTCGTCCTGCACGATCACGCGCAGCCGCATGTTAGCGTGCGACGCGCCACAGAACTCGGCGCACTGGCCCCAGTACTCGCCGACGGAGTCCGGCTTGAAGGCGATCCGATTGGTGCGGCCCTGGATCAGATCACGCTTGCCGCCGAGCCGCGGCACCCAGAAGCTGTGGATCACGTCGGCGGACGTCATCTCGATCGCGATCGGTGTGCCGACCGGGACGTGCAGCTCGTTATACGCGCTGATGTTGAGCTCGGGATAGCGATACTCCCACCACCACTGGTGCCCGATCACCTGGACGCGGAGCGCGCCTTCGGGAGCTTTCCCCGAGGTCGCGAAGATCGTCCGCATCGTCGGGACCGCGATGAACACCAGGATCAGCGCCGGCGCGAGCGTCCAGCCGATCTCGAGGACCGTGTGGCCATGGATGGGCTTGGGCGCGGCGGCGCCGGCCCGGGCGCGGAAGCGCGCGATCGCGACGAGCAGCAGCGTTTCGACGATGACGAACACGCCGACCGCCCACCAGAACACGTTCTTGTAGAGGTCGTGGAGATCGGCGCTGAAATCGGAGCGCGGGGCGAGCGTCGACTGGGGGAAATGGCTTCCCGCGGCGCCGCTGCACGCGGTGAGCAAGAGCAGGACGACGGCGAGGACCACCGGCACGGCGGGAAAGTAGACGACCCTCCCCAACGCGTCAACGCGCGCGCCGGAGGCGGTGGCGATAGATTTCTTCGCTGCGCGACCGTGGCGGAACTGGCAGACGCGCCAGCCTTAGGAGCTGGTGGGGCAACCCGTGGGGGTTCGAGTCCCTCCGGTCGCATTGGCCGCCTGCGGCGGCGAGAGGTCCACGCACACCTTCCTCTCATGGTTAGATTCTGCTCTACATGCCCGAGATCCTTGTAAAGAAAACCCGCGACGAGCCAGGCGAAGCATCGCTCGAGGTCACGATCCCCCAGGACAACGTCCGGGCCGCCGAGGACCGCGCGACGAAGTTCTACCAGCAGCGCGCCCGGCTGCCGGGCTTCCGGCAGGGCAAAGTCCCGGCCGCCGTCGTGCGCAAGAAGTTCGCCGACGACATCCGGCAGGAGACGCTGCGCGAGCTGGTCCAGGAGAGCTGGCGCGTCGCGCAGAAGCAGGAAGAGCTGAAGCCCATCGCCGACCCGCATATCCACAACTTGAAGTGGGAGGACGGCGCTCCCGTCACATTCGAATTCCACGTCGAGCTGAAGCCCGAGCTCAAGCTGGAGCGCCTCGGCAACTTCAAGCTCACGCGGAAAGTTGCGGCCGTGACGACGGCGCAGGTCGATGCCCAGCTCAACGCCATGCGGGAGCAGCGGGCGCCGTGGACCCCGGTGGCCGCGGCGGAGAAGCCGAAGCCCAAAGATCTCGTCGACGTGATCATCGCGACGCGCGAGACCGGCGAAGTGAAAGACCCGCAGCCCTACCAGTTCGTGCTGGGCGAGGGCCGGGCGATCCCGGAGGTCGAAGAGCGCATCATGAATCTGCTGCCGGGCGAGTCCGTCGACGCGACGGTCAAATTCCCGGACGACTTCGCCGACGAGACGAAGCGCGGCCAGACGCGCGACATCCAGCTCACGTTGCGGGAAGTGAAGCGCCAGGAGCTCCCTGCCCTGGACGACGCGTTCGCGCGCGAGATGGGCGACTTCGAATCGCTCGACGCCCTGCGAAACGCGGTCGGCGACGACCTCAAGAAGGAAGCCGAGCGCGACGCCGACGCGCGGGTCCGCACCGAGCTCGTGCAGCAGATCGTCGAGGCCAACAACGTGGTCGCGCCGCGACCCCTGGTCGAGCGCGTGCTGGGGATGTACGCCCAGGCGTACGAAGTCCCGGAAGATCGGTGGGAGAAGTTCGCGCAGGAGTTCCATACCATCGCCGAGGCGCAGGTGCGCCGGGACCTCGTGCTCGACTACGTAGTGGAATCCCAGAAGCTCCAGGCGACCGAAGCCGAGCTGGACCAGAAGATCCAGGAGCTCGCCGAGCGCCGCGGCATGCCGGCGGCGCAGCTGTACGCCTCACTCGAGAAGGCCAAGCGGCTCCGTGATGTCGCGCGGAGCATCACCGAGGAGAAGGTGTTCAACTATCTCCTGTCGCAGTCCACCGTGGAGCACGCGTGACGACGAAGAGCGAAGGGCATATTTATCCGCCGTACATCATCGAACGCTCGAGCCGGGGCGAGCGCACCTACGACATCTTCAGCCGGCTCCTCATGGACCGGATCGTGTTCCTGGGCACGTCGATCAACGACGACGTGGCCAACATCATCATCGCGCAGCTCCTGTTTCTCGACGCCGACAATCCCGAGCGCGACATCTATCTGTACATCAATTCGCCGGGCGGCATCGTCTCCTCCGGGATGGCGATCTACGACACGATCCAGTTCCTCCGCGCGCCCGTGAACACGATCTGCATGGGGATGGCCGCCTCGATGGGCTCCTTTCTCCTCACGGCCGGGCGCAAGGGGAAGCGCTCCGCGTTGCCGCACGCGCGCATCATGATGCACCAGCCGTCGGGCGGCACCCAGGGCACCGCGGCGGACATCGAGATTCAGGCCAAGGAGATTCTGTTCCTGCGCCGCAAGCTCAACGAGCTGTACTCCAAGCATACCGGCAAGACGGTCGACCAGATCGAGAAGGACATGGACCGCGACCGCTTCATGTCGGCGGAAGAAGCGAAAGAGTATGGGCTGATCGATCACGTCATTTCGAATTACGAGGAAATCAAGGAGGACGGGAAAGGGAAGAAATGATCCCTTGCGCCCCAAGGGCCCCGTTCCCCATACTAGGATACGATGTCTCACGACAAGCATCTCCGCTGCTCGTTTTGCGGTAAGTCCAAGGATTCCGTCCGGAAGTTCATCTCCGGCCCGTCGGTCTACATCTGCAATGAGTGCATCGCGCTCTGCAATGAGATCCTGGCGGAGGACGAGGAGCGCGAAGTCGCGGAGGCCATCACGCAGGTCCCCACGCCTGCGGAGATCAAGGACGTGTTGGACCAGTACGTGATCGGACAGGACCGCGCCAAGAAGACGCTCGCCGTTGCCGTCTACAACCATTACAAACGCATCAACTCGCATTCGGGCCGCGACAACGAGGTGGAGCTCGACAAGAGCAACATCCTCCTGATCGGCCCAACGGGTGTCGGCAAGACCCTGCTTGCGCAGACCTTGGCGCGCATTCTGGACGTGCCGTTCACCATCGCCGACGCGACCACGCTGACGGAGGCCGGTTACGTCGGCGAAGACGTCGAGAACATCCTCGTGCGCCTGCTGCAGGCTGCCGATTTCAACGTTTCCGAGGCCGAGCGGGGCATCGTCTATATCGACGAGATCGACAAGATCGCGCGCAAGTCGGAGAACCCCAGCATCACGCGCGACGTCTCGGGCGAAGGCGTACAGCAGGCGCTGCTCAAAATCCTCGAGGGCACGGTCGCCAGCGTGCCCCCGCAGGGTGGACGCAAGCATCCGCAACAGGAATACATCCAGGTCAACACCAAGGACATCCTCTTCATCTGCGGCGGGGCGTTCGACGGGCTCGAGAAGATCATCGAGTCGCGCACGGGCCGCCGGCAGATCGGCTTCACGAAGGAAGAGGTGGTCGCGGGCGTGGCCGCGAAGGTCCAGAAGAATCCGTTCGGCGACGTCGAGCCCGACGACTTGCTGCGCTACGGCCTGATTCCCGAGCTCGTGGGTCGCCTGCCGGTCACCGTGCCGCTCGACGCGCTCGACGAGGACGCGCTGATCAAGATCCTCACCGAGCCCAAGAACGCGCTCGCCAAGCAGTACCAGAAGCTGTTCGACCTCGAGGACGTGCGCCTGACGCTCGAGAAGGACGCGCTGAAGGCGATCGCGGCGAAGGCGATGAAGCGCGGCACGGGCGCGAGAGGGCTGCGCGCCATTCTCGAAGAGATGATGACCGAAATCATGTTCGAGCTGCCGAGCCGCGACGACGTGCGTGAAGTGGCGATCACCGCCGAGTGCGTCACGTCGGGCCGCGCCCCGCTGCTCGTCACGGAACGACCCCGCCAGAAGAAAGAAGCCTGACGGACCCGAAATTCATCGGCTCATTCCCCCGCGCCGATACTCCGCTCGATCCCCCGCTCCCCGAAATCGCGTTCCTGGGCAGATCCAACGTGGGCAAGTCGTCGCTGTTGAATGCGATTGTCGGCCGGAAAATCGCCAAGACGTCGACCACGCCGGGAAAGACGCGAGCGCTGAACGTGTTTCTCGTCGAAATTGGGAGAGGGGAGAAGGGAGATGTACATCTCCCATCTCCCATCTCCCTGTACTTTTTGGACCTGCCCGGCTACGGCTACGCTCGAGTCGGCAAAGCCGAGCGCAGCGCGTTTCGCGGGCTGCTCAAGCACACGCTGCGGCGCGAGGGCCTGTGCGGCGTCGTGTGGCTTCTGGACATTCGGCATCCGCCGTCCGTTGACGACCGGGCCATGCAGGACGTACTGGTAGAAGGAGAGACGGATGTGCTCGCCGCGCTCACCAAGAGCGACAAGCTGTCGAAGCGGGAGCGCGAGGCCCGCGAGCGACAATTGAGTGAGGAGCTTGAATTGCCCGCAGAACAGATGATCGTCACGAGCGCGAAGACGGGGGAAGGCATCGCGGATTTGCGCGACTCGATCGCCGGACTGATCGCGAGCGCGCCGTGATCCTGACGTTGTTGCTGTGTCTCGCCCTTCAAGACACCGTGCCGGCGGGGTACGGCACCCTCCGCCGCGACGACATTGTCGCCCAGTTCTCGACGCCGAGTCTCCAGATCCAGGTGCTCCCGCTCGACGAGCAGGTCATCCGGCTGCTCGCGCCCGATACGTATCGGTCGCTGCATCAGCTCATCTATTCGCGCTCGACCGACATCGCGGACGCGGCGCAACGCGGCGGCACCGACAACCCGACGCTCGTGATGGTCACGTTCCTGGGCATCGTGCCGCAGGCGCGATTCTCCCCGGAAGACCTGAGCATCACGAGTCGCGGGCGCCTGTTCCGACCGGTCGGCGTCGTGCCGCTGTCGCCCACGTGGAGCTCCAATCAGCTCGATGCGCGGCAACAGGCCGTGGCGATCTACCTGTTCGAGCCGGGCATCAGCACGCGCGAAGAGCTGACGGTCAGCTACGAGGGACTGAGCAGCGAAGCCTGGCGCCGATCGCTGCAGCTGCTGAACCAGGAGCGCGCGCGGGTCAGGGCCCGCGCCCAGCTCGACTCGGGGACGGCAGCGAAACCCGATTCTGGAGATCGGTAGTCCAGCGCACGCCCGTAGAATCGGCACACACCACTCCGTAGCCCTGCGCGTTGGCGAGCGCGCTGTCACATCCCCACACGAGAAACGCCTCCGCCCACGCCGTGGCCGACAGCGCGTCGGGCGCGAGCACCGTCACCGAGGCGGTGCGCGCCTTCCGCTCGCTCCGCGCGCGTGAGGCGATCCGTATGGACCCACGCTCGAGCATCACGTAGCCGAGGATGTCCAGCGAGTTGTCGGGGTGCGGAATCCCGACCGGCCGCGAGGTGTGCGTCGTGGCCGGCCCAATCCAGAGATACTGGTCACCGAGGGCCAGGAGCCCGCTGTCGACGACGTCGCGCATGACGCGCGCGGCGCGGTCGAGCGCATAGCCCGCCACGATGCTGTCGAGCACGAGCGTGACACCGGTCCGGGCCTTGATCGCGCGCTGAATCGAATCGAGCGAGGCGACGCGCGCCCGGCGAGTCAGGCGAGCGTCGAGCGAATCGACGGAGTCGCGCGCGGCATCGAGGGCGCGCACGACGCGCGTGCTGTCACCGTTTCGTCCCCACACCGCGGCGGACATCGTGGCGTTCATCGCCGGCCAGGCGCGCGAAACGGCCGGCCGTGGCGGCGCCGAGCACGCCGCGAGGGTGAGGCACAGCACAAGATTGATTCTCAAGTGGGAGAGTTGAATATAGATGGCGATGGACATCGTGCGGGATTATCCCCTCCTCGTCGGCGCGCTCGCCTTGATCGTCCTCGGCGCCGGCCTCGGCCTGTGGCAGCTGCAACAGCGGCTGCTGCGGTCCGAGCACGAGCGGCGGCGCGCGGCGGAAGAGCTCAATCGCCGGCTCTCGGAGTTGTTCTCGCTGCAAGAGCTGTCGTACGTGCTGTCCGACTCGCTCGAGCTCGATCGGATCGTCGAGCAGGTGGTGCGGTACGCGGTCCGCTTCCTCGACGCGCGCGGGGCGCTCCTGGCGCTGGTCGGCGACACGGGCGCGGCGGGCGAGCCGCTGTACGTCGCGGGCGCGGAGGGAACGCTGGCGCCGCTCCGCCGCCAAAAGATTCCCAGTGATGACGCGGGGCTGGTCGCGCGCTCCACCCGCCGCGAGCACCTCGAATTGGTCCGTAACTCCGGCCCGGAGCCGACGTCGATCGTGCATGGATTCGACGCCGCCGCCGCGGCCGCCGTGCCGCTCCGCTCGCACGGCACAGTGATCGGCACGCTGATCATCACCGACCCCCGCGAGGGCGTATTCGCGCCGGAGGACATCCGGCTGCTCTCCACGCTCGCGACGCACGCCGCCGTGGTGATCGCCAACGCCCGCTTCTTCGAGATGGTGCGGCGCGCGAAGGAGCAGTGGGAAACGGCGTTCGACGCGCTCAGCGAAGGCATCGCGGTGGTGGACGAGGAAGGGCGGGTGCGGCGCGCCAACCGCGCGCTCGCCAGCCTGCTGGACATGCCGCTGCAGAACGTCATCGGCGCGCCGCTCGACGAGGCCCTGATGGGGAAGCCGAGCCCGCTGCCCGAGCTGCTGGCGGCGACGCGGCGCGGCGAGCGCCCTGCCCCGATCTTCGTGCGCTCGGAGCGCAATCGCCGGGCCGTGCGCGTCAACGCCGCGCGGATCCCCGACGCGACCAGCGAGCAGAGCGTGGTCGTCATGGTGGAAGACGTCACGGAACAACAGGTCCTCGAGACGCAGCTCGTGCAGAGCGAGAAGCTGGCCGCCGTCGGCCAGCTCGTCTCCGGTGTCGCGCACGAGCTCAACAACCCGCTGACCTCGATCGCCGGCCTGTCCGAGTTTCTGCTCGAGCAGAAGGAGCTCGGCAAGAAGGATCGCGGCCACCTGCAGGTCATCCAGGAGCAGGCCGAGCGGGCCGGGCGGATCGTGCGCAATCTCCTGACGTTCGCGCGCAAGGGCTCAGGCGGCTCGGAGCACGTGCCTCTCGACCTCAACGAGGTCATCCGGCGGACGCTGGCGCTCATGGCGTACGACCTGAAGCTGAAAGACGTCATGGTGGAGCGCGAGCTGAGCGGCGCGCTGCCCGAGGTGCTGGGGGACCGCCACGGCCTGCAGCAGGTCGTGCTGAACCTCATCAGCAACGCCGCGCAGGCCGTGGCCGAGAATCCCCGAGAAAAACCGCGCGACATCACGGTCTCGACGTGGTTCGACGGCCAGGTGCATCTGCGCGTCGCCGACTCGGGCCCGGGCATCCCGGCCGAGAACGCCCAAAGCATCTTCACGCCGTTCTTCACGACGAAGGAGCCGGGCAAAGGGACGGGGCTCGGTCTGTCGATCACCTACTCGATCGTGGAAAGCCACGGCGGCCAGATCGTGTTGGAGCCCCGGAGCGCGCGCGGCGGTGCGGCGTTTCGCGTGGACCTGCCGCCTGCGCCGGCGGACGCGGTGCGGCCGCCGGCAGCTGCGCAGACCGAGAGCGGAGGTAGCGCGGCAGGCGTGCGGCGGACGATCCTGCTCGTGGACTCCGATCCCGCGGTCCAGCGCACCATCAAGGCGTTGTTCGCGCGCGACGGCCACGCGGTGGAGATCGCCGGCGACCCGCAGCGCGCGCTCGACCTGGCGCAGCGCGGCGGCTTCGACCTCGTGATCACGGACGCGCGCGCGATGGCGCCGGGAAAGCGCGGAACGTTGCTGGCGGAAGAGCTGGTGACGCGACTGCCGGCGCTCAAGGAGCGTATCATCGTCGCGACGGGCGACGTCCGGCCATCGACCGAGGAGACG
The DNA here is from genome assembly GCA_036522875.1 of Gemmatimonadales bacterium. Taxonomy (GTDB): domain Bacteria; phylum Gemmatimonadota; class Gemmatimonadetes; order Gemmatimonadales; family GWC2-71-9; genus 20CM-2-65-7. The sequence continues at coordinate 2,423 of DATDEZ010000078.1, read as the reverse complement.
CTGGCGCGTCTCGGTGTCCGCTACGTGCGCAAGCCTTTCAACTTGCGCGATCTCCGCGTCGAAGCCGCGCGCTTGTGGGAGGCGGCGACGCTGTCGTAGGACTCCGCCGGCCAGCCGTACGTCGCGAGATTCACGGCGCCACCCGGCGCGAAGCGAACACCCTCGCGCAGCAGCAGCGCGCGTTGCAGCACCGCGCTGTGGTCCTGACTCGAGAGGGAAATCCTGCCGGCGGCGTTGATGACGCGCCACCACGGCACATCGTTGTCTTCGGGGAGTGCGGAGAGCGCCCATCCGACCGTGCGCGCCGCGCCGGGGCGTCCCGCGAGCCGCGCGATGATTCCGTACGTCGCGACCCGTCCCTTCGGGATGTGACGGACCACGCGGTAGATCCGATGATAGAATGGATTCACGGGGACGACACTAGCTTACGCGCAGCACGTCTTCCAGCAAGCCCGCGTCTCCACCCCCCACTATTGACAAAATGTCCTCCACCGCTCTCCGCTCGCGCGGCCAGGCGAACCGCGCCGCGGCATCGCGCGCGGCGAGCCACTCGGCGCGATCGTGCTCCTCCGACAATCGCACCGTCGCGGCGCGCGCCACGAACGCAACGAACACCGGAATCAGCGCCATCTCGCCCGTGCGATGCTGATAAAACGCTTCGGTGCGACTGAGATTGTAGAATTTTTCCGGTACGAGGCCCGTCTCTTCGTGAAGCTCGCGCAACGACGCCTGCTCGGGCCGCTCTCCCGGCTCGATCGTGCCGTGAATCGTCTCCCACGAGCCGATGTTCCGGCGCTGCGCCCGCCGCAACGTGAGAATTTCCAGATGCTCACCGGCACCGCGGACCGCGTAGGTATCCACGAACGCGACGCGAACAGCGGTCAGCGGCGTCGCCCGAGAACGGCTTCGAGCCGCGCCGACAAGGCGCGGGCCCGGAATGGCTTGGTGAGAAAATCGTCGGCGCCGAGCTCGAAGACGCGCACCTCGTTGTCTTCGTCGCCCTTGGCGGTCAGTACGATGACGGGAATGTTGGCGGTCGCGGGGCGCGAGCGGAGGTGCGAGAGCACGCCGTAGCCGTCGAGCCCCGGCAGATTCAAATCGAGCACGATGATGTCGGGACCGACGCGATCGACCTGGTCGAGCGCCTGCACGCCGTCGCGCGCCTCCGTCACCGCGTAGCCGTCGCGCTCGAGCAGATCGCGCATGACGCGGCGCAGGCTGTCCTCGTCGTCGACGAGCAGGACCTTGGACGCCGGCTGCCCGTGCGCGCCCGAGCGCCGACCCGGCGGCGAAGACGTCGCGGCGTCTTCGAGGAGGTCGAAGTGCGTCGATACGGGCGCGGCGGGCTCGGGGATCGTCACCGTGCCGGGTGCCGGCGTGAGGCGCAGCCCCTCGCCCACGCCCGACACGCGCATGCCGCCAACGGAATGGCGCGGCGTGGCTTCCGGTGCCTGCCCCGCGCCTTCTTCGGACGGGATGTCCACGACGCGCGTCAACTCTTCGATCGTCGATTCGCCGCGGGTGACGTGCGCGAGACCCGAGTCCCACAGCGTCTTCATGCCGCCGCGCTTGGCGGCCTCCGCGACGCGGTCGGCGGCCTCGCCGGCGGCGATCAGACGCTCGAGCTCGGGACTCATCGTGAGGATTTCGAGGATCGAGAACCGCCCCCGGTATCCCGTCATGGCGCAGTCGGGGCAGCCGGCCGCGCGATACAGCGGCGTGCCTTTGGGAATCCAGCGCCGCAGCCGCTCGGGCGGCGCCTCCATCCAGACCTCTTTGCAGGTCGGGCAGAGCTTGCGCATCAGCCGCTGCGCCACGACGCCGCGCAGCGAGGCGGCGATCTTGTACGCCTCGACGCCGATGTCCACGAGCCGCGTGACGGCGTTCGCGGCGTCGTTCGTGTGCAGCGTCGACAGCACCAGGTGGCCGGTGAGCGATGCTTGCACGGCGATCTGCGCAGTCTCTTTGTCGCGGATTTCGCCGACCAGGACGACGTTGGGGTCCTGCCGCAGGATCGATCGCAGCGCCGCGGCGAACGTGAGCCCCGCCTTCTCCTGCACCTGCACCTGCACGATGCCCTGCATCCGGTACTCGACCGGGTCTTCGACCGTCACGATGTTGACGCCCTCGCTCTTGATCTGGTTGATGCAGGAGTAGAGCGTGGTCGTCTTGCCCGAGCCGGTCGGACCGGTGACGAGCAGGATGCCCTCGTGGTTTTCGAGCAGCCGCCGGATCGCCTCCGCCTCGCCGGGGTTGAGGCCGAGCGTGTCGAGCGACTTGACGGTGGCGCGCGAGTCGAGAATACGAATGACGACTTTTTCGCCGAGCTGCGCGGGCAGGGTCGAAACGCGGAGGTCGATCGGCTGGCCGTTCACGGCGACGCGGGCGCGGCCGTCCTGGGGCCGCAGCCGGTCGGCGATGTC
>DATDEZ010000077.1:0-2146 GCA_036522875.1 Gemmatimonadales bacterium | reverse complement strand
AGCATGGCGGCAGAGCTCGGCACGATGAAGGTCACGGAGCAGGTGGACGCGCTGGAGACCCTCGCCTACGATCCGCAGAGCTATCTCGTGGTGCCGCGCGTCGCGGCGGCCACGCTCATGTTTCCGGTCATCGTGGCGTTTGCGATTGCCATCGGCATCGTCACCGGCTGGCTCACGAGCCTCGCGCTGCTCGACCTGTCCACGCCCGATTTCATCAAGGGACTGAAGCTCTTCTATCTGGTCAAGGACGTCTGGTTCGGACTCCTGAAGAGCGCGAGCTTCGGCGCCACGATCGCGCTCGTGGGGTGCACCGTAGGACTCGGCACGAGGGGCGGGGCCGAGGGCGTCGGGCGCGCCACCACGCGTACCGTCGTCTACTCGGCGATCCTGATTCTCGTGCTCGACGCGTTCTGGGCGGTCGTGCTGCTGTGATCGAATTCCAGGATCTTCACAAGGGGTTCGACGCGAAGCCTGTGCTCCAGGGGCTCACCCTCAGGATTCGCGACGCCGAAACCGTGGTGATCATCGGCTACTCCGGCACGGGCAAGAGTGTGGCGCTCAAGCACATCGTCGGGCTGTTGCACCCGGATGCCGGCGACGTCATCGTTGACGGCCGGGCAGTCAGCACGCTCGATCGCGACGGTCTCACCGAGCTGCGACAGGGGATCGGCTACGTGTTTCAGTTCGCCGCCCTGTTCGACTCCATGACGGTGGCGGAGAACCTGGCCCTCGGCCTCGCGCGCCGCGGTCTGGCGGAGGACGAAATCGAGGATCGCGTGCGGGAGGCGCTGGCACTCGTGGACTTGTCGGGCACGGAGGGCCGCTTGCCGGCCGAGCTGTCGGGCGGGATGCGCAAGCGCGTGGGCATCGCGCGCGCGATCGCGCTCAAGCCACGCTACATCCTCTATGATGAGCCGACCACGGGGCTCGATCCCGTGACGTCCGCGGTGATCGACCGGCTCATGGTTCGGACGCGCGAGCACCTCGGCGTCACCGGCGTCGTCGTCACGCACGACATGCGCAGCGCCTATACCGTCGGGGACCGCATCGCGATGCTCTATGAAGGAAAGATTCGCCAGGTCGGCACCGTCGAGGAGATTCAGCGGACGGAGGACCCCGTGGTGCGCCAGTTCATCGAGGGGCGGCCTGAGTGAAGCGCGAGAATGAATTCGCCGTCGGCCTCGTCGTGATCGCCGCGCTGGCGCTCGTCGTGGGCGGAGCGCTCTGGCTCTCCGGCGCGCACCTCGGCAAAACCGAAGCGCTGTACACGGCCCGCTTCCGCACCGTCGGGGGGATGGGCGTGGGCAGCCCGGTCGTGCTCCGCGGCGTGCGCGTGGGTCGCGTCGAGGCAATCCGGCTGGCGCCGGGGAACTGGGTCGAGGCCGACCTCAAGATCTACGCGGGCGTGACGCCCCCATTGAAGCCGGCCGTGGTCGCGGCCTCCGCGTCACTGTTCGGAGAATGGGCCGCCACGCTCATCTCCAGTGATCCCCCGCCCGCCGACCCGAATATTCGACAAGCCCTGGAGGAAGCGGCCGCGGTCGGAGGCGGCAAATGGCCGGGCGCGACCTTGCCGGATATCGGCCAGCTCACCGCGCAAGCCAGCCGCATCGCGACCGACATCGGCACCGTCGCGGCGCGCGTGCAGAGCGCCTTCGACTCGCAGGCCGTGATGGACCTCCGCCGCTCGATTCACGACTTCGGCCAGGTGGCCGATCGGCTCGCACGCGTGACGAACGAGCAGGCCGACGTGATCGGCGACGTCGGCTCGAACCTGAAGCAGGGCTCCGAGGCGCTGTCGCACGTGGCAACGGATCTCCGGACGACGCTCGGTCGCGTCGATACGGCGACGAACCAGGGCCAGCTCGCGACTATCCTTAATAACGGGGCTGCCACAAGCACGGACCTGCGCGCGGCGTCACAGGACTTCCGCCAGCTCATGGCGGCGGCGAATCGGAATCAGGAGAGTCTCGTGCGGGTGCTGCAAAACGCCGACACCATTCTGTCGCGCATCTCGAACCGCAGCGGCACGCTCGGCCTGCTCGTCGCGGACTCGTCGCTGTATCGCGAGACGACGCTGACGATGATTCAGCTGCGCCAGCTGCTCTCCGACATTCAGGCGAATCCCAGGAAGTACTTCACCTTC
>DATDEZ010000076.1:0-5037 GCA_036522875.1 Gemmatimonadales bacterium | reverse complement strand
ACCCGATCGCGTGTTCGATGCCACGAGCGAAGCGACGCATACCGGCTGGGTCGTGCTCGTGCAAGGCGACTCGATCGCCGCGGTCGGACCGGCCGCTTCAGTGCGTGCGCCGGCCGACGCCGAGTCGATCGATCTCCCGGGGACGACGCTGCTGCCGGGACTGATCGACGCCCATTCGCACGTCTTCCTGCACCCCTACAACGAGACGCTCTGGAACGATCAGGTTCTGAAAGAGCCGCTCGGCTATCGCTTTGCGGAAGCCGTGGTGCACGCGCGCAACACGCTCATGCAGGGCTTCACGACGCTGCGCGACCTCGGCACCGAAGGCGCGGGGTTCGAGGATGTCTCGCTCAAGCGCGCTATTAATGAAGGGCTGATTCCGGGACCGAGGCTCCAGGTCTCTACGCGCGCGATCGTGGCGACGTCGTCGTACGGTCCCGGGCCGCGCGGCTTCCGGCCCGATCTCGATCTGCCGCAGGGCGCGCAGCCGGTGAGTGGCGTACCGGAGGTGCTCGCCGCCGTACGCGAGCAGGCGGGCCGCGGCGCCGACTGGATCAAGGTTTACGCCGACTACGGCCGCGGGCCGCGCGGCGAAGCGGAGCCGACGTTCAGCCAGGACGAGCTGAACGCGCTGGTGGCCGAGGCGCATTCGTCGGGCCGGCCGGTCGCGGCGCACGCGACGACGCCCGAGGGTATGAATCGCGCGATTCTCGCCGGCGTGAACACGATCGAGCACGGCTTCGGCGGCACGGACGCCGTGTTTCAGCTGATGGCGGCGCACAAGGTCGCCTATCTGCCGACGCTCACCGCGGAAGAAGCGTACGCCGAGTATTTCGATCACTACACGCGCGGCGGCGCGGCGACGCCGGGCATGCAGCAGGCGATGCGCGCGTTTCAGCTCGCGCTCAAGTACGGCGTGACGATCGGCTGTGGCTCGGACGTCGGTGTGTTCACGCACGGCACGAGCGCGCGCGAGCTCGAGTGGCTGGTGCGCGGCGGGATGCGGCCCGCGCAGGCGCTCCTCGCCGCGACCGCGGTGGACGCCAGGATCCTCGGCATGGAGAATCAGATCGGCCGGCTCGTTCCCGGACTCAACGCTGACATTGTCGCCGTTACGGGCGATCCCACGCAGGATATTTCTGCAGTAGAGCATGTACGGTTCGTCATGAAAAACGGAGTGATTTATCGCAGACCGTAAAAAGCAGGTCCTTCGCGTCGCGCGCTCAAAGCAGGTCCTTCGCGTCGCGCGCTGTCGCGCGCGCCGCTCAGGATGACAGGCCGCGCCGCTGTTGTAGAAAGAAAGGGAAGGATATGATTACATGCCGCCGAACCCCTCACTCCGAGAGCGCTGATCAATGATTGCCAAGACGTCCCTTTTGCTCGCCATCGTGGCGTTCACTACGCCAGCCGCCACCGACCCGGTCCCGCCGCAGCTGCTCGCCGGCCTCTCCTGGCGCAACATCGGGCCATTCCGCGCGGGTCGCGTGTCCGCGGTGTCGGGGGCGATCGGACAGCCGGGCACGTTTTACGCGGGCTTCCCGGTCGGCGGCGTCTGGAAGACGACGAGCGCCGGCGAGACATGGTATCCGGTCTTCGATTCCGTGAAAGAAGCGTCGTCGGTCGGCGCGCTCGCGGTCGCGCCGTCGAACCCCGACGTCATTTACGTCGGCATGGGCGACTTGATTACGGGCGGCGGCATCAACGAAGGCAACGGGGTCTACAAGTCCAGCGACGCCGGCCGCACCTGGCAGCACCTCGGCCTCGACGACACGAAGCAAATCCCGTCGATCCTCGTGGATCCCAAGAACCCCGACGTCGTGCTGCTCGCGGCGCAGGGCGACGTGCACAAGAAGAGCGAGACGCGCGGCGTCTATCGCTCGACCGACGGCGGCCGCACGTGGACGAAGACGCTCTACGTCGACGACTCGACCGGCGCGCAGAAGATCACGTGGGCCGACGATAACCCGCAGGTCATGCTCGCGACGACGGTGCGGCACTGGAATCCGCCGCCCACGGGTCCGGCGCGGTTTGTTGCACCGGGCGGTCCAGGTGGTCCAGGTGGTCCAGGTGGTCAAGGTGGTCAGTCGCAGACGCATCTGTTCAAGTCCACCGACGAAGGCGTGACGTGGACCGAAATCAAGGGCGGCAGCCTGCCGCGGCTCAACGGCCGCACGTCCGTCGCGATCGCGAACAACACGAACGCGCAGCGGATGTTCTTGATCCAGAACTCGGGGCTGTGGCGCTCCGACGACGGCGGCGGCTCGTGGCGGCAGATGGACTCGACCGACACGCGGATCCGCAACGGCCAGGGCGGCTACAACTGCGGCGTGTACGTGGACCCGAAGAATCCCGACGTCGTCTACACGGTCAACACGGCGAGCTACAAGTCGACCGACGGCGGCAACACGTTCACCGGCTTCAAGGGCGCGCCGGGTGGCGACGATCCGCAGCAGTTGTGGATCGATCCGACCAACGGCCAGCGCATGCTGTTCGGCTACGACCAGGGCGCGATCGTGACGCTCGACGGCGGCGCGACGTGGAGCTCGTGGTACAATCAGTCGATCGAGCAGGTCTACCACATCGCGGTCGACAACTCGTGGCCGCCGTACGTCTACGCCTCACAGCAGGACGCGGGCGCGGTCCGCACCCGGCTCCGCGGCAACCTCGGCGCGGTCACGCCGCTCGACTGGAATCCCGTGCCCGGCTGGGAGTGGGGCACCGAGCTGCCCGATCCGCTGAACCCGAACATCGTGTACGCGAGCGGCTTCGGCATCTTCAAGATCAGCTATCCGAGCGAGCAATGGATCGACGTGAGCCCGCAGCTCGATCCGAACCTCAAGGCGCGCAGCTCGATCTCGCAGCCGATCGCGTTCGCGCCGTGGAATCAGCACGAGCTGGTCGCGGCTTTTCAGTTCGTGATGACGTCGCTCGACGGTGGCGCGCACTGGACGAAGATCTCACCCGACCTGGGCTTCCCGAAGGACACGGTGCCGACGCCCGACAGCCTGCGCGGCAAGCCGGGCCTGCTCGCCGGCGGCACGATTCAGTCGCTCGGCCTCTCCCCGGTGAAGCGCGGCATGATCTGGGCCGGCACGAACAACGGTCTGATCAAGCTCACGCAGGACGAGGGCAAGACGTGGACCGACGTCAGCATCCCCAACATGCCCGGCGTGCCGGGCCGCGCCGACGTGCTGGCGATCGAGCCGTCGCACTTCGATGCGGCCGAGGCGATCGTCGTGTTCCAGCTGTTCAATACGGGCGACTACACGCCGTACATCTATCGCACGAGGGACTACGGCAAGACGTGGACGTTGATCACGAACGGGCTCGCGACGGGGCAGCCGAGCGGCTCGTTCGCGCGCGTGGTGCGTGAGGATCCGAAGACGCGCGGCCTGCTGTTCGCCGGCACCGAGAGCGGCATGTACGTGTCGTTCGACGACGGCGATCACTGGCAGTCGCTGCAGAACAATCTGCCTAACACGAGTTGCCGAGACATCGTGATACACGGCAATGATCTGGTGCTGGGAACGTACGGCCGAGGGATTTGGGTGCTCGACGACATCTCGGCATTGAGACAGATGAAGAGTGGCACGAATGGCACGAATGAGACGCAGCTGTTCGCGCCGGGCGAGGCGATCCGGGTGCGGCGCAACGTCGGCAACGACACGCCGTTTCCGCCCGAGGTACCGCACGCGTTGAATCCGCCGGACGGTGCGATCGTGTACTACTCGTTGGCATCGAAGCCGTCGAGCGCGATCACGCTCGAGGTGCTCGATGCGTCGGGGTCCGTCATCCGGCACATGACGAGCGGTCCGGTCGAGCCGGTGAAAGAAGCGGCGCGGCCGCCCGAGCCCAACTTCTGGATCGCGCCGCCGTTCCAGCTGCCGGCCGAGGCGGGCGGGAACCGGACGAACTGGGACCTGCGGACCGACGCGCCGCCCGCGTTCACGCACACGTTCGAGATCAACGCGAATCCGGGACTCACGCCGGCGGCGCCGCTGGGCGCGCTCGTGCCGCCCGGCGCGTACACGTTGCGTCTCACGGTCGACGGCAAGAGCTACACGCAGCGAGTCACAGTGGTGAACGACCCGCGCTCGCCGGCCACGGCGACTCAAGTGCGCGCGCAGTACGCGCTGCAGTCGAAAATCGCCGCGGCGATGAAGACGGCGTGGGATGCGTATCAAGAGGTGGCGGCGGCGCGCGCGCCGCTCGCTAACGACTCGAGCGCGAAGGCACTCGACTCGACGCTCGCCGCAGTGGGTGGCGATCCGAGCGGCGGCCGCGGTGGATTCTTCGGGTTTCGGCCTGGTGGCCCGCCGCCGCCGACATTCGTGGGTGTGAGCGAGACGCTGCGCGGTCTCTTCAACGCGGTCGAGACCGGCGACATCGCGCCGACCCAGGGGATGGAGGCGGCGTACGCGGCCGCGTGTAAGGATCTCGCGAAGGCGGCCACGACGTTCACCGGCGTCGTCGCGCAGCATCAGCTCAAACAAGCGGCAGTCACCGCGCCGAGCTGTGGAGCAGTAGTGCCAAGAGCGCGCGCTCGTCCCAGAGCGCGCTAGAGGAATTGCGCGAGCTGGCCCAATAAGGGGGACTGAGCTTCCAGAATCTTGGTGCGCGCTGCTTCCAGGCTGAACCAGGCGGCGCGATCGATTTCTGGAAACTCTCTCCCTTTGAAGGTGAAGGTGTTGCTCTTCACCTGCGCGGGATCGACGTCGGCCTCGATCGCCCAGGCGTGGACGATCTTCCCGCCTTTCTGGGTGATCGGCGCGAGCGGCGTGAAGTCGCCGGAAACGGCGAGGCCGGTTTCTTCGGCAAATTCGCGTCGCGCCGCGGCGAGCGGGTCTTCGCCGGGAGCGATTTCGCCTTTGGGGATGGACCACGCGCCGTCGTCGCGCTTCGCCCAGAACGGCCCGCCCGGGTGGACGAGAAAGACTTCGGCGCCCCGCGGAGTGCGGCGAAAGAGCAAGAGGCCGGCGCTAGTTTTTGGCATCGCTCGACGTCAACGCCCGTAGAACTTCCGTGACTTTTTGCGCC
>DATDEZ010000075.1:0-23601 GCA_036522875.1 Gemmatimonadales bacterium | reverse complement strand
CGGCCACCAGCCGCAGCGCGTGAAAAAGCGCTGCATGATCCTCGCGACTTCCTGCCGCGGCTCGGGTCGCTGCTCGAGCACGGCGAGACAAACCGACAGAAAGGCCGTCGGCATCACGTTGAGGGCCGCCGCATGCGCGCGGACCCAGCGCGCCAGCGATTTCTGATAGGCGCCGACATGGACGGACGCGGCGACGATCACCGCGTCGTACCCCTCGGGGCTCAGCCGCCGGAGCGAGCCTTCCGCATCCAGGAGATCCACGCTGCACAGTTGGGCCCGAAGGTCCTCGGCGAGCACGTGCGCGATCTTCCGCGTCTGGCCATCGGTGGTTCCGTAAACGATCAGAATCTGTTTCATAGGCCGTTGTCCCTTGTCCCGAAGGGAGATCGTTAGATCTCTCAGCCCGCTGCCGCGAGCGCCGGCACCGGCTCCGCGTCGACCGGCTCGGGCTTCCGCACCGGCACGACCAGCACCGCGCAAGGCAGATCGTTGAGAAGGTCCTCGGTCACGCTCCCGATCAACAGGCGATCGACCCAACCCTTGCCGTGTGAGCCGACGACGATGATGTCGGCCTTCCAGGCGGCGGCCTCGTCGATGATCGTGGCGAACGGCACGCCTTCCCGCACCACCTTCCCCTGGTCGACCAGTGGCACCTTGGGCCAGATGTCGCGCTCGACGATCGCCCGCGACCAGTCCGGTGGCAGCTCGGCGATCGGCGGTGCCGGATCGACGACGTGCAGCGCGCGCAGCGGGCTGCCCAACAGTCGCGCGTATGCGACGGCGTGACGCACGGCCGGAAGCGCGGCGTAGGACTGATCGACCGCGACCATGATGCGCGGACGCGCCGGCAATTCGCCGGCCGTGACGAGCAGCGGCACGTTCACGCGGCGGACCATGTTCTGCACGGTGCTGCCGCCCAGCCAGCGGCCGAGTCGCGAGTGATGCTTGCCGCCCAGCACGAGGAGCGAGGCGTCGGTTTCCGCCACGACGGCGTCCAGCACGTCGGCCGCGCCACCGGTGCTCACCACCATGCTGTCGCTGACCTGCGACGGCACGCACTCCCCGACCGCCGCGCCTACGGCGGCGCGCGCTTGCGTCAGGAGCGCGAGCTGGAGCGATTCGGTCACGACGCCGGAGCCGGCGAACTCGAGCGAGGCGCTCGCATCGTGCGCCGCGTGTACCAGCTGACAGCCCACGCCGGCCGCGCGCGCCACTGTCCAGCCCACCGAGGCCGCCGACCCGCTCTCCGGCGACCCGTCCACCCCCACAACGATCGGACCCGTGATCATGGCCGTCTCCTTTCCTTTCTATATCACCGTCGCGAGCTGCGGCTCAGCCTTTCCGGGGTACACGCCGGCCGTGACGGCGACGGGCGCGACCAGCAACGAGGTCGGCAGGTGATTGATCAGCCGCTCCGTGACGCTGCCAAGCAACACGCGCTGTGCCCAACCCTTGCCGTGCGAGCCGACGACCAACAGATCGGCCTTCCAGTCCGCGGCCTCGCGGAGCAGCGTATCCACGACCGTGCCCTGCCGGACCATCCGCTCGACGCCACTGCTCGTCACGAGCGGCCAGACGTCGCGCTCGAGGGTCTCCTGCGCGAGCGCGTAGTACTCGGTCGGGTCGGTCGGCGGAATGCCGGGGAGATCGGGCAGCGGCTCGAACACCGTCAACAAGCGGAGCTTGGCGCCCACCAGCCGCGCGAAGCGCTCGGCGAGCGCGACCGTGGGACCGGCCGCGGGGGAGAGATCGGCGGCGACGAGAATGCGCCGAAGCGATCCACCGTTCGGTACGCCGGCCGTGATGAGCACCGGCACCTCCGACGAGCGCACCACGTGCAGACTGGTGCTGCCGCCGAGCCAGCGCTCCAGCACACTGTGATGCTTGCCGCCAAGAATGAGGAGGCCCGGCGCGCGCTCCCGGATCACGTCCTGCAGCACGACCGCGGGCGGCCCAAAGCGGACCGTCAGCTCCGCAAGCGCGCGGGGCGATGCGGTCTCCTTCAACGTCCGATTGACCGTCTCACGGGCGACGGCGAGCTGCAGGGCTTGCATCTCGCCCACCATCGGATCGGGATTCACTGCGACGAGTGGCGCCCAGGCATCGCGGACCGCGTGTACGAGCTCGCAGCGCGAACCCGCCATCCGCGCGATCCGCTCGCCCATTCCGGCCGCTCCCACCGCGGCGGCAGAGTTGTCGACACCGACCACGACCGGTCCCCAGGACATGCCCGACTCCACGTGAAGGTACGCCTTGAAGGTCGCGGCCCATCCATGAAGGAACCTTGAGGGACGGAAGAAGGGGGGCTTAACGGGCGAGGACAGGCGAAGCCGCACAAACTGCGTACCTTTGTGACCCATGGTGTTCAAATCGACCACGGGCATCGCCAAGGAAAGCTACGACCGCTGCTGCAAAGCGCCGGAGTTTCTCGACGCCTTCTATAACAACTTCTTGGCCGCGTGTCCGGAAGCGAAGGCGAAGTTTGCACGGACGAACTTCACGCAACAGACGAAGCTGTTGCGCCATGCGATCGGCCTGCTGCTCATCTTCCCCAATCACCCCAGCGCCGAGCCGACGCTGCTCACCCGGCTGGCCGAGCGGCACAGCCGGCGCGACCTCGACGTCGACCCCGCCTTATACGGCCCCTTCATCGACGCGCTCATCGCGACAGTCAAGCAGTTCGACCCCGATTGCTCCCCGGCGGTCGAAGCCGCCTGGCGCGAGACGGTCGGTCCCGGCGTCGACTACATGAAGAAAAACCACTGAGCGCTTAGAGGAGGATGCGCGCGTCCACCGCGCACACGCCTTCGGGGAACGCCAGTAGCGGATTGATGTCGACTTCGCGGATCTCCGGATGATCGAGCGCCAGTTGTGACACGCGCAGCAGCACGTCGGCGAGCGCCGGGAATGCAACCGGCGCCGCGCCGCGAATGCCGTCGAGCACGGCCAGACCGCGGATGCCGCGCAGCATGTCCCCGGCGTCGAGCGGGGAGAGCGGTGCCACGCGAAACACCACGTCTTTGAGTGCTTCCACGTAGACCCCGCCGAGCCCGAACATCACGAGCGGGCCGAACGCCGGATCCCGACTCATGCCGACGATGGTCTCGCGACCGCCGGAGACCATCTTTTGCACGAGGAGGCCCGAGAGTCGCGCGCGTGGCAGGGTGCGCGCGAGACTCACGGCCACGTCGGCTCCCGCCGCGCGAACCTGGCCAGGCTTGGTGAGGCCGACTCGGACGCCGCCGGCGTCGGTCTTGTGAACGAGATCGGGCGACACCGCCTTCAGCACGACCGGGAAACCCAGCTCCTCCGCGATGCGAGCCGCCTCGTCCGGATCCGCAGCGAGCCGCGCCTCGGCGACGGGAATGCCGTAGGCCGCGAGCAGCTCGAGCGCGTCGAGCTCAGCGAGCTTTCGTGTGCCTTCGGCACACGCTCCGGAGAGCGCGCGAGCGGCGCGGGCGCGGTCGACCGTGACCGGCGGCGCCGGCGTGACCGGCCGCTCGATCCACTCGCGTTGCCGCCGCAGCGCGGCCAGGCCGCGCGCCGCCGATTCCGGAAAGACGTACGCCGGAATGCCGGCCTTGTGGAGCTCCGCCCGCCCCTGCGGCAGTCCCTCGCTGCCCATCAGGACTGCGAGCACCGGCTTCTCGAGATGGCTTTGCGCCACCGCAACGACCGCTTCCGCCACGTCTTCCTGCCGGACGCCGAGCGGCGGCACGAACACAGCGAGCGCGGAGTCCACCCCGGGATCGCTGAGGACGGCGTTCAACGCCGTGCGGTAATGGGCCGGCGTCGCCGAGGCGATCATGTCGAGCGGATTTCGGATGGACGCCTCTTCGGGAAAGAGCGGCTTGATCTGCGACACGGTCGCCGGCTGCAGCTCCACGAGCTCGAGCCCGTGCGTCTCCATCGCGTCCGCGGCGAGGATGCCCGGTCCACCGGAGTTCGTGACGACGGCGGTACGGCGCGAGCGCGGGAGCGCTCGACCCGAGAATGCCATCGCCATGTCGAACAGCTCCTCGATCGATTCGGCGCGCATCACGCCGGCCTGGGTCAGCAGCGCATCGACCGCGACGTCGCTCGCGGCGAGCGCGCCGGTGTGGGACGATGCGGCGCGGGCGCCGACTTTCGAGCGGCCCGACTTCACGGCGATGATCGGCTTCGAGCGCGTGATTCGAGACGCCAGCTCGAGGAAGCGGCGCGGATTTCCGAAGCTCTCGACGTACATGAGGATCAGACCGACCTGCGGGTCCTGCTCCCACTGCTCGAGCAGGTCGTTGCCGCTGACGTCCGGCTTGTTGCCGACCGACACGAACTGCGAGATCCCGATCCCGTACTCGGCGGCATGATCGAGCACGCTCACGCCGAGCGCGCCCGACTGCGACACGAACGCCGCCCGGCCGCCCGGCGGCATCGCTGGGGCAAACGTCGCGTTCATCGAGACCTCCGACGCGGTGTTCAGCACGCCCATGCAGTTGGGGCCTACCATCCGCATCCCGTACTCGCGCACGATGTCCACGAGTTGGCGCTCACGATCGACGCCGACGCCGCCGATCTCCCGGAATCCCGCCGAGATGACGACGAGGCCTTTCACGCCGGCCTGGCCGCACGAGCGCGCCACGTCGAGCACGCGCTCCTTGGGCACGACGATCACGGCGAGGTCAACCGGCTCGGGTACGGCCCCCACGTTGGGGTAGGCGCGCACCGACTGAATGGACGTCGCGTTCGGATTGATCGGGTAGACGGCGCCGGTGAAGCCGTAGCGCAGCAGATTCGCGAAAATCTGATGCCCGATCGTGTTCGACATCCGCGACGCGCCGATCACCGCGATTGACCGCGGCTTGAGGATGGCGTCGAGCTTCCCGGTCATTGGCGACTCTCGTCAATTCGCAGGCGGCGCAGGAATGTCCAGCTCGAACCGCGTGCTTTGACCGGGCACACTCGAGACGCGCGCCTCGCCGGCATGTAGACGCGCGATCGACGCGACCAGCGCCAAGCCGAGTCCGCTGCCCCCTTCGCTGACGCGGGTCCGGGCCGGATCGCCGCGATAAAACGGCTCGAAGAGGTGAGGCAGGTCGGTCGCGGCGATCCCCGCGCCCGTGTTGTCGACCGTGACGCGGATACCGGAGGGACTGAGCCCTTCGAGGCGAACGCCGATCGTTCCGCCCTCCGGCGTGTAGCGGATCGCGTTGTCGAGCAGGTGGTCGATCGCGTGTCCGACGAGCTGCGGGTCGAGCAGCACGGACGCGCGGCCGGCGCGCAATTCCCGATTCACTGTGAGCTCACGCTCCTCGATGCGGCGGTGGAGCCGGTCGAGCTTCTCGGCGACGAGAGACTCCATGTCGGTCTCCGTCCGTTGCGGCAGCACGAGGCGCGCCTCGGCACGGGTGACGAGCAGCAGGTCCTCACTCATCTCGGTCAGCCGCTCGATCTCCTCGAGCCCGCTGCGCAGGACCTGCTCGTACTCGCGCTGGGAGCGGGGAGACCGCAACGCCACTTCGATCTCGCCACGCAGCGCCGTCAACGGCGTGCGCAGCTCGTGACTCACGTCCGCGGTCAGTCGCCGCTGCGCGGCAAAGCCCCGCTCCAGCCGCTCGAGCATGCGGTTCAGCACCGCCACGAGGCCTTCGTATTCTTCGGTGTCGGCGTGGGTGAGAATGCGCTGGTCGAGCGTTCCCGCCTCGATGCGGGTCGCCTGATCGGTGATCTCGGCGACGGGCCGGACCGCGGAGGTTGTGAAGTGCCACGCACCCATCAGCGTCGCCGCGGTTCCGGCCAGCACGATGACGACGAGCGTGAAAAGCAGGTCGAGTTCGAGCGTCGCGGCCGAGACCGGTTGTTGCAGGGCGCGTGCGGCCGCCCAGTAAAAAGCGCTCGTCGTGAAGAGGAGACCGACCGCCATTGTCGCCGCAAACCGGAGCGCGAGCGTGCGGCGCAGTGAAGCCCTCACACCTCCGCTCGGTCCGGCGTCTGCAGACGGAACCCGACGCCGCGGACCGTTTCGATGAGCTCCTGGCCGGTCGCCTCGCGCAGCTTGCGGCGCAGGTTGCCGACGTGCACGTCCACCACGTTGCTCTCGGGATCGAAGTGCATGTCCCAGACTTTCTCGAGCAGCTCGGTGCGGCGCACCACTTCCTCGGGATGCAGGAGGAAGTGTTGGAGGAGATGAAACTCCTTGGGCGTGAGATCGAGCGACTTGCCGTCGACCCGCACCTTGTGCTTCAGACGGTCGAGCTCCACCGGACCATAGCGCAGCAGCTCGGTGCGTCCCGAGCCCCCGCGCCGCACGAGCGCCCGCACCCGCGCGAGCAGCTCGTCGAACTTGAACGGCTTGGTGAGGTAGTCGTCGGCGCCGGCGTCGAGACCGCGCACGACGTCTTCGGTCGTGTCGCGCGCCGTGAGCATCAGGATGGGCGTCGCGCGACCTTCGCGACGCAGCTCTTGCGCCACCTGCAGGCCGGTCTTCTTGGGGAGCATGACGTCCAGCACGAGCATGTCGTAGTCGTAGACGTGCGCCAGCATGGTGCCTTGCTCGCCGTCTCCGGCGACGTCGACGACGTAGCCTTCCTCGCGCAGACCCTGCTCGATGAACCCCGCGACCTTCCGGTCGTCTTCCACCACGAGAATCTTCATAAAACGATGGTAATGGCCGTGAATTGAACCATTTTTAAAGGCTCCGTGAAGGAATCTTCACGCTCCGGCCGGGGCCAGCGGCAGCTCCAGCACGAACGTCGCGCCTCCTCCCGCTGTCTCCTCGACCATCAGCGTGCCGCCGAGCGCCTCGGCCAGACGCCGCGAGACGGGAAGTCCGAGGCCCGTGCCCGCTCCCGAGTGCGGATCGAAACGCTCGAACGGCTCGAAGATCCGGTCGCGGAGCGCCGCGGGCACGCCGGGCCCACGATCGATCACCGCGAAGCTGATGTGGCCGTCGCGCTCGTCGGCGGTGAGATCGATGCGCGCCCCCTCGGGACTGTGACGGATCGCGTTCGACACGAGGTTGACGAGGATTTGATCGAGACGGACCGGGTCGGTACGCAGCGGCGTGGTGGTCCGCGCCCGGGCGCGCAGCTGCAGGCGCCGCGCCGTCGCCGCCGGCTCGCTGCTGACGATCACGCGCTGCAACGCGGTGTCCGCTTCGACCTCCCGCCACACCGGTCGCACCTTCCCGGAGTCGAGCCGCATCAGATCGAGGAAGTTGTTCAGAAGAATGATCGTGTGATCAGCGGCCTCGTAGACCTCGCGCGCCGCGGGATCGACCGGCCCGCCCGACTTGCGGCGCACCAGCCGCTCGGCCCAGCCGTACACGCCGGTGAGCGCGTTCCGCAGCTCGTGATTCATCATTGCGAAAAACAGGTCGCGCTGGCGCTGCATCGCCTGAATTTGTCCGACCAGCTGCTCCGACTCGCCGTGCAGCCGCGCGTTCTCGATCGCCACGGCCGCCTGGGCGGCGAGCAGGACGGCGATCGCTTCGTCCTCGGCGCTGAACTCCGCCGCGTCGAGCTTCTCGGTCAAGTACAGGTTGCCGAACACACCGACCCGGCCCTTCACCGGCACGCCGAGGAAGGATTTCATCGGCGGGTGGTTGGGCGGAAAGCCATATCGCTGGGGGTGCTGATTGATATCGGCGGTGCGGATCGGCTTGGCCTCGTGGATCACGTGGCCGAGCAGGCCGCGACCACGTGGCGGATCGCCGATGCGCTGGACGGTCGCGTTATCGAAGCCGGACGTGACGAACTGCACGAGCGACTGTCCGTCCGCGCTCAGAACGCCAAGCGCGGCGTAACGGGCCCCCACGACCGCGCGAGCGGCTTCGACGACTTCTTGCAGGACGTGATCGAGGTCGTGACGCGAAAAGATGCTGACGCCGGCGGCAAGCAGCCGCTCAAATCGTTCCCGGATTCGGGACGCTTCGTGCTCAGAGGCCACAGGACTTTCCGGCATCAACATGCTTCATGCAAAGTAGGGTGACAATTCAGCATCGGCGCTGCATGCTTATCTCTCACGTCTGCGCGTCGCCGTCGCGCGCAACACTGCCTCTCCTCCACGAGGTGACCATGTTGCGCACCAAGTCGTTGTCACTTGCCGGACTGTCCTTCGCCGTCGCCGCCTGCGGCGCCTCCCGCGCCCCCGTCCCCGTGCTGGGACCATCGTCGGCGGTCCCGTCGCTCGTCGGCGAATGGGTCGGCGACTACAGCAGCAGCCAGTCGGGACGGAGCGGCAGCATCAGCTTCTCGCTGCGTACGGCCCAGGACACGGCCTTCGGCGACGTCGTGATGATTCCGACCGGCTGGGGTCGCCCGCTACAGCCGTGGCAGCAACCGAACGCCGGTGCCGGCGTCGCGGGGGCGGCACCGCGCGCCAGCGTGCTGACGATTCGCTTCGTCCGCGTGGAAGCCGGACATGTGAGTGGAACGCTCGACCCGTACGCCGATCCGCAAACCGGTGACCGACTGCTGACGACCTTCACCGGCGACGTGAGCGGCAACACGATCTCGGGGACCTACGCGACCAGGCTTCCATCCGGTGAAACGCAGACGGGGCGCTGGTCCGTGCAGCGTCGTTGACCGGGGCTCATCGCCCCCAGCGACTAGACCCGCGCGGTTGCGACGGCGCCGACGATATCGGTCTGCGAAATGACGCCGACCAGGGCGCCGTCGAACTCGACGAACAGCCGCTGCACGTTGAGATAGAGCATTTCCTGCGCGGCGCGGCGAACGTCGAGGTCGGGCTCGACCGTGGTCGGCCAAGAGGCCATGACCTCGAGCACGCGGCGACTCTCGAACAGCCGCTCGCGGACTGCCGGCGTGTCGCAGGCGCTCTGCGCCGTCAGCACTTCGCGCGTCGAGATGACGCCGACCGCGCGGCCCGCGCGATCGATGACGGGGAGCGCCGAAACGCCGGTGGTCGCGAGCGCGTCCACGGCCTCCGCGATGGTCGCGTCGGTGCTGATCGTCTTCAGGTTCGTCTGCATGATCTCCGCGACTTTCATGGCTTCTCCACGAGGATGGTCACCGACACGTAAGCCCGCGCCACATGAAGGTCTGCTGAGATCAGCGCGAGCCGGCTCTTAGAGGTCGCGCTTGGCAAACGTGCGCGCCGCGATCCGCAGCGGCAGCGCCGTCCACGCCGCGAGTCCGGCGACGAGCACGACTCCGCCCCATCCGCCCATCACCGCCCGCAGCGCCGCTCCCGTCGGACCGGCGATCGCGCTCGCCTGGAAGAGACCGAGCCCGAGCGTCCGGGCCGCGTCGATCGGGTCGATGATCACGAGCACGGATAGGGGCCACGTGACCGCGCCCGCGGGCAGGATCGACAGCAGGCCGATCGCGACGAAGTCGACGCCGACCAGGAGCACGCACCACGCCACGACCGCCACCGCCAGCGCAGGGCCGCGACTCCGGAGCTGCACGCCGATCGCCAACCCGATCGCGAAACACGCGGACAGCAGCAGCACGGCAATCGCGACCAAGCCGAGATAGCGCCAGACGTCCGCCGCGCCCGCGAAAATCCCGATGACGACACCAGCACTTCCCAAACCGATGCACAACGCCGAGCCCAGCGCGAGCAGCCACGCCTTCCAGCGCGCGATCACGATTGCGGTCCGGCGGAACGGCAGCGCCGCGATGAACTCGAGCTCGTAGCACTCGGCCCCCGATGTCGCGCCGGTCAGCAGGGCCAGCAACGGCACGACCCACAGGACCAGCTGCAGCAGGCTGATGGACGTGCGCCCGAATCCCTGCACGGCAATCGTCCCGCCCGCCGACAGGCCGACCAGCGCGATCGCGATGCTCGCGAGCGCGAACCCCGCGGCGAAGAGCGGGGCGGTGCGCCCATGACGCGCGGCCGCGAGCTCGAACCGGGTCAGCGCAGTCATCAGGCGATCCGCATGAGGTCGCGCCCCGGCTGGCGACTGCGGTCGACCAGCACGCGATACACGCGCTCGATCGGGGGGTCCGTGATCCCGCTGCTCCACGGCACGCCGGCGGCCGCGGCCAACTCGGGCAGCGTGCCCTGCGCGACGATCTCACCGCCCACCAGCAGCACGATGCGATGCGCGAGGCAGGCGACATCGTGCAAGTGATGGGACGCAAACAGAACCGCGGCGCCGCGGCGGCGCGCCACTTCGATCGCGGCACGCACATCCTCCGCTCCCTCGACGTCGAGACTGATGCTCGGCTCATCGAGCAGCAGCGCGCCGACGTCGCCCGCCGTCGCAAGCGCCAGCATTACGCGCTGCCGCTGGCCGCCCGACAGCTCACTGAGCCGTGCCCCCATGCGATCCAGCAGCCCGGCATTCAGCAGCGCACGCCGCGCGACATCACGGGGAACTCTCCGCGCCGCCATCACGAGATCGGCGAGATCGGCCACGACGGTCGAATCGGGGACGCCGAGGCGTTGCGACAGATAGGCGAGCACGCCGCTGACTTTCACGACACCGCCACTCGGGTGAACGGTGCCCGCGAGCATCCGCAGCGCCGTCGACTTGCCCGCGCCGTTCGGCCCCACCAGCGCGACCGTCTCCCCCGGCTGCACCGATAAATCCATCGGCTTCAGCGCGATGCGATCGCCGTAGCGCTTCCACGCCTGCCGCAGCTCGATCACGCGCGCACCCGTTCTTTCCGCCGCCATCCCGCGATCAAGCCGGCGAACCCACCCGCGAGCACGATCGCCGCCGCGGCGCCCTCAGTGCCGTTGCCGCCGAGCTGCGCGGCGGGCGCGTCGGGCAACCGGGTCAGCATGGCGGTGCGCGGCGCGGTCGCAAGTGGACACGGGTCGATCGCGCCATTCGTGGCGAATACGGGGAATGTCCGCTCAGCCCAGCCGAGCGCGTGCGCCGCGGGACTGTGCAGCCACAGCCGCAGGCCGGGATGCGTGAGCGCCAGCTCGGCAAGCGGAGAGGAGATGGCGTGCGGTATGTCGAGCACGCCGTCGCCCGTGAGATCGTAGTCGTCCGTGCCGGCCGGGCCCCAGTAATTGCCGCGCCCCGCGGCGCACAACTGGTAGGCGGTCGTGTCAGCGCCGCCGGTCGCGTCGAACGTGTTGGCGAACACGGCGTTGCCCGTGACGCGCGTCTGCTCGCTGTTCGGAAAGAGCTGCAAGCCGAGCCAGTTGCCCGCGACGACGTTGCCCGTGAACGTGCCGCGAATCACGTTGTCGAAGAAAACACCGATCCCGTTGCCCACGAGCAGATTGCCGCTCACGATCGGGTCGTTGGTCTGCTGCAGCACGAGCCCGTACGAGCGCGCCCCGGAATTCCACGCGAAGACGTTGTCGGTCACGGTGAGACCGCGCGAGAACATGATGACGGCGCCCGCCGCGTTGTCGGTGAACACGTTGCGGACAAAGCGATTCTCGTGACTGTACATGTAGTGCAGGCCAAACCGCACGTGCGACACGGTGTTGTCCACGACTTGCACGCTGTCGGAGTACGAGAAGTACATCCCGTCGCGCACGTCGCGAATCGTATTGTGCTCGGCGAGCACGCCGCGCGAGGAGTAAAACGTGATCCCGTCGCCACGCTGGCTCTCGGCCAGCCCGGCCGTCCCGGCGATGTCGAGCCGCCGCAGCGTCGCGCCTCGCACCTGCTTGAGAAAGACCCCGAACAGCACGTCGCGAATCACCAGGTCCTCGAGCACCACCGAGTCGCTCACGACCAGCACGCCGGCGTCGTAGTGATCCGGATCGCGCCCGGAATTCTCGATCCGGAGACCGCGCACCACGCACCCCGGCGCCCGGATCTCGAGCACCGTGCCGCTGCCGCCGCCGCGCAACACCGCGCCCCGCTCGCCGAGCACGACGGTCGGCCGCGTCAGCACGAGCGGGCCGGGATGCACGCCGGCCGCGAGGCGCAGCGTATCCGTGAGCAGCGCGGCGATCAGGAACGGCGTCACACGACGTGCCGGCGCAGGCGGCGGGTCTCGACAAGCAGCACCACGATCAGCGCCAGCCCGAACGCGCCGAGTAGTAACGTGCCGACGCCGGGGTAGCTGTAGACGTCGAAATTCGCGATCCGCTGGTGCCCGAAGATCGGCGGCGTGAAGCCCGCGACCTTGATCGGCGCCTCGGGATTCAGCCGGTGGCCGTAGGTGTACATGCGGTAGGCGAACACGCTGAAGGAAAACACGGCGAAGTAGACGAACAGCACCAGCAGGTCGACGACATTGCCGACGCGCGCGAACACCGCCGTGCGGAGCCCCAGCAGCAGAAAGATGCCGAGCACGAACGGAATGAATTTCATCTCGACGAAATCGGCGGCCTGAATCTCGTGCATGCCGATGTAGTGATTCAGAATGTTGATGCCGTCGAGATCGGTCCCGCCGTTGCCGCCGACGAGCTGATGCGCGTAGATGGAGAGCCGCAGCCCCTCGGGAAACTGGTTGGCGAACATCGTGATCTTCCACAGCGGGAAGAAAAGCGCGATGACGAGCAGGACCCCCGCCCCGAGCACGGCGACCCGTGCCCGGGACGAGAGGACCTGGCCGAGCCAGCCGACGACCGACATGCTAGTTCCCGCCGCCGCTCGCCACACTCGTGGCGCCGCGCGGCTTCACCATCAGATAGCCCTGCATCTCCTGGTGCATCGCCGAGCAGAAGTTCGTGCAGTAGAACGGATACACGCCCGGCTTCGTCGCGCGGAACGCGATCGTCTTCGTCTCGCCGGGATCCATCACGATGTTGATGTTGTAGCTCGCGATCCCGAAGCCGTGCAGCATGTCCCGCTCCTGCTCGGCATTCGTGACGTGCAGGATCACGGAGTCGCCCTGCTGTACGTCGATCTCGTTCGGCGCGAAGTACGACCGGATGCTGTAGACCTTCGCTTCTACGATGTTGCCGCGGCGCGTGACCTTCGCGTCGCTCGCCGCCCAGATCGCGTTGGGATCGTGGTTCTCGCTCTTCGGATAGACCTCGATCGGATGGATCAAGTCGGCGCGCACGAGCTGCGCGAAGTGCGGCTCGGGCTCCGTGAACGCCTCGTACAGCATCGTCATCCCGCTGCCCGTGATGTCGATCAGCTCGCTCGACTCGGGCTGCGACGGTCCCACATTGAGATGCTGACCCTTCGACAGCTTGTTCATCGAGATCAGGTAGCGGCCGACGGGATGGCGCGTGTCGCCGTGCGCCGTGACCAGATGGCCCACCGAGAAGTGCACCGGAATCTTCGCGACGACGAGCGCCGAATCGTGGCCGTCGAACGGACCGAGCTTCCACTTGGCGATCGCCGACTCCACGAAGAGGGACGTGTAGGCGTAGCCCTGATCGTCGAACTGCGTATGCAACGGGCCCAGCCCGACCGGCACCTCGGCCACGCGGATCGACTCAAAGCGCAGCACCGGAATGCCGTCCTCGTTGCCGATCGTGTCGTTCGCGCCCGCCGCCGTCAGAAACTTCTGGAAATCGAACACGGTCACGTACGGCGCCAGCTTGCCGCCGCCGACCACGTAGCGCCCGTCCGGCGAGAAATCGGCGCCGTGCGGGCTCTTTGCCAGCGGCACGAGATACATCATGCCCGGCACCTCGCGCGGATTCAGCACGCGCACGCCGTCGATGATCTTACCCTTGCCGGCGGCGGCGGCCGCGGCCGCCTTCCGCCAGTTCACGAACGCGATGTAGTCTCGATCGCGCTGGCTGGCGGTCACTTCGAGCCGGCCGGTGGCGCGCTCGCTATTGTAGGAGCTCCACACGGCCCAGTCCTTCGAGCCGTCACGCCCGGTCGCCGCCAGGTCCCAGTTGAACGGCGGCGTCTCGATCTGCCAGGCCACCGACATCGTGCCGGTCGCGCTGTCGATCTTGATGCCGCTCAGCACGCCGTGATAGTCGGTCGCGTACTTGCTCAGCGGCACGTAGGTACCGCGCGGAATCGGAATCGAGAAGCGGCTGGCGACCAGCGCGTACTCGCTGTTCTCCGTCAGGAAGGCCGAGCCGTGATTGCCGCTCGAATTCGCGATGGGACCGAGAATCTGGTGCGTCTTGAAATCCCGCAGGTCGATCCGCGCGAGGCGGTTGTTGGCATTGTCGTTCACGAACAGCCAGCGGCCGTCGTAGTCGCCGTTCGTCTTCGACAGCGCGGGGTGGTGCACGTCACCCCACGTGTACCCGCCCAGCATCGCCTTCGTCTCGGCATCGAACCCGTAGCCGGTAGCCGGATAGGGCGCGAACACCGGAATCGTCGCGATGTGGCGCATCGACGGCACGCCCGCGACGTAGACCTGCCCGGAATGCCCGCCGCTGTAGAACAGGTAGAACTCATCGAGCTTGCCCGGCTCGACGTAGGTGCGCTGCGCGGCGTCGCGCGCATCGGCCATGCGGCTGTTGGAGCCGCTCTGCGGGCCTTTCGAGGGTGCGCAGGCGACGCCGAACAGAATCGCCGCGATCGACAGATGCCGTTTCATTGATGGCTTCCTTCCCCGTGCTCTTGCTGTTCATGCAGCTCGGTGAGGACGTGAATGATGGAATCACGCTCGGCGGGGGTGAGCTGAATCATCGAGCCCAGCACCATCTGCATCGTGCCCGTCGGAGCGGCGAGGAAATCGTTCAGCTTGACGCCAAACCGCGTTTGCACATCGGCGTACGCGTTGCCGAGATCCGGACCCATCTCTCGTGGCGACTTGATCGCGAAGCTCGAAATCGAATGGCACTGCGGACAGCCTTTGCGCAGGAAGATTTCCCCGCGCAGGTCCGACGTGGTCATGCCGGGTAGCGCTGGCATCCCCCCGATGGCCGGGACCGTAGTGGCGGGCGGGGCTGCAGATTTCTTTTCCCCACAGGCGGTGAGCACCAGCAACAGCGCGACAGATCGGCGAACCACAGCTGCTCCGTGTTGAAGTGCACGGAGCTTATGGCGTAGCGTATCCCGTCTTCATGAAGGGGTTGTGAGGGAGTCTTTAGACTCGCGAGCAACCGTGGGTGTCGCGAACGCCGGGCGTTGCACCGTCGCGAGGCCCAGATAGGCGCGCGCCCGATTCAGCGCGTCGTCGACATTGCCGTGGATGTTCTCCTCGCCCAGCTCGTCGTACAGCCCGGACCGCTCGAGCGCCACGACCGGCTGCGCATGGACGTCCGAGAGAATGACCAGCATCCCTTCACCCCGGCTGCGGTGAATCAGCTCGCGCAGCGCGTGCAAGCCGGTCGAGTCGATCGCCGGCACGTGCCGCATCCGCACGACGAGGACCTTCGGCCTGCCCGCGATCCGGCCTACCCGGTCCTTGAACATCTCGGCAGCGCCGAAGAAGAACGGGCCCGTGATCTCGTAGACCTGCACCCCTTCGGGAATGGCGCGGCTGCGCACGGCGTTCGGGTCGCGCTCGAAGTCGTCCACGGGGTCGGTGAACTCGTGCGTGAGCACGCTGATGTTCGTGACCTCCGCCATGCGACGCATGAAGAGGAAGGCGGCGAGCACCATCCCGACCTCGATCGCCACCGTCAGGTCGACGAGCACCGTGAGCAGAAAAGTCGTGAGCAGCACGGCGACGTCGCTCTTCGGCGCCCGGAATTCCGACACGAATGTCCGCCATTCGCTCATGTGGAACGCCACCACGACGAGGATCGCGGCGAGCGTCGCGAGCGGAATCGCGCCCGCCCAGCGCCCGAAGAACAACGTGATGAGCAGCAGCGTGAGCGCGTGCGTCATTCCGGCGACGGGCGTACGGCCGCCGTTCTTCACGTTCGTCGCCGTTCGCGCGATCGCGCCCGTCGCCGGCATGCCGCCGAACAGCGGCGAGGCGATGTTGGCCACGCCCTGCGCCACGAGCTCCATGTTCGAGCGATGCCGCCCGCCGATCATGCCGTCGGCGACCACGGCCGACAGCAGCGATTCGATGGCGCCCAGCATCGCGATGGTGAACGCGGGACCGACGAGACCGCCGATGATGGCGAACGAAAGGTGCGGGATGGCGGGCCGCGGCAGTCCCGCGTGGATGGCGCCGAACCGCGCGCCGATCGTTTCGACCGGCAGGTGCAGCAGCTGCGCCAGCAGCGTCGTGACGATGAGCGCGACGAAAGGCCCCGGCACGCGCGTGGAGATGCGCGGCCACGCAACGATGATCGCGAGCGTCGTCACGGCGACGAGCAACGCCCAGGGATTGACCGTATCGAAGGCGCGCACGTAGGCATCCCACTTGGGCAGAAACGCCGACGGCACCGCCGTCATGTCGAGGCCGAGCAGGTCGCGGACCTGAGATGAGAAGATGATGAGCGCGATGCCGCTCGTGAAGCCGATCGTCACCGGGTAGGGAATGAACTTGATCGCGCCGCCGAGCCGCAGCAGCCCGAACGCGACGAGGATGCAGCCGCCCATCAGTGTCGCGACGACCAGACCGTCGACACCGTACTTCGCAACGATCCCCGACACGATCACGACGAACGCACCGGTCGGCCCGCCGATCTGCACGCGCGAGCCGCCGAGCAGCGAGACGAGAAAGCCGGCGACGATCGCGGTGTAGAGGCCGCGCTCGGGACTCAGCCCACTCGCGATGGCGAACGCGATCGCGAGCGGCAGGGCGACGATGCCGACGATGACGCCCGCGATGACGTCGCGCGTGAATTGCTCGCGGCTGTAATCCTTGAGCGTGGTGACGAGCTTTGGCACGAGCATGGCGGCGGGAAAATACTAGATTCGGGCATTGTCGTCATGAACGTCGCTTCAGCCGCGGGCATGCTCGCGTTGCTGCAGCCGCAGCCTCTTCCGGCCGGCATCGTCGTGGGGTTGCTCGACGCGATCGACAAGACGTTCCCGTTGCCGTTCCGGCCGGACGGGCTGGTGCTAGATCAGGATCAGGAAGACTTGAGGCAGGAGAGGCGCCGGTCGGAATCGAACCGACGAATCGAGGTTTTGCAGACCTCTGCCTTACCACTTGGCTACGGCGCCGCTGAGGGCTCAAAAGTCACCAAAACACGCGGCTTTCTCAACCCCGGTCTTCGGGAGGCACAATGGAGCTCGCCCAGATTACTAACGTCGTGCACGACCTCGACCGTGCGGTGAAATTCCATCGCGACACCCTCGGCCTGCCGTTGTTATTTCAGGCGCCGCCCGCCCTCGCCTTCTTTCAAGTGGGCGCGGTGCGGCTCATGCTGTCTCCGCCCGAGAACCCCGCCCAGGATCATCCCGGATCGGTCCTCTATCTGAAGGTGAAGGACATCGAGAGCGTCCATCGGACGCTCTCGGCAAAAGGGGTGAAATTCGTGGACCAACCGCACCGCGTGCACGCGGCCGCGAATTACGATCTCTGGATGACGTTTTTCCACGACCCGGACGACAATCCGATGGCCCTCATGGAGGAGAAACCAAAGCCGAAGGCTTCCTGAACGAGGAGATCACGGCAACGCTCGCGACGAGGATGTTCGCGACGATCACCGGCAGCGAGTGGATCAACACGCCGTACAGCGCCCACAACCCGGCCGCGACCCCCTGCACTCGGCGCAATCCCCTGGGGCCTTTGGTGAAGTACGACACCAGAAACACGGCGGTCGCGAGCCAGCCGATCAGATCGACGTTCTGCATCATGACGGTCCCTTGAGAAGCTTGAGGACTTCGATGTGCCCCTTCATGGCGGCGAGACTCACGCCGGGCTGGGGATCGGCGCCGCGGTCGAGGAGCAGCTTCACCGTATCCGCCTGACCGAAGAACGCGGCGAGCGCTAGCGGGCCGAATCCCATGCTCGACTGCGCGTCGAGCAGCGCGGCGTCCTGGTCCAGCCATTCCGCCACCCGCGCCGTCCGTCCGAGCGCCGCCGCGTCGAAGATGTCGAGGTCGGGCCCGGCGGCAAGGAGCACGGCGACCGCGTCCCGCTTGTCGCGGTACTGGGCGATCAGCACCGCCGAGTTACCGCGTTCGTCACGCGCATTCGCGAGCGCGGGATTCGCGTTCAATAGCGCCCGCAGTCGGTCGGTATCCCCGGCGCGTACGACCTCGAAGATGTTGTCTTCCATTTCGCTCCCGAAGCCCCGGTCGCTAGAAGGAAAATCCCTTGCGCAGCGTAAAGGCCCACGGCTTACCGCTCATGCCCGGGCCCCAACGATATCCGAACGCCAGCTCCGCCGCGTCGCCGCGAACCGCGCGCGTCGGCCCGAAACGGATCGAAAGGCCCGCGTCGCCTCCCTGACGGGCCGGCTCGTCGCCATACCAGGCGCCGCCATAGTCCACGAACGGCGCCACGCCGATCGCGAACAGCCCCAAGACCTCGTCGGCCACGAGGATCCGATCCTCCAGCACGAACCAGGTCGTGCGCGTGCCCGTGAAGTCGTGCAGCCCGAACAAGCGCGGCTCGCGCTGCTCGACCCAGGGATCGAACTCCGCACCGGGCTTGGGATGCGTCACGACGCCGCCCTCGGCGTGGGCGATCAGCGTGTGGCGCGCGATGTTCTGGCTGACGATCGTCAGTTGGCCGCGCGTCCGCGTCGAATCGAGCCCGTTGGCGTCGGCGCGAAACAGCAGGAATCCGCCCTTCCAGACGGCCGAGCTTTGGCCGCTGAACTCGTAGCCCAGGCCCGACTGCATCACCATGCCGAGATGGATTGTCGATGAAAGGTCGACATCCTCGCGGCGCGCATACGAATTGAAGTGCTCGAGCACGCGGAATCGCACAACGCCGACGTCGACGCCAGCCCGGATGGTCGTGAAGACCGAGTAGGGAGTCTGGGTGGTATTCATGAGCGTGAAATCTTCGCGCCGCCATTCCCATCCCGCCCAGAGGCGCGCGTACTGCCGCGTGGTGGCGCTCGCTGCGATCCCGCCGATGAGACCCATACGAAACAGGTGATGGCTCGTGCTGTCCTGCAGCGCGTCATCACGAAAGCGCAGCACCCGCTCCCGCGCCACTTCGCCATACGTCTCGAGCGAGTACCGCGCCGCGGTCTCGTAGAACGGCACGCCGAGCTGCCACTGTCCGTGATTGCCGTCGGAGAGATCCGAGTAGCGCGTATGCAGCAACGTGCGCCGGCCGACGAAGTTTGGATTCAAGAACTCGAAATCGAGCTGGCTGCGATCGGGGTTCTTGCCGTAGATCATCGCGAGCTGGGTGCCGGTGCCGAGGAAATTGCGCTCGACGAATCCCGCCGCCCACGT
Source organism: Gemmatimonadales bacterium (assembly GCA_036522875.1). Taxonomy (GTDB): domain Bacteria; phylum Gemmatimonadota; class Gemmatimonadetes; order Gemmatimonadales; family GWC2-71-9; genus 20CM-2-65-7. The sequence continues at coordinate 4,541 of DATDEZ010000075.1, read as the reverse complement.
CTTGTCACCGCCCGCGCTCGTGAAGCTCGCCTGCGGCTGCGTGCTCCATCCGTCCGCCGTGACGGCACGCAAGGCAAGCTTGCCCGTCGTGGTGCGGACCGTGTCGATGCGCACTTCGCGAAAGACGCCCAGCGTGCGCAACGAACGCTCACTCTCCTCCATGCGGGCGACGTCGAACGGATCGCCGCGATTGAGCAGCAGGCGTCGCCGGATCACCCATTGGCGCGTCCGCACGTGCAGCCGATTGGCGACGCGCGCCACCCAGTCAGGGGCGTCGTCGTCGCGGTCGAACACGTTCTTGTTCTGGATGATGATCGTATCGACGATCGGATGGGCGGATGGGCCGATAGGCCGGTGGCCCGTCTGGGCGGTTAAGCGGTTCAGCGGTTGACCGGTGAGAAACACGGCCATTCCAACCGCCCAGCCGCCCAACCGCGCAACCGCTTTCAGGGCCGCACCCCATGAATCCGTTGCCGCAGCGCGTACTTCTCGTGGCGCGTCGGATCATTCCAGGCGGTGAAGTACAACGTGGCCTCGATGCGCCCCGCGATCTGTCGCATGCCACGGGTTTCCACCGTGTAGGTGCCGCGGACCGAGTCCGGACGCATCGGCCGGCACAGGCAGGTCACCGTGCCGTAGGCCGGTATCGAGTCGCCCAAGGAATAGGGATGATCCGCCGACAGTCGCCGCGCATCGCCGAGATCGAGCGCGATCGTCAGCGAATACTCGTCGCCAATGCCGTCGCTTGGGTCGAAATCGAATCGCGCGAGGAGCACGTCGTGGCGTTCGGCGACGCTGGTGTCGGTATGGAGCCGGACCAGCGTGTACCGCGGATCCGTGTCGACGACGATGCGACCGTGCTGATCCCACTCACCCAAATGCTGCTCGCCCTGCGTGTCGCCCGGCCGGGGCAGGAGGTCGCAGGCACCGACGCCGAATCCCAAGACCCCAATCAGTACACACTGAGATACCGCTCGAGCTCCCACTCACTGACCTTTCCGATGTACTCCTGCCACTCGCCGCGCTTGGCTTCCACGAACCGCTCGTAAATGTGCGCGCCCAGCGCGTTCCTGATAACCTCGTCGCGCTCCAGCATGTCGAGCGCCTCGTGCAGGTCCCGCGGGAGCTCGTCGATTCGATACTTGCGCCGCTCTCGAAAGCTCATCTCGAAGATGTTCTTGTTCACGGGGTCGGGCGGCGTGAGCTTGTGCTCCACCCCGTCGATCCCCGCCGCCAGCTGCACCGCCAGCGCCAGGTACGGATTGGCCGACGGGTCCGGCATCCGCAGCTCGCAACGCGTCCCCGTCCCCCGGCGGTCCGGAATCCGGACCAGCGGCGAGCGATTCCGCATCGACCACGCCACGTTGACGGGCGCCTCATACCCCGGCACCAGCCGTTTGTAGCTGTTCACGAGCGGGTTCGTCACCGCGCAGAAGCCCCGGGCGTGCGTCAGGAGCCCCGCAATGTACGACAGCGCCACGTCCGACAGCTCCCATTGCGCCTTGGCATCGTAAAAGGCGTTCTGGCCTTTGCGAAACAGCGACTGATGCGTGTGCATCCCCGAGCCGTTCTGCCCGAAGATCGGCTTGGGCATGAACGTCGCGAGGAAACCGTGCCGGTAGGCGACGTTGCGGACCACGAACCGGAACGTGGCGAGATTGTCCGCCGTCTCGAGCGCTTCCGCGTAGCGAAAATCGATCTCGTGCTGTCCGGGCGCGACCTCGTGGTGGCCCGCTTCCACCTCGAATCCCATGGCGACCAAGTACCGCACGATCAGTCGCCGGATCTCTTCCCCGCGATCCACCGGGGTCTGGTCGAAATAGCCGCCGTGATCGTGCGTGATCGTCGTCGGCTCACCGCCTGCGTCGAGCTGGAAGATGAAAAACTCCGCCTCGACGCCCGCCATCATTTCGTAGCCGAGCGTCTTGGCCTTGGCGATCTGCCGCTTGAGCGTCTGGCGCGTGCAGCCCGCGAACGACGATCCGTCGGGATTGTAGATGTCGCAGATCACGCGGGCGACTCTGCCGGCCGCGTCGCCGTTGGGCAGGACGCGAAAGGTCTCGAGGTCCGGCTTGAGCACCATGTCGGACTCTTCGATCCGCACGAACCCCTCGATCGACGAGCCGTCGAACATGATGTCGCCCTCCAGCGCCTTCTCGAACTGGCTCTCCGGCACTTCGACGTTCTTGTTGACGCCGAGGATGTCGGTGAACTGGAGGCGCAGGCTCGAGACGTCTTGCTTCTTGGCGGCGTCGAGGATCTCGCGTTTGGTTGGCATAGGGACATTGGCGGCAACGGGCGGCAAAAGGCGGCAACGGGGTCACCATTGCCGCCCGATGCCGCCTATTGCCGCCCTAGTTTGTCAGGCGTCGTAATACAGGAAGAATTCGTACGGATGCGGACGCAACGCAACGGCGTCGACATCCTTGGTCCGCTTCATTGCCAGCCACGTGTCGATCAGGTCCTGCGTGAAGACACCGCCTTCGAGCAGGAACGCATGATCGGCCTGGAGCGCCTGGAGCGACTCGAGCAGGCTTCCCGGCGTGTTCTTCACGTGCTTCCGCTCCTCCGGCTCCAGCTCGTACAGATCGACGTCCATCGGCTTCGGCGGCTCGATCTTGTTCTTGATGCCGTCGAGACCGGCCATGAGCAGCGCGGCGAACGTGAGGTACGGGTTCGCGGACGGATCCGGCGCCCGGAACTCGAGCCGCTTGGCCTTCGGCGAGGTCGAGTACATCGGAATCCGGCAAATCGCCGAGCGGTTGCGCTGCGAGTAGATCAGGTTGATCGGCGCCTCGTAGCCCGGCACCAGGCGGCGATAGCTATTGGTGGTCGGCGCCGCGAACGCGAGCAACGCGGCGGCATGCTTGATCAGTCCGCCGATGTACCAGCGCGCGCTGTCCGAAATCAATGCGTAGCCGTTCTTGTCGAAGAACAGGTTGTTCGATCCGTTCCACAGGCTCATGTGCACGTGCATGCCGGAGCCGTTGTCGCCGAACATCGGCTTCGGCATGAACGTGGCTGTGTAGCCGTTGGCCGCGCAGACGTTCTTGACGATGTACTTGTACATCATGACCTGGTCGGCCATGCGCGTCAGCGTGTTGTAGCGCATGTCGATTTCGGTCTGGCCCGCGGTGCCGACTTCGTGGTGATGGACTTCCACCTCGATCCCCGCCGCGATCATCGCCAGCATGATCTTGGAGCGCAGGTCCTGCAGCCGGTCGGTCGGCGGGCACGGGAAGTAGCCCTCCTTGTGGCGCGGCCGATGGCCGAGATTCGCGGTACCGTTCGTGCCGCTGTTCCAGATGCCTTCTTCGGAGTCGATGTGGTAATAGCCTTGATGCGCGTTCTGATCGAACCGAACGGAGTTGAAGATGTAGAACTCCGCCTCGGGACCGAAGTACGCGGTCGTGGCGACACCGCTCTTCTTTAGGAACGCTTCGGCCTTACGCGCGACGTACCGCGGGTCGCGCGAGTACGGCTCACGCGTGATCGGATCGACGATATCGCAAGTGAGCGAGAGCGTCGGGACCTGCAGGCACGGATCGACGAACGCGCTGGCCGCATCCGGCAGCAGCAGCATGTCGCTCTCATTGATCGCCTGGAAGCCGCGAATCGACGACCCGTCGAATCCGAGCCCTTCGGTGAACGTGTCTTCCTCGAGCTCCTTCAACGGAATCGAGAAATGCTGCCAGGTGCCGGGCAGGTCGGTGAAGCGCACATCGACGATCTGCACTCCCGCTTCCCTGGCGCGACGGATGACGTCTGCCGGTGACGTGCCGGTAGATACCTTCCCACCGACGGTGGCGGTGGGTTCCAACGTTGCGGTCATTGTGGGGGATCTCCTTCCCGAGTCGGGGATGCGCGGTGCAAGCGGCGGGCCATGCGGGAAGGTAGAGGACATTCCTGAGAGTGTCAACCAAATCGTGCATGAATTGCAGGAAAAATCGCCTAATCGCCAATTTGTGATGTGGAAATCTGCAAACTGATCGCCAAAATGTGCAGCAAATGCGCTAAAGCGACTCCACGAAGTGTAGCAGCTCAACGGCCGAAAACTCCCCGAATCGGTCGTGGATATCGCGCTCCTGCCATTCCAGGAAGATCCAGCCGGTCATCTTGTGCTGCTGGCCGCTCACGAAATGGATGCGCCCGCGCACCGCGCCCATCGCGGTGTCAGGCTGACCCTCGAGGTACACGTCCCAACGCTGGTCGCCCCGTTTCAACTCGCCCATGTGCTTGCCGTACTCGGTGCCCATCGGCCCTACTTTACCGGCTTTCGTGCACCCCGCTAGGCCGCGTTACATTCCCCAGCCTATGACGTGTCATGCTTGCGGTGCTTCGCTTTCCCCCACGGCCAAGTTCTGCCACAAATGCGGCGCGGCAGTCGGCACGGCCGGCGCGACCGGGTGGCGCGCGGGGCTCCCTTGGGGACTCGCCGGCGCCGCGTTCGGCGCGCTGATCACCGTCGTCGCAATGCGCTCGCTCGCCGCGCCGTCGCGCGCGGACGAACCCGGCGCGACGCCTGTAGCCCCGTTCGCGGG
>DATDEZ010000074.1:0-2652 GCA_036522875.1 Gemmatimonadales bacterium | reverse complement strand
GCCGTGCGCGGCTTTCTCGCGGCCGAGCAGCAGCGCGGCCTCGGCAAGCGCTCGGTGGCGCGCGCGCTGTCGGCGCTGCGGACGTTCTATCGCTTTCTCAACGCGACGCGCGGAGTCGAGGTGAATCCCGCGCGCGCGGCGCGCACGCCGAAGCTCGACCGGACGCTGCCGGCGTATCTCGACCGCGCGGAGACGGACGAGCTGTTCCAGACCGCGGAAGCGCGCGCGCACGCGGGCGGGCTGCGCGAAGCGCGCGACCTCGCGATGCTGGAGCTGTTCTACTCGACCGGCATGCGGCTGTCCGAGCTCGCCGGCCTGAACGATGCGGACATCGATCTCGTGTCCGATCAGGTCAAGGTGCGCGGCAAGGGCAAGAAGGAGCGGATCCTGCCGATCGGCTCGCGCGCGATCCAGGCGCTGCGGCAGTACCAGGACAAGCGGGGGCACACGAGCCGGGCCGTGTTCCTGAATCAGCGCGGCAAGCGCTTAACCCCGCGCGCGATTCAGAAAGCGATGAAGCGGCTGTTCGACACGCTGGCGCGGGGAACCGATCTGCACGTCCACACGTTGCGGCATTCGTTCGCGACGCATCTGCTTGATGCAGGCGCAGATCTGCGGTCTGTCCAGGAATTACTCGGTCATGCCTCCCTGGGTACCACCCAGGTGTATACTCATACGTCGGTGGAACGACTGAAGAAGGTCTATCACCAGGCGCATCCCAGGGCCTAGGAGTCTCGAGTTGGAATCAGGACTGCAGCGCATACATAGCACCACGATCCTCTGCGTCCGGCGCGACGGCAACGTCGCGATCGGCGGCGACGGCCAGGTCACGGTCGGCGAGACCGTGATGAAAGCCAACGCCAACAAGGTGCGGACGCTGAAGGGCGGCAAGATCCTCGCGGGCTTCGCGGGCGCCGCGGCCGACGCCTTCACGCTGTTCGACAAGTTCGAGGAGAAGCTCGAGCGCTATCCGACGAACCTGCCGCGCGCCGCCGTCGAGCTCGCCAAAGACTGGCGCTCCGATCGCGTGCTGCGCCGCCTCGAGGCGCTCCTCGTCGTCGCCGACAAGGAGCACGGCTACGTGATTTCGGGCTCGGGCGAGCTGATCGAGCCGGACGACGGCATCCTCGCGATCGGCTCGGGCGGCACCTACGCGCTCGCCGCCGCGCGCGCGCTGCTGAACGACACGAAGCTCGAGCCGAAGGATATCGTCCGCAAAGGCCTCGAGATCGCCGCGGACATCTGCGTCTACACCAACACGAACATCACGGTACTTGAGCTATAAATGGCCAAACTGTCGGCTTCACCTCCACAACCTCCACCATCCTCCCCCGCGCCTTCACAACCTCCGGAGGATACGCTCCCCTGGCTCGAAGAGCTGCCGCCCAAAAAGATCGTGGCGGAGCTCGATCGCTACATCGTGGGCCAGGACGCGGCGAAAAAGGCGGTAGCCATCGCGGTGCGGAACCGCTGGCGCCGCGCGCAGGCGCCCGAAGAGATCCGGGACGAGATCATGCCGAACAACATCATCATGATCGGTCCCACGGGCGTCGGCAAAACCGAAATCGCGCGCCGGCTCGCCCGGCTCGCGGGCGCGCCGTTCCTCAAGGTCGAGGCGTCGAAGTTCACCGAGGTCGGCTACGTCGGGCGCGACGTCGAGTCCATGGTGCGCGAGCTGGTGGACGTCTCGATCAACATGGTGCGGAGTGAGCGGGAGGATGACGTCTACCCGGCGGCTGAGCAGCGCGCCGAGGAGCGGCTGCTGGACTTGTTGTTGCCGCCCCTTCCCAGCCCGCCGTCGAGTACCACTCCCCACTCCCCACTCCCCGGGGCGGAGCAGGGAGCCGCGGCCGGCCAGCGCCCGCTCTTCGTCGTCTCCTCCAAGGGCGACGTCCAGCCGAAAGTGCCCGAGGCCGACGCCGAGCAGAACGAGCGCCGCCGCCGCACGCGCGAGAAGCTGCGCCAGCAGCTCAAGGAAGGCACGCTCGAGGAGCGCGACGTCGAGATCGAGGTGCAGCAGCAAAGCTTCCCGATGCTCGAGATGATGCAGCCGCCGCAGGGGATGGAAGGCACGGAGATGAACTTCTCCGAGATGCTGCAGGACTTGATTCCCAAAAAGAAGAAACGCCGCACCGTGCACCTGCACGAGGCGCGCCGCATCCTGATCGACGAGGAGCTGAAGAAGCTCGTCGACATGGACGACGTCGTGAACGAGGCACTCGACCGCGTCGAGAACCACGGCGTCATCTTCATCGACGAAATCGACAAGATCACGGGCGCGAGGGGCGAGCGCTCCGGCGGGCCCGATGTCTCGCGCGAGGGCGTGCAGCGCGACCTCTTGCCGATCGTCGAAGGCTCGACGGTGCAGACCCGCTACGGCTACGTCCGCACCGATCACATCCTGTTCGTCGCGGCCGGCGCCTTTCACATCGCCAAGCCGAGCGACTTGATTCCCGAGCTCCAGGGCCGCTTCCCGATCCGCGTCGAGCTGAGCTCGCTGACGGAGGAAGACTTCGTCCGCATCATGACGGAGCCCGAGAACGCGCTGACCAAGCAGTACGCGGCGCTGTGCGCGGCCGAGGGCGCGACGCTCGAGTTCACGGCGGACGGCGTGAAGGAGATCGCGCGCATCGCGGCCAAGGTGAACGAGCG
>DATDEZ010000073.1:0-8914 GCA_036522875.1 Gemmatimonadales bacterium | reverse complement strand
CATCGGGATGATGATTTACACGCGCGAACGCCAGCAAGTCGATGTCGTACGCGAGCGACAGTTGTCGCAGCACGTTGAACGTTCGATTGGCCACGCCGCTCTGGGGTGGGTAGGGCAGCGATTGCGTCAGGACAAGCAGCCGAGGCCGGCTCATCGGGCCGGGAGAGCCTGGGGGGCCATGGCTTCCGCCCGTGCCGCTTTCACGAGGCCCAGCGAAAAGGCCACGAGCATGTACAGCATGTCGGTGTAAGCGAGCGAGAGGAAAATCGCGCCTACCGCGAACCCTACGAGCGCCGCCATGAGCGTCTGCGCGAGACTCGCGACCTCGCGCGTGGTCGCGCCCCGCCGCCGCGCCGCTCGCCGCAACGCGGCAAACGTGCTCCACAACAATCCCAGGAACAGCAGCAACCCCGGAATGCCGAGCTCGGCGCCGATCTGGATGTAGGTGTTGTGTGCCGCTCCCCAGCGCACGGGGAGGCCGCGCTCCTGGCGCCGCGCCTGCGGGGAGATCGTGCCTTCGGCCACCGGGAAGTTGCGCACGCCGACGCCAAAGACGGGATAGCTCGTCATGTAGCCGAGGCCGCGCTCCCACACCTGAATGCGCCCTTCCTCGGCGGTGAGGTTGTAGTCCTCATGCGGATGAATGATCGTCTGCATCTGCGCCCAGTATTTGTCGCTCGCGGTTCCGAGCACGAACAGCAGGATCACGGCGACGCCGATCAGGCGTGAACGAGCCGGAATGGTCGTGACGCGCAGCAGGACGAAGGCCGTCACGGCGAGACAGGCGAGAAATCCGCCGCGCGAGCCCGAGCGAATCAATCCCACGGCGAGAATCGCGAGACCGATGCCGGCGAGGACGCGTTCGACCGGCCGGCGGTGGACCAGGAAACAGTGCAGGCCCAGCGGAAGCGCCGTCGCGATGAGCGTCGCCAGATCGTTGGCGTCGTAGTAGTACAGCCGTCCGAGTCGCCAGCTCTCCGCTCCCAGCTGAAAGCGGGACAGCACGACGCCCACGTACACGGCCGTCACCGCGAAGTAGATGAGCACCAGCCGCTCGATGTCGGCCGTGCGCCGCACGCTGCCGGCAACGACCAGACACATCACGATGCTCCACGCCAGATCGAGCCAGCCGTGAAACGCCGCGCCCTGATTCAGCGCGCCGGGAACGGTGAGAGCACCCCAGACCACGAGACCGATGACGTACGTCGCGATGGGGGACAACAGGCGGCCGGGCGCCCGCATGCGCGAGCGGTCGAGCAGATACAGCCCCAGGGCGAGGCCCGCCGAGAGCAACGTCGGCTTGAAGTAGCCGAGGACCGGAAACACTTCGTGCAGGCGGCCAACCGCGGTCGCGATATAGATGGCGACACACACGACCAGCAGGTCGGGTTTCCACCCAGAGCCTGTCGGCGACGACGGAGCCGCCGCGCGGCGAGGGTATTGGGAGGCCGGACGGGTGGCCGTCAGCATGCACGCTCACGGTGCAAGAGCGACGCCATTCACCTTGCGATGCGCTGGTGTGGTGCGGACGCAACAGTCGCCGGACTCCGGAGGCCCGTATGTTGCGCAGGTCCCTAGGCCATGCGGATTCTCATCACGGACGGCAATGAGCGCGTCACGCTCGCGGCCGCGCGTTCACTGGTGGCAGCGGGGCACGAGGTCTTCGTCACCGCTCCGATGCGCTGGTCCCTGGCCGGCGTGTCGCGCGGCGTTCGGAGCCATGCGCTACAGAGCGACGCGCTGTCCGATCCCCGGGGCTATGTCGCCGAGCTGCGCACACTCACGCGCGATGAGGGGATCGACACGTTACTTCCGACTACCGATCCGTCCGTCGAAGCGGTGCTCGAGTACCGCGCGATGCTCCCGGAGCAGCTGCACGTTCCGCTGCCGAGTCTCGCAGCCTACCGCGCGGCATCCGACAAGGCCCGCATGCTCGAGCTCGCAAGAGACTGCGGGCTGGCGGGCCCCGAGACGCGCGTACTCGAGGGACCGGGGGCGCGGTCCGCCGAATTCTCCGATCTCTTTCCCGCCGTGCTCAAGCCGCATCGCTCGGTTGTCACGGTGCAGGGACGTCGCCGCAAGCTCGCCGTCGTGCCGGTCGCAAACGCGGCCGCGTGTGACGCCGCGCTCGCCGTGCTCCCGCGCGAAGCCTATCCCGTGCTCGTGCAGCGTGAGGTCGTGGGAGCGGGCGAGGGACTGTTCGCGCTGCGATGGAATGGCCGCGTGGTCGCGATGTTCGCGCATAGGCGCCTCAGGGAAAAGCCGCCCGCCGGTGGTGTGAGCGTCTATCGCGAAAGCATTCCGTTGACGCCCGAGCTCGTCCGCGCCGGCGTGCGAATGCTCGACGCGCTCGACTGGCAGGGCGTCGCGATGATCGAATGCAAACGAGACGCGCACACGGGCAAGCACGTCTTGATGGAAGTGAACGCGCGACTGTGGGGCTCGCTGCAGCTCGCGATCGATGCGGGCGTCGATTTCCCGGCGCTGCTGGCGCGTTGTGTACAGGGTGAGGAGGTGCCGCTCTGTCACGTCTATCGAACGGACGTCCGCAGCCGGTGGTTCTGGGGCGACGTCGACAATCTGCTGCTGCGCCTGCGAGATCGCGCGTGGCGGCGTGGCGCCGTGCGGGATTTCCTGAATGCCTCAGCTCAGCGCGATCGTACCGAAGTCTGGCGCTGGCGCGATCCACTGCCGTTCCTCGTCGAGTCGCTGCAGTGGCTCGGCGTGCTCACTCGCGGTACAGCCGGTGCCAGACGGAAAAGCAGAGCAGCGCCCACAGAATGCGTTCCCGGTTCTGCCGTCCCGTGAGGTGATCGCGCAGCGCCGTCTGCACGGCGGTCACGTCGAAGTACCCGAGCCGCCGTTGCCGCTCGGCCGATAGCTCGTCGTTCAAGAGATCCGACAATTCATTGCGAAGCCACGCGGTCGTTGGTCCCACGAACCCGCGCTTCGGGGCGCGCAAATGCGCTTCAGTGAGTCGCGGCGCCAAAGCTCGGCGCAACAGCCGTTTCGGCTGTAACCACGGACCGATCTTCACGCGCTGCGGCAGAGGAAATGCGGCTTCCACCAGCACGTGATCGACAAAGGGGACGCGGACCTCGAGCGAATGCGCCATCGACAGGCGATCGTTGAGCGCGAGCACGTCGTCGGGCAGGAACGTCGTATAGTCGAGATAGAGGCCGGCCGCCAGCCCTGAAGGGCTCGAGCTGCCGGCCGCGAATACCTCGTGAAAGCGGCGCCGCGCTGACTCGCCGGAGACCTGCGGCCGCACGTCGTCCGTGTAGAGACCCATGCGCTCGCCGTTCGCGATCGGGCTCATGAGACCGAGAAAGCGGTCGGGAACGCTGCCGGCGCCGCCATGCAGAAAGCGCTTCAGCCGGTCGGTGCCGAGGCCGCCCGAGCGCGGCTCGGGCAACAGGCGGCTCGCCCAGCCGGCAACGCGGCGCACGCCGGCCGGGAGTTTCGCGTACTGTTGCGCTGCCAGCAATCCGATATGCCGCCGATAGCCGGCGAACAGCTCGTCTCCCCCGATTCCCGTGAGCGCGACCTTGTAGCGACTGCCGACGGCCTGCGACAACCTCCAGGTCGGCATCGCGGAGTCGTCGGCGTGCGGTTCGTCGAGCGCGCGGACGATCGGCTCGACGATGTCCCGCACATTCGGGCTGATGTCGACGACCGTCATCCGTGCCCCGACCTTGTTGGCGAGACTGCGCGCGAGATCCGTTTCGTCCGTGGCGGCCGAGCCCGACCCCGAATAGCGCGCCGTGAAGACGTGCGGCGGCGCGGCGGCATCGCCGTGCTGCGCCATGCTCGTGACCACGGCCGATGAATCGAGCCCACCGCTCAGGAATGCCGCCACCGGCACGTCGCTCACCATGTGCGCGGTGACTGTCTCATCGAGCCATTCGCGCACGCGGGCTTCCTGGTGCGCGTCGGGCTGCACTTCGTGCAGTGGGAATTGCCAGTAGCGCGTCGTACGCGGCGCGACTTCCCGCCGCCAGGTCAGGTAGTGGCCCGGCTCGAGCTTCTTGACGTCGCGAAACGGCGTGAGTGGAGCAGGGACGTAGCCGAGCTGCAGGTAGGCATCGAGCGCTTCCCAATCGAGCTCACGGGACGTCAGCTCTGCGGCGTGGAGCGCCTTGAGCTCCGAGGCGAACGCGATCCCCCAGTCTCCGGTGACCACGTACAACGGCTTGATCCCGAAGCGATCGCGCGTCAGAACGAGCGTCTCGCTGGTGCGGTCCCAGATGGCGTACGCGAACATCCCGCGCAGTCGCGCGGCGCACGCGGCGCCTTCGTCCTCGAAGAGGTGGAGGACGGTCTCGGTGTCGCCCGCGGTGCGAAGCTGATGCCCGCGGGCGAGGAGCTCGTCGCGCAGCTCGCGATAGTTGTAGATCTCACCGTTGAAGACGATCACCTTCGATTCGTCTTCGTTGAAGATCGGCTGGCGGCCGCCGCTCAGGTCGATGATGCTGAGGCGCCGCATGCCGAGTCCGACCCCACCTGAAACGAAGATCCCCTCGTCGTCCGGACCGCGGTGCCGGATGGCGCTGCACATCCGCCGGACCAGGGACTCCTCGACCGGGCGCTCCCGGTCGCTATAGACGATTCCCGCTATGCCGCACATCGTGCCGTGGCACCTGCGCAAGTCTGGCGCCACGCTCGCGGCCCAACTGTGGCGCGCGCGCAACAGGGCTCCGCCTGCCGTCACACGGCGTGGGTCTTGCCTTGAGCGCGAAGCATGATTGCGGTCGATGTGGCGCGCGCGCCGCTGACCGATGCGCTCGCGCTCGGTCCCGCGTCCTGGGATGCGGTTTGCGAGCGCTCGGGCTGTACCTCCCCGTTCATGAGCTGGGCCTGGCATCGCGCCTGGGCCGACACGGCGCCCGCGCTGGAAGCCAACGCGTCGGAGGTCCTGACCATCCATGACGCGGGCGATTCACTCGAGGCGATGCTGCCCATCCGGCGCTGCCGGCTGCGATTCCGCCGCCGCTGGGTTCAGGCGCTCACCTGGGCGATCGGCGACGTCGGCTGCCCCGACGAGCTCGACGTGCCGGCGCTGCCGGACGCGGACGTCGAGGCACTGGCGGACGCCCTCGACGAGCTGCCGTGGCACGTCATCGTGCTGCCGAACTTGGTCGAGGGCGCTCCGAATGCGCAGCGGCTTGCGGCAGCGCTCGTCGAGCGCGGGCACGCCGTGCGCTATCAGCCCCTCTGGGGATGTCCCCGCCTCGCGTTGCCGGCGAGCTGGGACGACTACCTCGCGAGCTTGAGCGCCAATCGGCGGCAGATCGTGCGGCGCAAAGAGCGGAGCCTGTATCGCGCGCACGACGTGACCATCGTCGACTACGACGACGCGACCATCAGCAAAGGGTGGACGCATCTCCTCGCGTTGCACGACCGGCGCTGGAACGGCGAGGGCGCCTTTCAGGATCCGCGTACGGCCGGGCTCCAGCGCCAATTCGCCGGCGAGATGGCCCGCCAGGGACGGCTCTGGCTCAGCACGCTCGACATCGACGGCAAGCCGGCAGCCGCGTGGTACGGGTTCACGTCGGGCGACACCGTCTACTTCTATCAGGGCGGCCGCGATCCAGGCTGGCAGCGCGAAAGCGTCGGACTCGTGCTCATGGCCGCGATGATCCGGCGCGCGATCGAGCGCGGGTACAAGGCGTTCGACTTCTTGCGCGGCGACGACGAATACAAGTACGCGTGGGCGCCGGCGCGGTGCACAACCGAGGAGCTCGTCGTATTCCGCGCCGGGTGGAATGGTCGCTGGCTACGGCTGCTCGATGCGGTGGCGTCATTCCGCCGGCCGAGCAACGGCGGGAGCGCGGCGTGACGACGCTCCTGATCGTTTCGCTCGATACCGAAGAGGACAACTGGCACCGCAGCCGCGACGGTGTCACCGTCGAGAACATCCGCGAGCTGCCGCGCCAGGCGCGATTCTTCGAGCGCCTCGGCGTCCGGCCGACGTACTTCACCACCTACCAGGTCGCGATCGATCCGTGCGGCGCCGACGTCATGCGCGAGGTCGGGGACCACGGCCGGGCGGAGATCGCCGCGCACCTGCATCCATGGAATACGCCGCCGCTCGACGAGCCCCTCTCGCCGTCCAACTCCATGACGAAAAACCTGACGGCCGCGCTCCAGCTCGCGAAGCTCGAGCGGTTGACGGCCGTGCTCGCCGAGACGTGCGGCGAGGCGCCGACCGCGTTTCGCGCGGGACGCTACGGCGTTGGCGCCGAGACGATCGGCGCGCTGGTGAAGTGCGGCTATCAGGTGGACTCGAGCGTGAGCCCGACCGTCGATCTGCGGTCGGTCGATCACGGGCCGAATTTCGTCGGTGCGCCGTTGACGCCCTATCGCGTTTCAGCGAGTCGAGACGTGCGTGAGGCGGATCCTGCTGGGCCGGTCGTCGAGATCCCGCTCTCCTACGGGTTCAATCGCGGGCCGTTCGGATTCTGGGATCCGCTCCGCCGCGTGCTCGAAGCGGCGCCGCTCAGGTGGCTCCGTCTCGACGGCGTCGCCTCGCGCACGGGGCTGGTGCGGCGGCTCAGCCTCAGCCCCGAATTCCAGTCCACGAAAGACATGCTCACGCTATCGGCGCGGCTGCTCGAGCACGGCGTGCGGTATCTGCACATGAGCTGGCACACGCCGAGCCTCAAGCCTGGACTCAGCCCGTTCGCTCCGACGCGAGCGGCGGTCGAGCGGTTGTATGCGTCGATCGAAGCGTATCTCGATGGGCTCGCGCGACTCACGCCATTCCGGTTCGCCACCGTCAGCGAGGCGGCCACGCTGTGGAGGGAGAGCAGTGTTCAAGAACATCGGTAGCAACTGGCTGGTCTCGGTCGTGACGATGATGGCGGTCTACTTCCTCACGCCGTTCACCATCCACAAGCTCGGCGACGACGGGTACGGCACGTGGAACCTCATCAACGCGATCACCGGCTATCTCGGCCTACTGGTGCTCGGCGTGCCGATGGCGTCGGTGCGGTACTTCGCGCAGCACGCCGCGAATAACGACGTCGACAAGCTGAACGAAGCAATCGGCAGCAGCACGGTGATGTATCTCGCGCTCGGCGCGATCGCGCTGGTGGCCGGCGCGGGGATGTATCTGTTCTTCATTCACGGCTATCACATCCCGCCGTCGTGGCGGGGCGACGCGCGCGTGGCGTTCGCCATCGTGGTGCTGTTCGTGTCGCTGGGCTTCGTGGCCCTCCTGCCCAACGCCATCCTGGCCGCGCATGACGACTTCGTGCCCCGCAACATCGTGCGCCTCTGGGGCGTGCTGCTCCGGCTCGTCCTGACGTTTGGGCTGCTGGCCCTCAACGCGTCGTTGACGATGCTGGCGGTCGTGCAGTTCGTCTGCATGGCGTTCGATTTCGTGTTCTGCTGGCTCGTCATCCGTCGCCGCCATCCGCGCGCCCGGATCCGTCTGCGAGACTGCAACTGGGGTATGACTCGGGCCATCTTCGCGTTCAGCCTCTACGTCCTGCTGCTCAACGCCGGTGGCCGGCTGTCGTTCGAAACGGATTCCATCGTGATCGGAGCCTACATGGACGTCGGCTCGATTCCGTACTTCACCGTCGCGAACAGCTTCATCATCTACCTCATGGATTTCCTGCTGTCGATCGCGGCGGTCGTGATGCCGGCCGCGACGCGGCTGCAGACCCAGGGCAAGCAAGACGAGCTGCGCGAGATCTTCCTCAAGTGGTCGAAGATCGCCCTCTCCCTCACGCTCGCCGCCGGCCTGTTCCTCATGGTGCTCGGCCCGCGGTTCATCGCGTGGTGGGTCGATCCCAGCTTCGAGCAGCCGGCCGGACAGGTCCTGCAGATCCTCATGCTGTCGTACATCGTCTTCCTGCCGGTACGCGGCGTCGCCCTCCCGATGCTGATGGGACTCGGCAAAGCCGGTCTTCCGACGGTCGGCTTCCTCGTCGCCGGCGTGCTCAACCTCGTGCTGAGCATCGTCTTCGTACGCCCGTTCGGTCTCGCCGGTGTGGCCCTCGGCACGGCCATTCCGAATGTGCTGTTCGCCGCCGCGGTGTTCATTCAAGCGTGCAAGGTGCTGGACGTCTCGGCGGCGCAGTTCTTCCGCTATGTCGTGCCGCGCGCCGTGCTCGGCGCGCTGCCGGCGCTCGCGCTGCTGTTGTGGCTGAAGGCGGAGCTCGACATGCGCGGCCTCCTCGCGATCGCCGGCGCGGGCGTCGCGATGGTCGTCGTGTTCGCCGCGACGCTCGTCTTCTTCGTGTATCGCAATGATCCGTATCTCGACTTGCGTTCCTTCCTTCCACGCCCGCTCCGGGCACCGAGTCGCGTATGACGATCTGGATCGCTGCCCCCGTTGTGTGCATCGCCCTGGCGATCAGCGCCGAGCTGATCGCGCGTTCGTGGATTCGGCGGCGGACGCCGTATCGCGTCTGGCCGCCCGGCATGCGGTTGGAGCTGCGCCAGCATCCTGACGTCGCTCCCGAGATCGAGCCGAGGGTTCGGTTCGAGATCAACTCCGATGGCGAGCGCGGTGCCGAGGCTCCCAGGGGCGATGATGTGTTCCGGATCCTCATTGCCGGGGGCAGCGCGGCGGAATGCTACGCGCTGGATCAACCGACGAGCTGGCCTGGTGTGCTCCAGCGGCTTCTCAACGAGGACGACGCGCTCCGCGCGCTCGGCGCCCGGCGCGTGCACGTCGGCAACATCGCGCGCTCCGGTGTCAGCTCGCCCGAGCTCGACCTGATCTTCGACCGGGTCCTGCCGAACTATGAGCGGCTCGATCTGCTCATCGTGATGGTCGGGGCGAGCACCGTCTATCACTGGCTGGAGGACGGCGCACCACTTGATCGGCCGCCCGCGGTCGTGCCCGAGGACGCGCTGTTCGCCCATCACCCCGGGCAGCGGTTCAGCTGGAATCCGCGTA
>DATDEZ010000072.1:0-32829 GCA_036522875.1 Gemmatimonadales bacterium | reverse complement strand
GGCCGACGTCTCGCGCGCCAGCACCCTGACGCGCGAGACGTCGGCATCGCGGCGTCGACCGGCGGCCCGCGCGCCCTCGCGGACGTCGTGCCCCGGTTGCCGATCGGGCGCGGCGCGGCGGTGCTGATCG
This sequence comes from Gemmatimonadales bacterium, assembly GCA_036522875.1. Classification (GTDB taxonomy): domain Bacteria; phylum Gemmatimonadota; class Gemmatimonadetes; order Gemmatimonadales; family GWC2-71-9; genus 20CM-2-65-7. The sequence continues at coordinate 32,699 of DATDEZ010000072.1, read as the reverse complement.
TCCAGCACATGCCGCCCAAGTTCACCCGCAGTCTGGCAGAGCGTCTCGACTCGATGAGCCAGCTGCGCGTCGTCGAAGCCGCGGACGGCGCACCCGTCGTGGCCGATACGGCGTACGTGGCCCCGGGCGATTATCATATGCGGGTGCGTGCCGCTGCCGATGGTCCCGTGATCATGCTCGATCAATCCGCTCCGATCTGGGGCGTCCGTCCCGCGGCCGATCCGCTGTTCCGCTCGATCGCGTCCGTGTACGGCGGCCGCGGCATCGGCGTCGTGCTGACCGGCATGGGCAAGGACGGCGCCGAGGGGCTGCGCGCGATTCACGACGCCGGCGGAGCGGGCGTCGCGCAGGATCGAGAAACGGCGATCATCGCCGGCATGCCGAACGCCGCGGTGCAGGCCGGCGGGGTGGACGCGGTCCTGCCGCTCAGTCAGATCGCCGATCGTGTGGGCGCGGAGCTGCTGCGCCGCGGCGGAGCGAAACGATGAAAGGCTATCTGCTCGTCCGCGCCGCCGGCAAAGCGTACGGTCTTCCCGTCGGCCGCGTCCTCGAAGTGGGCGACGCGACGGAAGTGCTCGCCATTCCGCGCAAGCTGCCGGCGGTGCGCGGACTCACCCCGCTGCGCGGCCGGCTCGTGCCGCTCATTCACCTCGGCGCCTTTCTCGCGGGAAGCGAGGCGCCGGTGAGCACGGGGCCGGCCACCCGCACGGTCGTGCTCGTGGAGATCGGGCCGAGTCACACGCAGGTGGCACTGGAAGTGGACGACGCCGATGCGGTCATGCGTGACGAGCCGCTGCCGGTGCCGCGCGGCCAGATGTTGCCGTGGGCCGCGGGCGTCGCGGAGCAGGAGGGCGGCGAGGGTCTGGTGCCGATTCTGGATCTCGACGCGCTCGGCGATCGCATCGCATGACGACGACCCCCGGAAGCGGCACCGGCGATGACGTCCAGCTGGTCACGTTCAAGGTCGGCGGCCAGGATTTCGCGTTCAACATCTTTCAGGTGGAGCGCATTCTGCGCTACGAGGCGCCGGCACCACTGCCAAAGGCGCCCGAGTTCCTCGAGGGCGTGCTGCAATACCAGGGCGGCGCGGTGCCGCTCGTCGACCTGCGCAAGCGACTGGGCGCCGTGGCGCCGCTGCGCGAAGACACCCGCACCGTGATTCTCGAGTTCGACGGTGGAAAGATCGGCATCATCGTCGATACGGTGACGGAGGTCATGCAGGTCGTGGCCCAGGCCGTGACGCCGCCGCCCGGGATCGTGCGCGGGCTCGCGGCTGAGTATATCTCGGGGCTCGTGGTGCAAGACGGACGGACGATCGTGGTGCTCAACGCCAACAAGCTGCTCAACTCGAAGGAAAAACTGGCCTTGCAGGAAGTCGGCTGATGGCGGACTCACCGGTCACCGCGCTGCGCCACGAATACGACGCGATCGCGCGTCAGCTCGACGGCGCGCCGGGCAACGCGGAGCGTGAAGCGGCCAAACGGGAAATCATCGCGTTCTTCAAAAAGGTCGACACGCAACTCTCGGAGCTGACGCAGCTCAAGGACGACATTCGCCAGCTGGTCGACCGCTACAAGCAGCTCGCCGCCGACACCAAGCAGGCGGCGGCGCCGGAGTTCACCGGCCAGCGGCCGGTGCTGCACGCGGACCACATCGGCGCGACGACGTTCATTGAAAAAGGCTGGAGCCTCATCTCGCTGGGCGATCATGCCGGCGCGATTCAGGCGCTCACCAAAGCGCTGCAGCTCTCGCCGGGCGAGACGCAGGCGGAATCGCTGCTCGGCTGGGCGCAAATGCTGCACGAGGACTACGACGACGCGCTGGCGACGTTCTCGAAGGTGCTCATGAAGGAGCCGGCCAATTCGCTCGCGCGAATCAACGTCGGCTACATCTGTCTGAAGAAAAAGATCTTCGGCGAGGCGATCGAGCATCTGTCCAAGGCGATCCGCCTGGACAACGACAAGAAGGCGACGCTGTACGCGCATTTCTACCTTGGCCTCGTGTATCTGCAGCGTGAGATGTACGAGGACGCCGAGACGTTCTTTTTGAAGACGCTGAAGCTCGGTCCCAACCTGATCGAAGCGTACTACGAGCTCGGCCGCGCGCAGTGGTTCGCGGGTGAGCAGGAGAAGGCCAAGACCACGTGGACCGACGGCTTCAAGGCCAACAAGTTCAACTCCTGGGGCAAACGCTGTCAGGAGATGCTGGAGCTCGTGGGGAAGGGCGAGGAGCCCCCGCGAGAGTAGCGCTGCTCGTCCTGCTGTTGCAGGGTCAGTCTCAGTCTCCCGTTGCCACGCAGGTCGGTCGCGTCACGGCGATCGCCTGGCCCGGTCAGGAAGGATTGGCGGTCGCGATCGCGGAGCAGGCCGATCACGCGACGAATTTTCCCGGCATCGGCGCGCTGCCCGATCATCCGATTCGCATCATCCTCGCGCCCAGCCGGCAGATCTACGACTCCCTCACCCGTGGCCGCCTGCCGTTGTGGAGCGAAGGCGCCGCGTTTCCCGACGCGGGCACGATCGTCCTCTTGTCCGACCGTCAGACCGCCCGACCGTCCGACGCGCTCCGGCACGAGCTCGCCCATCTCGCGTTGCGATGGAAAGTCGGTCATCGCGTGCCGCTGTGGTTCGAAGAGGGATACGCGGCCGTTGCCGCGCAGGAGTGGGACCGGCTGGACGCGCTGCGCCTCAACTGGCAGCTCGCGCGCGGCGTCCGCATGGATCTCGACGCGGTCGATCGCGCGCTGCGCGGCGACCGCGGCGATGCCGAGACGGGATATGCGCTGGCGGCAACCGCGGTACTGCTGCTCCAGCGCTGGGGCAGGGAGCGCGGCCTCGACCCGCTGCTCGCCAACTTGCCGCAGGCTGAATCGTTCGACGCGGCGTTGCGTGAGACGTATCACATCACCGAAAGCGACTTCGAGGAGCGCTGGCAGAAAGACGTGGGATCGCGCTACGGCTGGCTGTCCTGGCTGTTCGCAATGGGCTTTTTTTGGCTGGCGATTGGGGCGCTGCTCGTGGCGCTGGTCGTGCTGCGCCGCCGTCGCGACCGCGACCGCCGGGCGGCGCTGGACGCCACGCCGGACGCGGATAGCAGCCAACTGCTTGACGATGTTGAGATTACCGAATAGACTCTAGGCCGCCTGATGCCTGATCAAACACTCGCACGTTCGCGCCTCCGTTTCGGACCGAAGAACTACGTCGTTCTCGGCGGTGCGCTCGCGTCGCTCGCACTTGGGTATTGGTTGCTGTCGAAGGGAAACACCACGCTCGCGCCGGTGCTGCTCGTGCTGGGCTACTGCGTTCTGGTTCCAGTAGGCCTGCTCCTTTAGCACTCCGCATCTCCCCCATGGCACGGGCGAATAGCTCAGCGGTTCAGAGCGCCTGCCTTACACGCAGGATGTCGGGGGTTCGAATCCCTCTTCGCCCATTGGTGTAGCAGCCTGTTACCGGAGGAACGAACACGGTGAGAGCGCTTCAGTTAGTCATGGTGTTGACCATCTGCGCCGCGGCGAACGCGACGGCGCAGCTCGCGGTACAGCAGCCAACGGAGCGGTTTCTGGTGCTGCCGTTTCAGGCGGCCGTCACCGACTCCGCCGCGAGCATCGCGCTCGCGGACGCGGTGCGCGAGCGCCTCGGCCAGATCGCGAAGAGCAAGGTGCAGGTGATTCCGAAGGCCAAGCTCTGCGAAGCGCTGAAGCAATCGGGCTTCCCCTGCGACGGGCTGCTGACGGACGAGCAAGCGCGCCAGCTCGCCCGGTTCCTGCAAGTGCATTCGTATCTCACCGGTGACTTCCAAAAAAGCGGCGCCGAGCTGTCGGCGGACGTCCGGATGGTGGACATCGCGAGCTCCGGCATGGCCGCGAGCTATCACGCCACGAACGGCAACCCGGGCACGACTGCGGCGCTCGCGGAAGCGATCTCACAGCGCGCGTGGGTCGTGATCCGCGCCAGCGAGAACGTGCGCGAGTGCTACACGCAGCGGCAGGGCGGCCAGTTCGCGCGCGCGCGCCAGGCCGCTCAAAAAGCGCTGCTCCAGGACTCGAACTCCGTCAGCGCGTGGCTGTGCATCGCGACCGTCTATGAAGCGCAGCGCGCGCCGCTCGATAGCATCATCGCCGCATCCCAGCACGCGCTCAAAGCGGATTCCTGCAACGGCACGGCGTGGGAAAACATCGCCCGCGGCTACCAGCAAAAGGGCGACACGGCCAACATGCTGGACGCCTTCATCCACCAGCTCTGCGGCGAGCCGCGGAACGTGGCCAAGCGGCTGGGCATCGCGCAGCTGCTGCGGCAGATGAAGAAATTCCCAAAGGCGGTCGAGGTCCTCGACGCCGGGTTGAAACCGGGAATCTCACCGGGCGATCCGCAGCTGCTCGATCTGAAGCTCACGATTTGCACCGAGGCATCGGACTTCCGCTGCGCGCTCGACGTGTGGCTCGCGAAATTCGCAAAGGATTCCGCGCTCGGCGGCGACACGACGTTCCTGAAGCCCGCGATTGGTGCGGCGCAGCAGGTCGGTGACACCGCCGCGCTCAACAAATTCACGGCCGCGGCCGTGCGCCACTTCCCGAACAATGTCTCGTACCTGAAGACCCGCGGTGCGTACTTCGAGGCCGCGGGCCAAACCGATTCGGCACTGGCGATCTATCGGACGGTGTTGCAGAAGGACGCCAATGACGTCAGCACGAGCCTGCTCGTCGGCAAAGTGCTGATCGACCGGGCGGTCTGGGATACCGCGGGCAGCCGCGACACGATCGCGGTGAAGCCGCGCCGCGCTGCATTCGTGGCCAAGGTCGACTCGGCGCGCCCGTACCTGCGGCCGGGGTTGAGCTCCGCGGATTCGGGGCAGCGCCTGGCCGCCGCGGTCATCCTGCTCACCGGCGGCTCCAAGCTCGCGCAAGCGGGTGCCTATCCCGCCGCCTACGCGTGGCTCGATACGCTACTCACGACGATTGCGCCGAAGAGCGCCGCCGACACGTCAGGGCCAAAGCAGCAAATTCGGGTCAACGCGAGCTTCTGGTGGGGAATCTCCTCCGTGCTCACGCTCAACCCGGTCTACCAAGAAATGACAAAGACCAAGGGGGCGGCCCGCTGCCCGGCGGCTCATGCTGTCTTCGACCGGCTGACGCGAACGAGGGCCGCGTTGCAGCTCGGTCGCCGTGTTTCGCCGCCGTTCGCCGACCAAATGTTGGGCTACGTCGCGCAGTACGAGAAAGCGAAGCCCTCGGTGCAGGCGGCGTTCAAGTGTCGGCCGCCACTCTGAGCGCGTCCGCCGTTGAATTGACCTAGGGCCCGGTCTATATTCCGGCGCTCCGCAGAGGGGCTTGGGGCTGTAGCTCAGCTGGTTAGAGTGCCGGTCTGTCACACCGGAGGTCGCGGGTTCGAGCCCCGTCAGCCCCGTTTGGACCAAACGATTCCGAATTCCCCGAACCCCCGTCCCCTTCTGGACGGGGGTTTCCTTATTTTGGAGCGTGCCCACGGCGGCTCCTGATACGCCTGCGATTCCCTACCACATCCCGGTGCTCGCCGAGGCCGTCCGATCATGGGCCGAGGGCGGCAGCCGTGTGGTGGACGGGACGCTCGGCGGCGGCGGTCACGCCGCGGTATTGCTGGGGCTCGGAGCTCGCGTGTTGGGAATCGATCGCGATCCCGATGCCATCGCCGCCGCGCGCAAGCGACTCGGCACCGACTCCATCGAGTACGTCGAGAGCTCCTTTGCCGCGCCTGCCGCCATCGCCGCCATTCGCGCGTTTCAGCCCGACCGGATCCTGCTCGACCTGGGCGTGAGCTCACATCAGATCGACACGCCGGCGCGCGGGTTCACGTTCCGACCGGGTGCTCCGCTGGACATGCGCATGGGGACGGGAACGGGAACGGGAACGGGGACGGGGCCAGCGAAGGGCATCGCGGCGCGCGATGTGTTGAACACGTGGTCCGTGGAGCGGCTCGGTGGGGTATTCAGCGACTATGCCGACGAGCGGCGCGGACACGCGCTGGCGCGAGAGGTCGTCCGCCGGCGGCTCAACGAGCCGTTTGTCGTAAGCGACGATTTCGTGAATGCCATCCGGGCGGTGCTGGGACCGCGCTCCGGGCCGTCCGACTTTGCCCGATTGTTTCAGGCGCTGCGGATCGCGGTGAACCAGGAAATTGAAGTCCTGGAGACCGCGCTGCCCGCGCTGCGCGACGCGCTCGCTCCGGGAGGCCGGCTGGGTGTGATCACGTATCACTCCGGTGAAGATCGGATCGTGAAGCACGCATTTCGCGAGTGGGCGAAGGACTGCATCTGTCCTCCCAAGCAGCCGATCTGCACCTGCCGGGGGAAGGCGCTGGGGCGCGTCCTCACGAAGAAGCCGATCGTCCCGAGTGACGACGAGATCGCCGCCAATCCCCGCGCGCGCTCGGCGCAGTTCCGCGGGTTTGAGAAAGTCGCATGAGGCTGCGCGGGCGCCACTGGATCGCCGTCTGGCTTGTGACGCTGCTCGCCGCGCTCTGGGCCGTGATCGCCCGGCAAACCGCGGCGCTCAACGCCGCCCGCGCGCTCGCCGACCTGCGCGAGGAGCGCGGGTCGCTCGAGGGCCGTCGCGCCGATCTCGAGCGCCGCGTGCGCGCCGGGGAGAGTCGCGCGATTCTGCTGCCGCGGGCGAGGAAGCAGGGGCTGCGCCTGCCGGCGGACACCGAGATCATCCTGATTCCCGCTCCCAACCCGTCCGCGCCGCGCTGATGGCAAAGCCCGTCGTGCGGCTGCAGGTCGTCCAGATCGCGCTCGGCGTCGCGCTGCTCGCGCTCGTCGTGCGCGCGGGCCAGGTGCAGCTCATCGAAGGCTCGCGCTACGCGGCGGCGGCGAAAGCGCAACGCACCGAGCGCGTCGTCCTCGACGCCCGCCGCGGGACGCTGTACGACCGGCACGGCACCGCCATCGCGCTCACGCAGGAGACCTATCACGTGGGCGTCGCGCCGAACGAGCTGAAAGATCCGGGCCGCGATGCCGCGATCATCGCGCATCAGCTGCGAATCTCGGCCGGCGAGGTGAATCACGGTTTGCGGCGTCGCTACGCCTGGTTCGCCGGTCCCTACACGGCGCTCGAGGTCGGACCGCTGCGCACCGTGCGCGGCGTTCATCTCGAACCGGTCCTGCGGCGTTTCTATCCGTCGCCGGAATTGGCACACGCCGTCATCGGCAGGTTGGGCGACGATGGTCGAGGGTCGGGCGGCGGTGGGGGAGGGCTGGAGCGATTGCTGGATACGCTGCTGGCCGGCACGCCCGGCGCCGCGGTGGTGCTGAAGGATCGCGAAGGCCGCGAGTACGAGTCCCCGGCGCGCGTGATTTCCGAGCCCGTCGCCGGATACGACGTCGTCCTCTCGATCGACGCCGAGCTCCAGGATATCGCGCAGCGGGCGCTCGACGACGCGATCGACAACATGGCGGCCGAGGGTGGCGACGTGGTGATGCTGGATCCCACGACCGGCGAGATCCTGGCCGCGGCGTCCCGCCGCGCCGACGGCAGCATGCGGCCGAGCGCGTTCACCGAGACGTTCGAGCCGGGATCGGTCGCCAAGATCTTCGCGGCCGCCGCGCTGCTGTCGTACGACCGCGTGCGGCCGGCCGAGCGGGTGTCGGGGGAGGGCGGCCGCTACAAGTTGCCCGACCGCGTCGTGACGGACGAGCATCCGCTGCCCTCACTCACGCTGGCCGACGCGATCCGCGTCTCGAGCAACATCGCGATGGTGAAATTCACCGCCCGCCTGGAGCCCAGCGAGCAGTATGGCATCCTGCGCGCCTTCGGCTTTGGCGCTCCGACGGGCGTCGAGTTTCCGGCGGAGTCTCCGGGGCGGTTGCGGCCGCCGCGCGACTGGTCGCGGCCGAGCGCCGCGAGCCTCGCGATCGGCTACGAGCTCGCCGTCACGCCCATCCAGCTCGCGGCCGCGTACGGCGCGATCGCCAACGACGGCGTGCTCCTGCAGCCGACGCTGATTCGCGAGATTCACGCGCCGAACGGGTCCCTGCGCTACCGCCATCACCCCGAGCCCGTGCGTCGCGTGGTGAGCGCCGCCGTGGCGGCGAAGCTGCGCGACCTGTTGCGCGGCGTCGTCGAATCGGGCGGCACGGGAGCGCGCGCCGCGCTCACCAATTTCCAGCTTGCCGCAAAGACCGGCACGGCACGGCGCGTGGTGGCGGGACATTATGCCGCCGGCCAGTACACGGCGTCCTTCGCCGCGCTCTTTCCCGCCGACCAGCCGCAGCTCGTCGTCGTGATGAAGATCGACAATCCGCAGAAGGGCAGCTATTTCGCCGCGGAAACAGCGGCCCCCGTCACCCGCTCCATGCTCGAGCAAGCGCTCGCGGCGCGGACCGTCGCGCTGGATCGGGCGCGACTCGCCAATGTGACGACCGTCGCGCGCGGCACGGAGACCGCGGCGCTCGACGAGCCCGACGGCGTCGTTCCCTACGTCGTGACGTGGCCACCGACCACCGACAGCGCGTCCGCGGGCCGGCAATCGCCGGTCGATCTGGTGATCCCGAATGTCGCCGGCCGGGCGCTCCGCGAAGCGGTCCGTACGCTGCACGGGCGCGGCTTCCAGGTCGTCATCAAGGGATGGGGACTCGTCGACCACACCTGGCCCGCGGCCGGCGAGCGCGCGCCCGTCGGGTCGACCGTCACGATGTTCGCGACGGCTCCAGCGAAGTGAGCCAATCGCTGCGGGTCGTCATCGACGCGCTGGCGCGCGCCGGCGTCCTGATCGAAGCCCCGCCGGCGGACGTCGGCGGGCTCGAGATCACCGGCCTGACGGCGGACGCGCGGCGCCTGCAGCGCGGCATGCTGTTCTGTGCGGTGCGCGGCGCGGTGCTCGATGGTCACCAGTTCGTGAAGGACGCCGCGGCGCGGGGGGCCGCGGCGGCGCTCGTCGAGACGCGGCAAGCGGTCGCGATTCCGCAGATCGTCGTGCGCAACGGCCGGCGGGCGGCGGCGCTCGCCGCGGAAGCCTGGTACGGCCGGCCGGCACAGCGGCTGCAGCTCGTCGGCGTTACCGGCACGAACGGCAAGACGACGTCGGTGATTCTGCTGCGTCACGTGTTGAGCGCGCTCTGGCCCATGGGCGCGATCGGCACGCTCGGCTGCTTCGACCCCGGCGGGAATTCAGTCGAGAGTGAGGCGGGGAACCTGACCACGCCCGGTCCCATCGATCTGCAAGCGACGTTGGCCGCGTTGGTCGACCGCGGCGCCCACGGCGCGGCGATGGAAGTCTCCTCGCACAGTCTCGACCAGGGACGCATCGAGGGGCTCGTGTTTCGCGCCGCGCTCTTCACGAACCTGACGCGAGACCATCTCGATTACCACGAGACGTTCGACGCGTACTTTGCGGCGAAGGCAAAGCTCATCGGCTACCTCGCTCCCGCGCCCGAAGGGCTCGCCGTCGTCAACGCCGACGACGCGGCGTGGAGCAAGCTGCCGCCGGCGCCACGCCGCATCTCGTTCTCGGCGCTCGGCGCGCCGGCCGATGTGACGGCGCGCAACGTCCGGGTCGACGCGAAAGGCGCGCGCTTCACGCTGGTCACTACCGCCGGCAGCCACGACGTCGCGCTGCCGCTGCTCGGCCGCTTCAACGTGGCGAACGCGCTGGGCGTCGCCGCGTGCGCCGCCGGTCTCGACGTTCCCGCGCGCACGGTGGCCGAGCGACTGTCGCAGGCGCCGCAAGTCCCGGGACGGATGGAGCGCATCGCCGTCGATCCGTGCGTCATCCTGCGCGACTACGCGCATACGCCGGACGCGCTGGAGCGCGCGCTGGAAACGGTGCGCGACGTGACGCCGCCGGGCGGGCGCGTGATCGTCGTGTTCGGCGCGGGCGGCGACCGCGATCGCGGCAAACGCGCGCCGATGGGCGAGATCGCCGTGCGGCTCGGCGACATCGCCATTGCGACGTCCGACAATCCGCGGACGGAAGATCCCGAGCGCATTCTCGACGACGTCGAAGCCGGGATGAGCGGCCGCCAGCATTACCGGATCGTGGACCGCAAGGCGGCGATCGCACAGGCGATGGAGCTGGCGCGCGAAGGCGACACGCTCCTGCTCGCCGGGAAGGGACACGAGACGTATCAGGTCGTCGGCACCGTGAAGGAGCCGTTCGACGAGCGCGAGATCGTCCGCAGCTTGGGAGGGGCATAGTGACCGGACGGCGTTGGACGAGCGACGAGGTTGCCGAGGCGCTGGGCGTGCCTGCGCCGGCGAAGCTGACGTTTGCCGCGATCTCCACCGATACCCGGCACCTGAAACCCGATACGCTGTTTATCGCGCTCAAGGGCGAGAAGTTCGATGCGCACGACTTTCTCGAGAAGGCGAAGAGCGGGGGGGCCGCTGCGGCCGTCGTCCGACGCGGCACGCCGGCCGTGGCGGGGCTGCCGTTCTTCGAGGTCGACGACCCGCTGACGGCGCTCGGTCTGCTGGCGCGCGCCCGCCGGCGCATGTTCCCGGCGGCCACTCCCGTCGTCGCGATCACCGGCTCGAGCGGCAAGACCAGCACGAAGGAGATGATTCGGGCGGCGCTCGGCGCCCGCTACCGCGTGCACGCGACGGCGGCCAACCTCAACAACCTCGTCGGCGTGCCGCTCACGATTCTCGGCGCCCCGGATGACACGGAGGCCCTGGTCGTCGAAGCGGGCGCGAGTATTCCCGGAGAGATCGCGAAGCTGCGCGACATCATCGAGCCCACGATCGCGGTCATCACGAATATCGGCTACGCGCACGTCGAAGGATTCGGGTCGCTCGAGGGCGTCATGCGCGAGAAGCTCTCGCTGCTCGACGGCGCGCCGGTCGCGATCATCGGCTCGGGTCCCGAGACGATGTGGCCGGAAGCCCGCAAGCGGACGCAGGTGATTCCCGCGGCCCTGCCGGGCAAGAGTGGCGAGGATGCGTTGCTCGACCGCCATCTGGACCGGGATGGCCGTCCGCGACTCTCGCTCGACTCGGGTGAAAAGGTGACGCTCCCGGCGCTCGGCATCCATCAGATGGAGAATGCGCAGATCGCGCTGGCGGTGGCGCAGCGCGCCGGTGTGGAGCACGACGCCGCGGTGCGAGCGCTCGCGAACGTGCGGCTGCCCGGGGGCCGGGGCGACGTCCGGGAAATCGGCAACCTGACGGTCATCGACGACACCTACAACGCCAACCCGGCATCCATGCGGCGTGCCGTGCAGACGGCGGCCTGGCTGGCCGGCCGGCAGCGTCGCCCCCTGGTCGTCGTGGTGGGCACGATGTTGGAGTTGGGGCCGGAAAGTGCAAGATTGCACGCGGAGGCGGCGCGCGAGATCGCCCGGCGCAAGCCCGCGCTCGTCGCCGCCGTCGGAACGTTCGCGCGGGCCTTCGAGACGTTGCGGGAGGAGCTGGGGGGTCGGCTGATCACCGCCGCGGACGCGGACGCGCTGGGGCCGAAGCTCAAGTCGGCGTTGCGCGGCAACGAACTGATCCTGCTCAAGGCTTCGCGTGGCGTGGCCTTGGAACGTGTCCTTAACCACCTGGCCTGATGCTCTATCATCTGCTCGCCCCGCTCGCTCGCCAGCACATCTTCTTCAATCTTTTCAACTACATCACGTTCCGGGCGGCCGGCGGGACGGTGACGGCGCTGCTGCTGGCGTTCGTCGTCGGGCCATGGGTCATCCGCAAGCTGCGCGAGCATCGCATCGGGCAGATCGTCCGCGCCGAAGGGCCGACCAGCCATCACGGCAAGCGCGGCACGCCGACGATGGGCGGCTTGATCATCATTCTCGCCACCGTGGTGCCGACGCTGCTGTGGGCGCGGCTCGACAGCCGCTATGTGATGGTCGCCGTCGTCGCGACGCTGTGGATGGGCATGATCGGCTTTCTCGACGACTACTTGAAGATCGTGCGCGGCCAGTCGCAGGGACTCGTCGCGCGCTGGAAGCTCGTGGGGCAGATCGCCTTCGGCGTGGGCCTGGGTCTTTACCTCTATCTGTTCCCGCTCACCAACAGCGTGCAGCCGAACGCCACGCAGCTGCCGCTGTTCAAGTACATCATCCTGGTCCTGCCGTGGCCGATCTATATCGGCTTCGTCACGTTCGTGACGACCGCGAGCTCCAACGCCGTGAATCTCACCGACGGGCTCGACGGCCTCGCGGCGGGACTCACCGTGATCGCCGCGGGCGCGTTCTCGATCTTCTGCTATTTGTTCGGCCGCGTGGACGCCGCGCGCTACCTCGGCGTGCTGCACCTGCCCGGCGCCGGTGAGCTCACCATTTTTTGCGGCGCGCTGATGGGTGCGGCGCTCGGCTTCCTCTGGTTCAACGCGCATCCCGCGCAGGTCTTCATGGGCGACACGGGCGCGCTCGCCATCGGCGGCGCGCTTGGCACGGTCGCGATTCTCTTGAAGACCGAGTTTCTCCTGCTCATCGCGGGCGCCGTGTTCGCCGCGGAAACGGTCTCGGTGCTGATTCAGACCACGGCGTATCGCTGGCGGAAGAAGCGGTATGGGAAGGAGTACGCCGACGCGCACCGTGTCTTTCGCATGGCGCCGCTCCATCATCACTTCGAAAAACTGGGCTGGGCTGAGCCGCAGGTCGTGATGCGGTTCTACATCCTGGGCATTCTCTGCGCGATGATCGCGCTCGCGACCCTCAAGGTACGATGAGCGAGACGGAGCAGCTCGTCCCCGCCGCCTGGCGGCGCCCCGGCAGCGTCGTGGCGATCATCGGGCTCGGCAAAAGCGGCGTCGCCGCCGCGCGATTGCTCGCACGCGAAGGCGTGCGCGTCTACGCCAGCGACGCGTCCACCCATCCGTACGCGGGCGAAGCGGCGGAAGCGCTGAAAGGCGTCCCCTGGGTCGATGTCGAGATCGGCCGCCACGACCTCGCGAAAATCCGCGCGGCCGCCGGTCTCGTGGTCTCACCCGGTGTTCCGCCCGATGCGCCGGTGCTCGCGGCCGCGCGGCACGCCGGCGTCGAGATCGTGTCCGAGCTGGACCTCGGGTTTCGCGCGCTCGCGAGCGGGCAACGCGGCACACGGACGATCGCGATCACGGGAACGAACGGGAAAACGACCACGACCGCCCTCGTGGCGCACCTGCTCACGGCGGCCGGCCTGCGCTCGACGACCGCCGGCAATATCGGCCGGCCGCTCACCGATCTCGCGATGGCGAACGAGCGCTATCAGTGGCTCAGTCTCGAGGTCTCGTCGTTCCAGCTTCACGACAGTCCGAATTTCGCGCCCGAGGTCGGCATTCTGACGAACCTCGCGCCCGACCATCTGGATCGCTATCCCTCCGCCGAGGCGTACTACGCGGACAAGCGACTGCTTTTTCGCAATGCCAGCGCGGAAGACGTCTGGGTCCTGAACGGTGACGACCCGCTCGTCATGGACATGGCGAAAGGAGTGGCGGGACGCAAAGTGCTGTTCTCGCTCGCCCGGACCGCCGATGCCTGGTACGACGTGAGCCAGCGGATGCTCCGAATCGGCGGCGAGGCGATGTTGCCGCGGGCCGAGCTGCATCTCCTGGGCGATCACAACGTCGCGAACGCGCTCGGCGCCGCGCTGGCGGTGCACGAGGCCGGTGTGCCGACGCCGCTGATCGGCGAAGGGTTGCGCTCGTTTCGCGCGCTGCCGCATCGCCTGGAGCCGGTCGGTGAAGTCAACGGCGTGCTCTGGATCAACGACTCGAAGGCCACGAACATCGCCGCTACGACCGTTGCCGTGATCGCCATGGAACGGCCGTACGTGCTGCTCCTCGGCGGCCGGCACAAGGGAGAGCCGTACACGAGTCTCGCGCCGCTGCTCGCGAAGCAGTGCCGCCTCGTGATCGCCTACGGTGAGGCGGGGCCGCTGGTCGAGCAGGATCTCGAGGGCGAAGTGCCGCTCGAGCGCGGCACGACGTTCGAAGACGTCATGGCACGGGCCCGCCGTGCCGCGCGGCCCGGCGACGCGGTGCTGCTGTCGCCGGCGTGCTCCAGCTACGACATGTTCAAGAACTATGAAGAACGGGGGGCCACATTCCGGCGACTAGTCGAGGCCCAGTAGCCTGGGAGGGACGGCTCCTGTTCGTCGTGACCGCGGTGCTCGTGGTGTTCGGGCTCGCGGCGGTCTACGGCGCGTCGAGTCTCGTCACGACGTCGGGCGGCCAGGTCGGCGCGAGCTTCGCGCTGCGGCAGGCGGTGGGTGCGGCCGTGGGCGGCTTGCTCGCGGTGATTTTCGCGCGGATCGACTATCACCGCTGGCGACGCTGGGCGTGGCCGCTGCTCGGCATCACGATGTTCCTGTTGCTCATCCCGTTGCTGCCGTTCACGCACGGGATCACGCCGACGATCAACGGCGCCCGTCGCTGGGTGAACCTCGGCGTCCTGACGCTGCAACCCTCGGAGCTCGCCAAGTTCTCGGTGGTCGTGTGGTGCGCGATGCTCGCGGCCAAGAAGGGCGAGCAGGTGCGCGACTTCAAGAAGGGCCTCCTGCCGTTCCTCGTCGTGCTGGTGCCCGTCATCGGCCTGATCTTTCTCGAGCCGCATCTGTCGATGGCGCTGCTCGTCGCGATTCTTGCCGGCAGCGTGCTGTTCACGGCCGGCGCGCGCATCGGCCACTTCCTGGTTCTCGGGGTCGCGACCGCGCCGCTGGTGTTCGGCGCCGTGGCGACGGCGCAGTACCGGCTCGCGCGCGTACTCACGTTCTTGAACGCCGGCGCGGCGCCCGCCGAGGCGACCTGGCAGGTGCAGCAATCGCTCACGGGGATCGGGGCGGGGCAGCTGCTCGGCGCGGGATTCGGCGAAGGCCAGCAGAAGCTCGGCTACCTGCCGTACGCATATTCCGATTTCATCTTCTCGACGATCGGCGAAGAGTGGGGCTTCGTGGGCGTCCTGGTGATCGCGCTCCTGTTCGGGACATTCGTGTGGCTCGGGTTCCGCATCGCGCGCAAGGCGCCCGACCAGTTCGGGCAGCTGCTCGCGAGCGGGATCAGCGTGATGATCGGCCTCAGCGTCGTGCTGCACCTCGGCGTGAGTCTCGCGGTGATTCCGGCGACGGGCGTGACGCTGCCCTTCATGTCGTATGGGCGATCGTCGTTGATCGTTGCGCTGGCCGCCACCGGTGTCTTGGCGAGCGTGGGGCGGGCCGGGAGAACAGCGTGATTGCGGATTGCGGATTGTTGATTGCGGATTGGACACCTCAGATCTCGAATCCGCAATCCGCAATCCGCAATCCACAATCGCCATGAAGCTCCTCATCGCGGGCGGCGGCACGGGCGGTCACCTCATGCCGGCGCTCGCGCTCGCGCGCATCGCCGCCGATCTCGGTCACGAGGTCGTTCTCGTCGGCGCGACGCGCGGCATCGAAGCGCAGATCCTTCCGCGTCATCCGTTTCGGTTTCACCTCTTGCCGATGGAGCCGATCTATCGCCGCGCGTGGTGGCGCAATCTGCGCTGGCCGCTGATCGCCGTCCGCGCGTGGCGCAGCGCGGGCGATGTCTTGCGGGACGAGCGGCCGGCGATCGTCATCGGCACCGGCGGCTACGCGGCGGGGCCGGTCGTCTGGCGCGCGCAGCGGGCCGGAGTCCCGACCGCGCTGCAGGAGCAGAATGCCTTTCCGGGAGTGACGCAGCGTTTGCTCGCGCGCGGCGCGCGGCAAGTGCATCTCGGGTTTCCCGAAGCGCGGCTGCGTCTCTCGCCGGGGCGAAACACCCAGGTGTTCGTGTTCGGCAATCCCATCACGCCGCCGCCGGACCGTGTCGACGCCGGCGCCGCGCGCGCCGCGTTCGGCCTCGCGGCGGGGCGCCGCACAGTGCTGGTCTTCGGCGGCAGCCAGGGCGCGCGCGCGCTGAACGACGCGCTGGCGCGCGCGCTCGGACTCGGACTGCTCACCGATGTGAACGTGATCTGGGGAACGGGAACGGTGCACGAAGCGCAATACCGCGAGCACAGCGTGGCGGGGCGCGTCGTCGTGCGCGGCTTCTTCGATCCGATCGCGGACGCATACGCGGCCGCCGATATCGTTGTCGCCCGCGCCGGCGCGATGACCGTCTCCGAGCTCTGCGCATGGGGCAAGCCGAGTATCCTGGTGCCGCTGCCGACGGCGGCCGCCGATCATCAGACGTTCAATGCGCGCGCGCTCGCGACTGCGGGGGCGAGCGTCCTGCTGCTCGAATCGGAGCTGCGGGAGGCGCTGCCGACCACCATCGGCAACCTGCTCCGCGACCCCCGCCGGCTCGACGCGCTCGCCAAAAGTGCCAGGAGTCGCGGCCACCCGAACGCCGCCCGAAGCATCGTCGCCAAGGTCTTGGAGCTTTCGCAAGTCGCGTAGATTTCCTATATTAGCTGCCCACAGATGACCTTGTTTCGAACCGGGGATCCCCGACCCATCCATCTCATGGGCATAGCCGGGGCGGGGATGAGCGCCTTGGCTTCCATTGCCAGGCACCGGGGAGTCTCCATAACTGGTTGTGATTCCGATACTTCCGGGGCAAGCACTGCTGATCTGACCGCCCTGGGAGTGCAGGTTTGGCGGGGCCACGATCCGAGCCATCTCGAAGGGGCTCGGGCGGTTGTGGTGACAGCCGCGGTCCCCAAAGACCATCCGGAGCTGGAGCGGGCCCGTGCCTTGGGTCTGCCGGTCGTGAGGCGCGCCGACGCGCTCGGAGAGCTGGTCTCCGGCGGCGGAGCGAGCCTCGTGGCGGTCGCAGGCACACATGGCAAGACGACCACCACGGTGATGGTGACTGAGGCGCTCACGGCCGCCGGGCGAAATCCTACGGGACTCGCCGGCGGCCGTGTCGCTGCGTGGGGCGGCAACGCGCGCATCGGTGGCGATCAGCTGTACGTCGTCGAGGCCGACGAATACGACAAGGCGTTCTTGTCGCTGCGCCCGACGGTGGCGGTGGTGAACAACGTCGAAGCGGATCATCTCGAGTGCTACGGAAGTATCGAAGCGCTCGAGGAGGCGTTCGCCGATTTCGCGAATCGCGCACAACGCGTCATCGTCGGCGCGGACGATCCCGGCGCGGACCGCGTGGCGCTGCGGATCGGCGCTCCGGTCTGGCGTGTCGGGCTCGGACCGACGGCGGATGTGCGGATTCGCGGCGTGCGGCTCGAGCCGGGTGGCTCGCGCGCGGGCATCGCGTTGCCCGACGGGCACACGATCGACCTGCAGCTCGCGGTGCCGGGCATGCACAACGTGCGCAACGCCGCCGCCGCGCTCGGGGTACTGCAGGCGCTGGGCGCGGATGTGCGGGCGGGTGCGAGCGCGCTGGCGGAGTTTCGCGGCGTGGGCCGGCGATTCGAGCGACTGGGTGACGCGCGTGGCGTCACGGTGGTGGACGATTACGCGCACCATCCGACCGAGGTTGCGGCGACGCTCGCCGGTGCGCGGCAGGCATTTCCGGGCCGGCGTGTGGTGGCGGTGTTTCAGCCGCATCTGTACTCGCGCACGGCGCTGCACGGCGAGGCGCTGGGCAAGGCGCTCGCCGCGGCGGACATGGTGATCGTGGCGCCGATTTACGGCGCGCGCGAGCAGCCGCTGGCCGGCGTGACGCATCACCTGGTCGTGCGGGGCGCGACGCGCGCGGGAGCGGCGACGGTCGCGGTGCGGGATCGGGACGGACTGACGACGCACGTGGCGCGCGCGGTCCGCGAGGGCGACGTGGTCTTCACGTTGGGCGCGGGCGACGTGACGCGAGTGGGACCCGAGCTGCTCGAGATGCTGCGAGCGGGGGGAAGGGCGCAGGGAGCAGTCGCATGACGTGGAAGCTCCGTGTGCCGCGCATTCCGCGCGGGGCCGCGCGCCGTGTCCTCCTCTGGGCGGGCGTGGTGATGCTGGTGATGGTGGTGTGGATGACGGCGCCGCTGATGCTCCGGCGGCTGGCGTTTTTCCGCGTTCGCCAGGTCGAGCTGGTCGGCATTCGCTACCTCGATGCGGACCACGTCCTGACGGCGCTGCAGTTGTCGCCGCGCCAGAGCGTGTTCGACGACACCGACGTGCTCGCCGCGCGCTTGCGCCGGATGGATGGCATTGCCGATGCTTCGGTGACGCGCCGGCCGCCGGGGGTGCTGAAGGTGATCGTGCGCGAGGTCGAGCCGGTGGCGCTGGAGATGAGCGCCCGCGGCGCGCTGGCGCCGGTCGACGCGGATGGGCGCACGCTGCCGTTCGATCTGTCGAGTCTCGACCTGCCGGTGGTCGCCGGCGGAGCGGACAGCGGGCTGTTCGGTGTCTTGGCGCGGGTGCAGGCGTTCGATCCCGCGCTGTATCAGTCGATCGATGCGGCGCGCCAGACCGACGCGCAGCACGACGTGCTTCTCGAGCTGGGCTCTCATCGCGTGCTGCTCGCGCGCGATGCGGGGCCGGAGGTCATCGAAGCGGTGGCATTGGTGGCACGCGATCTGGCCGCGAAATCACGCGCGTACGTGGAGCTCGACGCCCGCTACGCGGGACAGATCGTCGTGCGCCGCAAGAGCGCGCGCGGGATGAGCGCCTGATGAGCGAGCGCCGCCTCGTCGCCGGCCTCGATCTCGGCAGCACCAAGACGTGCGCCGTCATCGCGGAGATCACGGGCGACCTGCCGCGCGCGCCGCTGGCGAAGATCCTCGGCGTCGGGCTCGCGAAGAACAGCGGCGTGCGTCGCGGCATGGTGCGCGACATCGACGAGACGACGCGCTCCGTCGCCGCCGCCCTCAAGGACGCCGAGCGCATGGCCGGCGCCCGGGTGGCCGAGGTCACATGCGGCATCGCCGGCGAGCACGTCGCGGCGCGCGTCTCGAACGGCGTCGTCGCGGTGAGCGGGGAAGAGATCAGCCCGCAGGACGTGGCGCGCGTCAACGAAGTCGCCCGCGCCGTCTCGCTCGGCCGCGATCACGAGCTGCTGCACGACATTCCGCAGGAATACAAGGTCGACCAGCAGGCGGGCATCTCCGACCCGGTCGGGATGACCGGCACGCGGCTCGAGGTCGAGATGTATCTCGTCACCGCGCAGTCGACCGCCGCGCAAAACCTCCGCAAGAGCGTGCAACGCGCCGGCTACAAGGTCGCCGACATCGTGCTGGAGCCGCTGGCCGCGTCGTACGCGGTCCTGACCGACGACGAGAAAGAGCTCGGCGTCGCGCTCGTGGAGGTGGGGGGCAGCTCGACGGGTGTCGCGATCTTCCACGAAGGCAAGATCCGGCACCTCGCGTCGCTCAAGTTCGCGGGCGGGCACGTGACCAACGATCTCGTCCAGGGCCTCAGCGTCACCCAGGCGGACGCCGAGCGGCTCAAGGAGCGTCACGGCGCCGCGTATTCGCCGCTCGTGAGCGCCGACGAGATGATCAATCTCCCGTCGACGCCGTCGCAGGGCGCGCGCACCGCGTCGCGCGAGCTGCTCGCGCACATCATCCATCAGCGGGTCGACGAGATCTTCCAGCTGGTCGCGCGCGAGTTCGAGCGCGCGGGCTTCAGCGGCGGGCGGCTGCCGGCGGGCGTCGTGCTGTCGGGCGGGACCGCGCATCTGCCCGGCATGGTCGAGCTCGCGCGCGAGGTGTTCGCGGCGCCGGTGCGCGCCGGTCAGCCGGAGCTCGGCATCTCCGGCTTGGTGGACAGCGTGCAGGCCCCGCGCTACGCGGTGCCGGTCGGACTCGTGCTGTATGCGGCGCGCAAGAGCACGGGCGGCGGATCGCCCGGCGTGTTGTTCGGCAGCGCGCCCGAAAAGTTGTTTGGACCGCTCAAGCGCTGGTTACAGGATTTCTTCTGATTCCCTCGATCATCGGGCCCTAGGGGAGAACCATGATCTTCGAACTCGAAGAAACAGTCACGCAGAACGCGCGCATGAAGGTCGTCGGTGTGGGGGGCGGCGGCGGCAACGCCCTGAACCGCATGATCGACGAGCACGTCACGGGCGTCGAATTCATCTCCGTCAACACCGACGCGCAGGCGTTGCTCAACAACAAGGCCGACGTGAAGGTCCAGATCGGCAAGAAGCTGACGCGCGGTCTCGGCGCGGGCGCGCGGCCGGAGATCGGCCGCCAGGCCATCGAAGAGAATCGCGACGAGGTGCTGCACGCGCTCCAGGGTGCCGACCTCGTCTTCGTCACCTGCGGCATGGGCGGCGGCACCGGAACCGGCGCGGCCCCCATCATCTCCCAGGTCGCGCGCGACCTCGGCGCGCTCACGATCGGCATCTGCACTAAGCCCTTCTTGTTTGAGGGCCGCAAGCGCATGCGTCAGGCGGAGATGGGCATCGCCGAAATGCGCAAGCACGTGGACACGATGATCGTCGTGCCGAACGAGCGGCTGCTGGCCGTCGTCGGCAAGGGGATTCCGTTCCAGGACGCGCTCAAGAAGGCCGATGAAGTCCTGCTCCATGCGACGCAGGGCATCTCGGCGCTCATCTGTGTCACGGGACTCGTCAATGTAGATTTCGCGGACGTCCGCACCGTGATGCAGAACGGCGGCGCGGCGTTGATGGGGACGGGCCAGGGGCGCGGCGAAAATCGCGCGATGGAGGCGGCGCAGCAGGCGATCTCGAGCCCGCTGCTCGACAACATCTCGATCGCCGGTGCGACGGGCGTCCTGATCAACATCACCGGCGGCGAAGACATGACGCTGGGTGAAGTGACGCAGATCAGCGAAGCGATTCACGATGCCGCGGGCGACGAAGCCGAAATCATTTTCGGCGCCGTGAACGATCCGGCGATGCACGGCGAAGTCCGCATCACCGTGATCGCGACGGGGTTCGACAAGACGGGCGCGATCGCCGACGCGATGGCCGGCGTGCAGAAGCCCGCCGCGGGTGTGCTGCCGTTCCGCGGCCCCGGGAGCGGCGTGGGCCGGCCGACGCCGGTGCCGCCGCCGGGATTCGCGAAGCCCGCCGAGGTGCCGAAGCGGCCCTCGCAGGCGCCGCTGAACCCGGAGATGAACGAAATGGAAATTCCGACCTTCATTCGGAGACAGATGGACTGATGGCTGTGCGAGCGAGTCATTACGTTGCCGCCGGCGTGCTCGCCGCCGGCATGCTGGTCTGGGCGGCGGGGGCGGCACACCAGGCGTGGTCGTCGCGGCAGATGCCCGAGGCGCTTCCCATCGTCGTCACCAGCGCGTACGACGAGTGGGCGGACACACTCGGCCGGCGAGAGATGCTGTCCGATGTGTTGACTCGCGCCGGCATCACCGGCCGCCAGTACGTGAGTTTCCTGCGAGCCTCACACGCGCTCGACCCACGTCGCCTGCGGCCCGGGATGATCTTCGACGTGCGGCGCGTCAAAGGCGAGTCGGTCGCCGATCGCCTGGCGATCCGCCTCGATCCCGAGCGACGGCTCGTCATGGCGCGCACCGACTCCAGCTGGACCGAGAACGTCGAACGCATTGCCTGGGCCGCCGAGCGGCTGCGGACGACCGCCGTCATCCAATCGAACCTGTACGACGCGCTCGATGCCGCGATCCCCGATTCCTTCCTTCCCGCGCGCGAGCGTGTGGCGCTCGCCTGGGCGATCGCCGACGTCTACGACTGGGAGATCGATTTCACGCGCGACCTGCGCCCCGGCGATCGCGTCGAGGTGCTGATCGAGCGGCTGCAGTCGCCGACCGGCGAGCGCCGGCTCGGCCGCATCCTCGCCGCGCGCGTCGACGTCGCCGGCTCGCCGAGCTTCGCGTTCGCGTTCGACCGCGATGGTGAAAGCGGCTTTTACGACGACCGGGGCCGCTCACTGCGTCGCGCGTTCCTGCGGGCGCCGCTGCGCTTCAGCCACATCTCGAGCCGGTTCGGCAACCGGTTTCATCCGATTTTGAAGCGCTGGCGCAATCACGAAGGCACCGATTACGCCGCGGCCTACGGCACGCCGGTGCGCGCGACCGCCGACGGCATCGTCGTCGAGGCCGGACGCGACGGCGGCTATGGCAACCTGATCGAAATCCGGCACGCGAACGGGATCCGCACCAAGTACGGCCACCTTTCGAAGTTCGCGAAGGGACTGCACGTGGGGCAGCGGGTGAGCCAGGAAGAAACGATCGGCTACGTGGGCTCGACCGGACTCTCGACCGGCCCGCACCTCCACTATGAGTTCCTCGTGAACGGCCGGCCCACGAACCCGCAGCGCAAGGACGCGGGCGCGGGCGAGCCGGTGCCGACCAAGCTCCGGTCGGCGTTCGACAGCCTGCGCACGCAGCTCCTGGTCGAGCTCGAGCCGAAAGATTTTCCGGTCGCGGCGCCGGCGCTCGGCTCCGTCGTCGGGAGCGCTGCTCCCGCGACGCGGGCCCGCGAAGACTAGTCTCCGCTCACGCCCAAATGGAGCTCTATCCCGCCGTTGACATCGTAGGCGGGCAGGTGGCGCGTGCGCACGGCGCGCTCGCCGAGCCGCTCGCCGCGCTGGGGGCGTTCACGCGCGCCGGCGCCCGCTGGATCCACCTCGTCGACATGGACCGCGCCTTTGGTCGCGGCGACAATCTCGCGCTCATGACCGCGGTGCTGCAGGCCGCGCCGAACGGCGTCCGCGTGCAGATCGGCGGTGGGCTCGCGGCGGAGATCGACATCGATCGGATGTTCACGCTGGGCGCGGCCCGCGTCGTGATCGGCGCGCGCGGCGCGATGGATCAAGGCCTCGTCGAGCGACTGCTCGCGCGGCACGGGCCTCATCGCCTGGCGGTCGGGATCGACTCGAAGAACGGCCGAGTCTCCCCGCGCGCAACCGGCGAGACGATGAACGTCCTCACGCGAGATCTCGCGGGGTCCGTCGCGCGGCTCGGCATTCGTACCATCGTGTACAACGAAGTCAGTCGCGACGGGATGCTCGCGGGCCCGGACATCGAGGGCGCGCGGCAGCTTGCGGCCCTCGGCGCAGGCGGGGGGCTCGACGTGATCGTGTCGGGCGGGGTCGGCTCGCTCGATGACCTGCGCGCCGTGCGCGCGGCGCGCCTCGCGGGCGCGTGCGTCGGCCGCGCGCTGTACGACGGGCGATTCACCGTCGCGGAGGCACTCGCGTGTCTCTCGTGATCTTGCGGGGACTCGCCGTCGCGGCGCTGATCCTGCTGCTCTGGAACCCCGCGGCATCCCGCGCCCTGCCGTCGGGCGACCAGCCGATCGTCCTGCTCGATGCGTCGCTGAGCATGGGCGGCGCGCCGTGGCGCGAGGCACTGGACAGCGCGCGGGCGCTCGCGCGGCGCGGGCGTGCCATCGTATGGCGATTCGGACGAGAGGTCGCGGCGTTCGACACGACGACGCCTCCAACCGACGGGGCCAGCCGCCTCGGCCCCGCGCTCGAAGCCGCGGCCGCGCGGGCCGGCGAGGTCATCGTGCTGAGCGACGGCAACGTGGACGATGCGGCGATCCTTCCACCCGACCTCGCCCGCCGTCCCCGGGTGATCGTGATGCCGCGGCCCAGCGTCGCGGACGCGTACATCGCCGGTGTGCAGGGCGTGCGGCACGTGACGCGCGGCGACACGATCCGGCTGCACGTGAGTTACGGGATGATCGGGAAGACGAGCGCGCGCCGAGGGTCGGGCAAGGCGAGTATCGGTGTTTCGGTCGAGGGCCATCGGCTCACCTCGCAGCCGGTAACACTCCCCGACAGCGGCCTCCTCGCGACCGACGTGACGCTCCCCGCGTCCCGCATCCCGCATCCCGGCTGGTCCGTTCTCGAGCTCACGCTCGAGGGTGTCCACGACGCCGAGCCTCGCGACGACAGCCGTGAGTTCGTGATCGACGTGAGCGTCGAGCCCGCGGCGGTCATCTTCGCCTCGCCGCCCGACTGGGAAGCGCGCTTCCTCGCCCGCACGCTCGCCGACGTCGCGCGCATTCCCGTGAAGGTGTTCGACGAGACCGAACCGGGGCGCTGGCGTGACGGAGCCACGCTCGCGCCCGTCGCCGCTGCCGATCTGACGCGCGCGGCCCGCGGCGCGCGGCTCGTGATCGCGACCGGCGATCCCGCTCGCGCGGCGTCGTTCACCACCAACACGACCGGCGCGCGCCTGCACTGGGCGACGAACGGGCAGCCGGGCGATTGGTACGTCGAGCCACCGGCCTCGTCGCCGCTCGCGCCATCATTGAGCGGGGTCCTGTGGGATTCCCTGCCGCCCGCCAGCGCGGTCTTCGTCGCGCCGCGCGATTCGGGCGACGCCGGCGTCGTCGCGCTCACGGCGCGGCTGGCCCGACGCGGAAGCGCTCGGCCCATCGTCACGCTCACGACGCGCGGCGGGCAGCGCGAAGCGACGGTCGGCGCCGCGGGCCTGTGGCGTTGGACGTTCCGCGGCGGCGCGTCGGAAGAGGCGTACCGCGCTCTCGTGGCCGCGCTCGTCGACTGGCTGCTCGGTGAGCAGCGAACCGGGACCAGGGAGCGGGCTGTTCCGGTGGCGCTCGAAGTTCCGAATGGTCTGCCCGTCGTGTGGCGCTGGTCGGGCGCCGACTCCGCCCGTGCGCTGCCGATCACGCTGCGCGGGCCGGACGGCGCGCGCACCGACACCCTGCGCTTCGATGCCGCCGGTCGCGCCGAGCTGCTGCTGCCTGCCGGCGTCTACCGGTACGCGCTCACCGGTGGCGCGGAGCAGGGTGTCGTCGCCGTCGAGACGTACTCCGATGAATTCCTGCCGCGCGCGCCGTCGCTCCACGCGCAGCCGGGCGTGGCCACGGCCCGCCTTGCGTCGGTGGGACTGCGCGATCGGTGGTGGCTTTTCGTCGTGGCTATCCTCGCGCTCGCGACCGAATGGGCGTTGCGGCGCCGCCAGGGACTTCCCTGATGGGCTTATGGAATAAGGTCGCCAAGTTCTTCACGGGCGGCGGCGCGGACTACGGCAAGCTCGAGACCGTGCAGCGCCTGCTGCTCGAAGCCGATTTCGGCGTCGCAGCAACGAACGAGACCGTCGAGCGGCTGAGCCGCGCGAAGACGGTCGACCAGGCGGCGCTCGAGGAGATCGTCGTGGAGCAGCTCGGACCCCGGGCGCAGGAGCTGGGGCGCGCGGACAAGCCGCCGACGGTCGTGCTCGTGTTCGGCGTGAACGGCACGGGCAAGACGACGAGCGTCGCCAAGCTCGCGCACCGCTTGCAGCGCGAGGGGCGCAGCGTGCTGCTGGCGGCGGCGGACACGTTTCGCGCTGGCGCGACCGAGCAGCTCGAGACCTGGGCGAAGCGCTTGAACGTGCCGTTCGTCGGCGCGAGCTCGGGAAAAGGCGCGGACGCCGCCGCCGTCGCCTTCGATGCCGTCGACGCGGGTGTCTCGCGCGGCATCGACACCGTGGTCGTGGACACCGCCGGACGGCTGCACACGGACGAGCGGCTGCGCGAAGAGCTGAAGAAAGTCGTCCGCGTGGTCGGCAAGCGGCACGCCGGCGCGCCGCACGAATCGTTGCTCGTGCTCGACGCGACGATCGGACAAAACGCGGTGCACCAGGCCCGCGAGTTCAGCGCCGCCGTGCCGCTCACGGGACTCGTCATCACGAAGCTGGACGGGACCGCCAAGGGCGGCAGCGTCGTCGCGCTCCGCCGCGCCGTTCCCGCGCCGATTCGATTCCTTGGCACCGGCGAGGGCGTCGCGGACCTCGAGCTTTTCGATCCGGCGCGTTTCGCGCATCAGCTCGTGAGCGACTGACGGCCCGCCTTCAGCTCAATTCTCCGGTCAAGTTTCTCAAGGGCGTCGGCCCGAAGCGCGCCGAAGCGCTGCAACGACTCGGCATCCGCACGGTCGGCGACCTGCTGTACCACGCGCCACATCGCTATCTCGACGCGACCACCGTGACGCCGCTCGCGCGCGCGATGGTGGGCGAGGACGTCACGTGCGTCGGGCGCGTCGTGAGCACCGGCGTCTTGCCGACCCGCCGCGGCCTCCGCGTGTTCCGCGCGGTGCTCAAGGACCAGAGCGGGCTGCTCGAATGCGCGTGGCCCGGCCGGCCATTTCTCGAGCGCCAGATCAAGAAGGGCCAGCTGCTGCTCGTCACCGGCCCGGTGCGCTACTACCACGGCAAGCAGATCGTCCCGCAGGAATTCATCGTGCTCGCGGATGAGGGAGAAGAGACCGGCGACGCGGGACGGGTATTGCCCGTGTATCCCGCGACGGAGGGCCTCACGCATCGCCAGATTCGGGTCTTGGTGCATCAGCACCTCGACGAACTGCTCGCCCTCGTCCACGATCCTCATCCACCACAATTCCGGGACTCACACCAGCTCATCGAGCTGCGCCGCGCGCTCGAGCTCGTGCATCGTCCCAAGAAAGTCGAGGAGGCGGAGCTGGGCCGGCGTCGCCTCGCGTTCGACGAGCTGTTCGATCAACAGCTCGTGCAGGCACGCGCGCGTCATCTGGCCAAACGCTCGCGTGCCGGCATTCGCTTCGTCCTGACGAAGACGCTCACGAGCCGGTTGAAAGAGCACCTGCCGTTCGAGCTGACGGCCGATCAGCGCCACGCGGTCCGCGAGATCTCGGACGACATGACCGCGCCGCTGCGGATGCACCGGCTGCTCATGGGCGACGTCGGTACCGGCAAGACCGTCGTCGCGCTCTTCGCCATGCTGCTCGCCGCCGAAAACGACTATCAGGCGGCGATCATGGCGCCGACCGAGCTGCTCGCCGAGCAGCACGGGGCGACCCTCACCCGCCTGCTCGAGCCGCTCGCGATCCGGCCCGAGCTGCTCCTCGGCCGCATGACGAACGCCGAGAAGGCCGCGGCGCGGCAGCGGATCGCGTCCGGGAGCGCGCGCATCGTGGTCGGAACGCATGCGCTCATCCAGGAAGCCGTCACGTTTCAGCGACTCGGCCTCGCCGTGATCGACGAGCAGCACCGCTTCGGCGTCGAGCAGCGCGCCGCGCTGGTCGAAAAGGGCGACGCGCCCGACGTGCTGCTGCTGACCGCGACGCCGATTCCGCGATCCCTGGCCCTCACGCTGTACGGCGATCTCGACGTCACGCAGCTGCGCGAGCGGCCGCCGGGCCGCGGCAGCGTGAAGACTGCGCTTCGCACCGACGCGGCCCGCGGCAAGATCTATGAATTCATTCGGTCGGAATGCGCGGCGGGACGGCAGGCGTACGTCATTTATCCCGTCATCGACGAATCCGAGCGCGCCGACCTCAAGGCCGCCACCACGATGGCGGAGAAGCTCGCGAAGGTCTTCGCGGAATTCCGCGTTGGCTTGGTGCACGGTCGGATGAAAGCGGACGAGCGCGATGCCACGATGCGCGCGTTTCGCGACAACGCCGTGCAGGTGCTGGTCGCGACGAGCGTGATCGAGGTCGGGATCGACGTGGCGAACGCGACGGTCATGCTGATCGAGCACGCCGAGCGCTTCGGCCTCGCGCAGCTGCACCAGCTGCGCGGGCGCGTGGGGCGGGGCACCGCCGCGAGCCACTGCATCCTGCTCTCCGATTCGCCCGACGCGGCGCCGCGGCTCCAGGCGTTCTGTGAAACGAGCGACGGCTTCAAGATCGCCGAGCTCGACCTGCGCGAGCGGGGCATGGGCGAGCTGACGGGCGCGAAGCAGTCGGGCGGTGTGCCGCTGCGGTATGCGAACCTCGAGACCGATGTGCCGTTGCTGGAAGCCGCGCGCGGCGCCGCGGCGGCGATGATCGCGACCGACCCCGCGCTCGAGCGCCGCGAGCACGCGGCCTATCGCGAGCGGATCGTCACGCGGTATGAGAGAGGCTTCGAGCTGTTCCGAGTCGGCTAGAAGCGGACGCGCATCTCCACCAGCGCGGCGCCGGGAAGCGCCGCGAGCCCGACACGCACCGGCGCGAACGGAATGTTGTCCGGTCCCTCGCCGGGATGCAGGTCGATGATGAACAGCGCGGCCGTGGCGATGAGGCTCGCCTGCGCGCCGAGCAGCCAGCGATTGGCCCGTCGATCATACGTGCGCGAGCTCTGGTACAGCGATTCGGCGTCCGCGCGCAGGTAGCGACCGTCGGCCCCCACGTCGCACGCACCCTGCGCCGAGCGGCACACATCCAATAGTTGATCCCAGATTCGGCGCGACAGGCGATGCTGCTCGGCGCCGAGCACGGTGAACGTCGCGGTGCCGGCCGCGGTGAGCCACTTGCCGTAATGCGGAGCTGCACGACGCCACGTCGCCGCATCGCCATGTTGCACGAATGACGTCGTGGCGTGCCGTGGTCCCGGCATGCCGTCGTACAGACGTGCATCCAGATATTGGCCCGAAAGCGCGGGAACGACCACGCAGAGCAGCGCCGCACCACTGATGATTGAGCGTGTCATCGATACGTATGAATATTGCCGCGGCCTGCGACGACCACCACCTGGCGGTCACGCACGAGCGGCGGCTCTTCGATCGGGCCGGTGACTTGCGCGCGCCAGCGAATCTCGCCGGTGTGCGGGTCGACCAGCAGCACTTCGCCACTCACACTGCCCACGAGCACGCCCGAGGCGAGCGGCGTCGGGCCGGCGGTCGCCACGATGTCGAGCGAGTGGCTGACCGCCGCATCGGGCGCGTCCACCGGAATCACCCAGAGCCGGCCGTCGCGCGCGAGCACGAACAACGTGTCGCCGTCGAGCGCCGGCGCGCCGTAAATGGCGTCACCGGCGGGACGGTCCCACTTCTTCGTCCACGACGCGAGATCCAGCGCGATCACATGGCCGTTGGTGGTGCCGAGATAGAGCGTGCGGCCGTCGCTGGCGGGCGTCGCGAGAACGCTGCCCGGAAGCTTCAGCGTCGCGTGCACGGTGCCGCTGTCGCGGTCCAGCAGATACAGCGTGTCGGTCGTCGCGGCCACGACGAGGCCGAACGGCGTCACCACCGGGCCGGCCCGCACCGCGCCGCTGACCGGCCGGCGCCACCGCACCCGCCCGCCGTCGGGATCGAGCCGAAGGACCATGCCCTCTTCCGTGCCGGCATAGAGCGCGTCGCCGTCGAAAGCCAGCGGCGCCGTGACACTGCCCGTGCGGACACTCCAGACCTGGCGACCATCGCGCAGGCGGATCGAATACACGCGGCCCGTCGGCTGGGCTTCGGTGGCGATGTAGAGCCGATCGACGTCGAGGAGCGGGCCGGAGCGGACGGTGCCGTCGAGCCGGGTGCGCCAGAAGATCTCGCCGCTCGCGCGATCGAGAAGCACGATGGTGCGGTCGGCGGTGCCGACGGCGACGACGGCTTCGCCGATCGCGGGACTGCCGCGCACGCCGCGCCCCATCGGCACGTGCCAGAGGGGGCGGGGATCGGGGTTCAGCGTTTCGCGAGTGGCCGCGTCGTGTCGCGGCGTGCCGAGGTAGGCGGTCCAGCCGGATTCCTGGCGCGCCGGGCCGGGACGCATGACCGGCGTGCAGGCGGCGATGATTGCGTTGACAGCGAAAAGACCCGCCACTAGTATGCCGCGCCTATGCCGCAACGTCATTGGATCGAAGAGCTTCCGGCCCACGCCGGCGAAACCGTCGTCGTGCGCGGCTGGGTCGCGACGACTCGGTCGAGCGGCAAGATCGCGTTCGTCGTCGTGCGTGACGGGACCGGTATGGTGCAAGCCGTGCTCTCCAAGAAAGACGTGCCGCCCGAGGTCTGGGACGCGCTCGGGAAACTTACTCAAGAGACTTCGATCGAGGTGTCCGGATCCGTCCGCGCCGAGGCGCGCGCGCCGGGCGGACTGGGCGTCGAGTTGCAGGCGACCGACCTTCGCGTGCTGGGCCCGAGTGCCGACTTCCCGATTACCCCGAAGGAGCACGGCACCGCGTTTCTGTTCGAACATCGTCATCTCTGGCTGCGCTCCAAACAGCAGGTGGCGATCGCGCGCGTGCGGCACGAAGTCATCCAGGCGATTCGCGATTTCTTTCATCAGCGTCACTTCACGCTCGTCGACACGCCGATTCTGACCGGCTCGATCGGCGAGCACGCCGGCACGCTGTTTTCCGTCGATTACTTCGATCTCGGCAAAGCGTATCTCGCGCAAACGGGGCAGCTCTACGTCGAGGCCGCGGCCGCGGCGCTCGGCAAGGTGTACTGCTTCGGCCCCACGTTCCGCGCGGAGAAATCGAAGACGCGCCGCCATCTGACCGAGTTCTGGATGGTCGAGCCCGAGGTCGCCTGGAACGATTCCGATGCGAACATGCGGCTCCAGGAAGACTTCGTGTCCTACATCGTGGGCCGCTGCCTCGCGCAGCGCAAAGCCGATCTCGCCGAGCTGGGTCGCGACGTCGCGCCGCTCGAGCGCGTGCAGCCGCCGTTTCACCGGATCTCGTATACGGACGCGGTCGCCAAGCTGAAGAGTCTTGGGGGCGACATAGAATGGGGCCGCGATCTCGGCGGCGATGACGAGACGACGCTCGCCAAGCAGTACGATCGTCCCGTGTTCGTCTATAACTATCCGAAAGACGTGAAGGCGTTCTACATGAAGGAGAACCCGGACGACCCGCGCACCGTCCTCAACAACGACTGCCTGGCGCCCGAGGGCTACGGCGAAATCATCGGCGGCAGCCAGCGCGAGGACGATTACGAAAAGTTGCGCGCGCGCATCAACGCCGAAGGACTGCCCGAAGAGGCGTACTCGTGGTATCTCGACCTGCGGAAGTACGGCACGTTCGTGCATTCCGGCTTCGGACTCGGCGTCGAGCGCACGGTCGCGTGGATCTGCGGGATTCCGCACATCCGCGAAGCGATCGCGTTTCCGAGGACGTTGTACAGACTCTGGCCGTGACGACCAGCCTCGTGAAGCGATTCACACCCGCCCTCCTGCTCTTACTCTGCTCGGCTGCCGGCGCGAGTGCCCAGCAGCGCCGGCCCCTTCGCACCGGTTGGATGATCCAATCGTCGGCACGGGTCGGAACCGACGGCGCGAAGATCTCATCGCGCACGTTCCACCCGACCGGCTGGTATCGGGCGACCGTCCCATCGACCGTCGTCGGCACGCTGGTCGACGACGGCGTGTATCCGAATCCGTCTTTCGGGATGAATCTGCGCGCGCTGCCGGGGATGACGTATGCGATTGGCCGCAACTTCTCGCGCCTCGCGATGGATTCGCTCAGTCCCTACGCCGTGCCCTGGTGGTATCGCACGAGCTTCACCGTTCCGCCGCCGATGCGCGGACGGCGCGTGCAGCTGCACTTCGACGGCATCAACTATCGCGCAAATATCTGGCTGAACGGCCGCCGGCTCGCGGATTCCGGCACGGTCGTCGGCACGTATCGGCGCCATGAAGTCGACGTCACGGACGCGCTGCGCAGATCCGGAGCCAATGTTCTCGCGGTCGAGGTGTGGGCCCCGACGCCGCTCGACCTGCAAACGACGTGGGTCGACTGGAGTCCCGCGCCGCCCGACAAGGACATGGGGCTCTGGCAACCGGCTTACCTCACGAGCAGCGGCGACGTCGTCATTCGTTATCCCGCGGTCGTGAGCCACGTCGATACCGCCACACTGAAGAGCGCGGACCTCACGGTGCTGGCGGAGCTCCGCAATGTTTCGATGGAGTCGGTGAGCGGCGTCTTACGCGGCCGGATCGGTGCCGTCGCGTTTGAGCGGCCGGTCACCCTGGGCGCCCACGATAGCGCGCTGGTGCGCTTTACCCCGGACAGCTTCCCGCAGCTGCATCTCACGAACCCGCGTCTCTGGTGGCCCGTCGAGCTCGGCAAGCCCGAGCTGTATGACCTGTCACTCGAGTTCGTAGCCGGCGGCCGGACGTCCGATAGCCTCCACACGCGGTTCGGGATCCGCGAGGTCACGTCGGAGTCCACGGCTAGAGGCGGCCGCCTGTTTCGTGTGAACGGTCGCCGCATCCTCATCCGGGGTGGCGGCTGGGCGCCCGACATGTTCTTCCGGCCGCAGCCGGAGCGGCAAGACGCGCAGCTCCGCTACGCATTGGACATGCACTTGAACACGATCCGCCTCGAAGGCAATTACGAGGACGACCGCTTCTTCCATCAGACCGACAGCTTAGGTCTGCTCGTGATGACGGGCTGGGTGTGCTGCAGCGCCTGGGAGCAGTGGCCGAGATGGGGGGCGGAGCAGCATGCGGTGTCGGCGGCATCGCTGGTCGATCAGATTCGCCGCGTACGCGGCCATCCCAGCGTATTCGTCTGGCTGAACGGCAGTGACGGTCCGCCGCCGTCAGACGTCGAGCGCGTGTACCTCACGATCGAGACGCAAGAAGGTTGGCCCAACCCGACGATTTCCTCCGCGAGCGCCAAACCGACCGAGGTGTCGGGGGCGAGCGGCGTCAAGATGACCGGACCGTACGACTGGGTTCCGCCGTCGTATTGGCTCGAGGACTCGACGCATGGCGGCGCCTGGGCCTACAACACCGAGACGAGCCCGGGCGCGGCGGTGCCGCCGATCGAAAGCATGCGCCGCATGGTCCCGTCCCAGGATATCAGGTGGCCGCTCGACAGCGTCTGGTTGTTTCATGCGGCGGGCGGCCAGTTCGCGCATCTGCTCGATCGGTTCGACACCGCGCTCGCTTCGCGCTACGGCGAGCCGACCAGCATCGAGGACTACACGTCGAAGGCGCAGCTCATGACGTACGAAGGTGAGCGCGCGATGTTCGAGGCCTATCGGCGCAACGAATACACGTCGACCGGCGTGATCCAGTGGATGCTCAACAACGCGTGGCCGTCGATTTATTGGCACCTGTTCGACTGGTACTTGCAGCCGGCGGGCGGCTATTTCGGCGCGAAGAAGGCCAACGAGCCCGTGCATGCCTTGTTCTCATATGACGATCGCTCGGTCGCGGTCGTGAACGGCGAGCGCACGGCGCTCCAGCGCGCGCGTCTCGAGACCCGCGTGCTGGGCCTCGATGGCTCCGTGAGCTTCTCGCGCGATACGATGCTCGATCTTCCGGCTGACAGCGTC
>DATDEZ010000071.1:0-11698 GCA_036522875.1 Gemmatimonadales bacterium | reverse complement strand
CGGCTGCCGTTCGTCCCTTGCTGATGCACGTCGTACACGATTTCGGGGAACCATTTCTTGTAGAGCATCCGGGTGACGAGCTGCGTCTCGACCTGCGTCAGCATGAACCAGTCGCGATTGTTGTCGTGGCCGATGTATTTGTGATAGAGCCACGGCAATGGACCGGCTTCGTAGCGCGTGCCCTTGTAGCGGCGATACCAGCTCACCACCGTGTCGAGCCCGTCCGGGTTCATCGACGGAATCAGCAGCACGACAACGGAGTCGAGATAGCGGCGCAGCTCCGGATCGGTCGCAAGCCGGTAAGCAAGTGTCATCCCCATCTGGCTCGACGCGACTTCGGTCGAGTGGATGTTGTTGCTGATCAGGATGACGGCCGGTTGAGCGGCGAGCTTCGTGGTGTCAGCGAGCTGGCGCGGGTCGGCGAGCAAGGCCTGGACGCGCTCGATCTCGGCGAGTCGCTGATGGTTCTGCGGCGACGTGATGGTCACGAGCACGAAGGGCCGCCCCTCGGTCGTCCGGCCGAGCGTGTCGACGCGAACCCATGGGCTCTCGCGCGCCAGCGTGTTCATGTAGCCGGAGACTTGCGACCAATCGGCCAGTGCGGAGTCGGTGCCTGGCTCAAACCCGAGACGAACGGATGGGCGGTTGGGCGATTGGGGGGCGACGGCCTGGAGCAGTGCAACCAACAGAATCATTAGATCAATCCGAGTTTGGAGCCCACCTTCTTGAAGGCGCGGAGCGCGAAGTCGAGATCATCTCGCGAATGCGCGGCGGAGAGCTGACAGCGGACGCGTGCATGCCCTTGCGGCACAACAGGATAGCCGAAGCCCGTCACGAACACGCCCTCTGCGAGCAACAGCTCGCTCATGTGAATCGCCTTGGCTGTTTCACCCAGGATCACGGGGACGATCGGCGTCTCGCCCGGCAACGGCTTGAAGCCGAGGGCCAGGAGCTGCTCGCGGAAATAGCGGGCGTTGGCGTGGAGCTTGGTGACGAGCTCAGGGTGCCGCTCCACGTGACGTACGGCCGCGAGCGCGCTCGCCGCGACGGTCGGAGGCAGCGCGTTGCTGAAGAGCTGCGGCCGCGAGCGCTGTGTGAGGTAGTCCGTGAGCGCGTACGGACCGGCGGTGAATCCGCCCGCCGCGCCGCCGAGCGCTTTGCCGAGCGTCGAGGTGATGACGTCGACGTCGCCGACCATGCCGAAATGCTCCGCCGTGCCGCGACCGGTTTTGCCGAGCACTCCGGTGGCGTGCGAATCGTCTACTGCGAGCACGGCGTCGTACTTGCGCGCGAGCGCGACGAGCTCGGGCAGCTTCGCGATGTCGCCTTCCATCGAGAAGATGCCGTCAGTGAAGATCAGCTTGCGCCGCGCCTTGGCCGCCGCCTTGAGCTTCTCCTCGAGATCGGCGAGATCGGAATGTTTGTAGACCGCGGTCTGGCATTTCGTGATGGCCTTGGCCAGACGAATCGAGTCGATGATCGACGCGTGGTTCAGCTGATCGGAGATCACGATGTCGGGCTCGCCGAGGACTGTGGGGCACAGTCCTTCGTTGGCGTTCCAGCAGCTCACGTAGCTGAGCGCCGATTCGCAGCCGACGAACTTGGCGAGCGCTTGCTCGAGCTCGCGATGCACGGTGAACGTCCCACAGATGAACCGCACGGACGCCGTGCCGGCGCCCCAATGGTCGAGCGCTTCCTTGCCTGCCGCAACGACTTCGGGGACGTCGCAGAGTCCGAGGTAGTTGTTGGAGGAGAGGATCACGACTTCACCGCGTCCCTCCATCTGCACGCGCGGGTCCTGCGGGGAGTCGAGGTAGTTCAGCCGCTTGTAGACGCCGTCCTGCTTGAATTGCGCGAGCTCGTCCTGCAGTTGTGCGAAGAGGCTCATGCGATCTCCAGAATGACCTTGCCGGCATCGCCGGAGCGGATCGCGGCGAGCGCGTCTTCGATCTTGGCGAGCGGGAACTTGTGGGTGATGACGGGTCGGGGATCGAACTGGCCGGAGGTGAGGTAGCGCCGCATCTGATGCCAGGTCTGGTACATCCTGCGGCCGATTACGCCGTACACGGTGATGCCTTTGAAGATGATCTCGTCGGCGAAATTGATCGGGACCTCGTTCTTCGGAATCCCCAGCACCTGCACTCGGCCGCCCAGGCTCACGGCGGCGAACGCCTGATGGAGCGCCGAGGGCACGCCGGACATTTCGCAGACGACGTCGGCCCCTTCACCGGCGGTTTCGGCCCGCACGGTCTCGACGACGTCTTCCTTTGCCGCATTGATCACGACGTGCGCCCCCATCTTTTCCGCGAGCGCGAGGCGCTTGGGATTCACGTCGGACGCGATTACCTTCGTCGCCCCGGCGGCGCGCGCGATCCCCACGGCGAAACATCCGATCGGGCCGCACCCCACAATGAAAACGGTGCTGCCGGGAATGTCCGCGGTGAGCACCGTGTGAAACGCATTGCCGACCGGATCCATGATCGCGCCGATCTCGGTCGGAATGCCCGACAGCGTCAGCACGTTCGTCGTCGGCATCACGATGTACTCGGCGAAGGCGCCGTCGCGGTCGACGCCGATGATGCGTGTGTTTCGACAGATATGGCCGTTACCGGTGCGGCATTGAAGGCAGTGCCCGCAGATGATGTGGCCTTCGGCCGTGACGAGCTGGCCCACCCGCAGTCCCGACACGCCAGGTCCCAGGCCCGCGATCTCGCCGGCGAATTCGTGGCCGATGACGACCGGCGGCTTGAGCCGGCCTTCCGCCCAATGATCCCACTCGGCGATATGAAGATCGGTGCCGCACACACCGGCGTGGCGAACGGCGATCAGCACCTCGCCGGGACCGGGCGCCGGCTTGGGCACGGACTTCACGGTCAGGCCGGGCGCGCGTTGCTCTTTGACGATCGCTTGCATGAAAGACGGGATGTGGGATGTCGTGTGTGGGAGTGTGGGTCGAAATCAGAAGATCGAGCGCGTGAAACCGCCATCGACCTCGAGCACGGCGCCGGTAATATAGCTCGCGCGCTCCGAGGCCAGGAACGCGACGGCCGCGGCCAGCTCCTCGGGCGTGCCGATCCGGCCGATCGGCGTCTCGGCCATGCGCTGCTTGATCATTTCAGGGCGTGCTTTGGTGAGCTCCTGGATGCGCTCGGTGTCGATGAAGCCCGGACAGATGCTGTTGACCGTGATGCCGTCTCTGGCGACTTCGTCCGACAGCGCTTTCGCGAAGCCGAGCACGCCGGCGCGCGCGGTCGAAGAAAGAATGAGCCCGGGCAGCGGTTGCAGCGCGGCGACCGAGGTGAGGCAGATGATCCGCCCCCATTTCGCCTTCGTCATGATCGGCACGGCGGCCCGCGTGAGGCTGATCGTGGAAAGCAGGTTGAGGTCGATCGCCTTCTGCCAGGCGTCGGCGGGTTGATCCTTGAACGACGCGGCCGGCGGTCCGCCCGCATTGCAGAACAGCACGTCGAGCCGCCCAAACTTTTTCGCGACGTCGTGGACGAGCTTTTCGGCCTGCGCGGGAACGGCGACGTCGGCGGGGAAGGGCGCGGTCTTGGCGTCGCGGCCGTTGACCGCGACCAGCGCGCCCTCTTCGGCCAGCAGGTCGGCGACGGCGCGGCCGATGCCGCGTGTGCCGCCGCACACCAGGGCGACGCGGCCATTCAGGCCGAGATTCAATCGTTCACCGCTTCGAGTCTCACGGCGCAGACCTTGAGCTCGGCCATCTTCGCGTAGGGATCGAGCACCGGGTTCGTCAGCAGATTCGCCGCCGCTTCCCGGAAGTGGAACGGCACGAAGACCTGTCCCGGCGCCACGCGGTCGCTGATGCGCGCGGCGCTCACCATCGAATTGCGGCGCGACGTGAGCCGCACCAGCTCTCCTTCGTGCACGCCGAGTCGCTGCGCATCCTCAGGATGAATCTCGACGATGGCGGTGGGCTCGCGCGCGTCGAGTCCGCTCGCGCGCCGCGTCATCGTTCCCGTGTGCCAGTGGTAGAGCTGACGCCCCGTGTTCATGACGAAGGGGAACTGCTCGTCCGGCAGCTCCACCGGATCGGTGTACGCGACGGCCACGAAGTGCACCAGGCCGTCGTCGGTGGGAAATGAGCGATCGAACAGGAACGCGGTGCCGGGAGACTCGAGGGTAGGGACGGGATACTGCAGCCCGGCGCCTTCGAGGCGCTCGTACGTGACGCCGGCCCAAGTTGGCGTGACGCGCGCGATTTCGCGCATGACGTCTTCGGCGTTCTTGAACGTCGTGGGCAATCCCACGCGGTTCGAGAGCTCGATCAGGATGTCGAGGTCGCCGCGCGCCTGACCGGGTGAATCGACGGCTTGATGGGAGAGCTGGATGCGCCGCTCGGTGTTCACGAACGTCCCGGTTTTTTCCGCGAAGCTCGAGCCCGGCAGCACGACGTCGGCGTACCGCGCTGTTTCCGTGAGGAACAGATCCTGCACCGCCATGAATTCGACGTTCTGAAACCACTGCTCGGCGTGCGCGATGTCCGGATCGGAAATAATGGGATTCTCGCCCATGATGTACATGCCGCGAACGCCGCTCTCAGGCTTGACGATTTCCGTGAGCATGAGGCCGCCCTCGAGCGACATCGATTCCGCCGGCACGCCCCACGTTTTTGCAAACCGCTCGCGCGCGCGCGGGTCGGTCACTGGGGCATAGTCGGTGTACGCGAAGGGGACGGCCCCCATGTCGGAGGCTCCCTGTACGTTGTTCTGCCCGCGGACGGGCAGCATGGCGGCGCCCCAACGTCCGATCATGCCGCAGCCGAACATCAGATTGAGGAGCGACGTCACGATGTCGGTGCCGTTGGCATGCTGCGTCAGTCCCATCGCCCACAGCGTGCTGGTGTTCGGCCCCCGCGCGTACGTCTCCGCCGCGCGCTTGATCTTCTCGGCGGGCACGCCCGTGATCTTGGCTGCCTTCTCCGGCGTGTACGGCTTGACGGCCTCACGCACGCGGTCGAAGTCGCGCGTCCGCTGCGCGATGAACGTCTTGTCTTCGAGGCCCTGGGCCAGGATGTGATTCAGCATCGCCGAATAGAGGGCGACGTCGGTGCCGGGCTGCATCTGCAGGTGCACGTCCGCCCGGGCCGCGAGCTCGGTGCGGCGCGGATCGGCGACGATCAGCTTCGCGCGTTTTTCGTGCGCGCGCTTCAGCGCCGCGCCGAACACGGGATGTGACTCGGTCGTGTTCGCGCCGGCGATGAAGATGACGTCGCAGGCCTCTTCGATTTCCCGCATCGATCCGGACGCGGCCGCGGTGTTGATTGCGCGCTGCATGGCGGCGACGGACGTCGAATGACAGAGCCGGGTGCAGTGGTCGACGTTGTTGGTGCCCAGCGCGCCGCGGTACATCCGCATGAGCAGGTAGTTCTCTTCGTTGGAGCACTTGGCGGACGAGAAGCAGGCGAGCGCGTTCGGCCCCCGCTCGGCTTTGATGCGCAGCAGCTCTTGCGCCGTCAGCTCCATGGCCTCTTCCCAGGTGGCTTCGCGGAACGGCGTGTACCAGTCGGCCGGCGTCGCGACGCGGTCGCGGATGTCCAGGTCGAGCCGCTCGAGCAGCGGCAGCTCGCGGACTTTCTTTCCGGTCGCGCGCGGCGGGGTGCCGGGCTTGGACCGCTGGCCCTCCCCTTGAATCGTCCGCCACGGACCGCCGCGTCGTTCAGCTCCCTTGCCGCCCTTCCAGACCCAGCGACCAGCCTCCTTGGTCCAGCCTTTTCTGATCAGCGGCTTGGTGAGCCGATCGCGATGCTGCGGGAAGTCGTAGCCGAACCGGCCTTTCACGCAGGTCGAGCCCTGGTTCGGCGTGTTCAGCTCGATGTCGGGCGAGGTGACGCGCAAGACTTTGTTGTCAGCGACGTGCAGGTCGACCTGGCAGCCGACGCCGCAGTAGGGACAGACGGCGCGCACGACTTTATCCGGATGGCGAATCTGCTCGGGCGCGAAGCGCTGCCGCGGCATCACCTCGAAGATCGCGCCGGTCGGGCAAACGCGGACGCACTCGCCGCACCACGTGCAGCCCGCCTTGTCCGGATCGCCGTCCGCGCCGACGATGATCTCGGCGTGCTCGCCGCGCCAACCGACATCCAGGACGCCGACGACCTGGATGTCCTCGCACGCCCGCACGCAACGCGTGCAGAGAATACAGGTCGACATGTCATGGCGGATCATAGGATCGCCCGGCCGCTCGTCGCCGGAGCGCAGCGGCAAGTCGCGTGTCATGATCGCGGTTGGGACGACGTCGTACTCCACCAGGTAGCGCTCGAACTCGTTGCGCGGATGCTCGCGGCCTCCGTTGCGGAGGTGCTCGGCGGGATAACGCTCCGACAACAGACGAAGCACGCCCTTCCGGTTCTCGCGCGCGGCGTGGGACTGGGTGGTGACGACCATGCCGTCGGCGACCTTGGTCGCGCAGGCAGGAATGAGCTTGCTCTGACCTGCGACCGACACGAGACAGACTCGGCAGTTGCCGACGATCGGGAGCTTGGGATACCAGCAGAGGGTGGGGATCTCGATGCCGGCCGCACGGGCCGCGTCGAGGATGGTCTGGTCTTCCGATGCTGTCAGGGACCGCCCATCAACAGTAAGACTCGGCATGCCTGATAAATAGGCCGCCGAGTCTTACTGGCAAGGACGATCGAAGACTTGCTTAAACCTTGGGATCCACCGGCAGGTGATTGTGCGTGTGGTCCCCGTTTTCCCCCTCATCCGTGAACCAGCAATACGCCCAAATCTTTGCGGGCCGAAAGACCTGCTGACCAGCGCGCAGGATGATGCCCAGCGGCTCGTCGTCGAGTACTAGTGGAAGGCTCGTCATGCCCGCTTGCAAGGCAAGAGTCTTGCCACAGTTGGCGAGACCTAAAGTTCATTAATTCAATGGCTTAGGGTTACGGAAAAGGACGACTGCGTTACTCCGACACGTTCAGCACGGGCTGAGCCGTGTCAGCCTGACGCGGGGGCTTGATCGCGGTGAAGCCCGAGCGCTTCGATTTCCGGCCGCGCTGCACCTGCCAGCCGCGATACAGCGCCTGCAGCGACTCGGGCGCGAGCGGGATGACGCCGCGGCTCGCGGCCTCGGGCGGGAGTACCACGTGGACGCCGCCGGATGGCGTGCGGACCTGCAAGTCCGCGATGAGGGAGGAGCGCTCTTTCGCGCGCAGTGCGCCGAGGCAGGCGGGCGCGATGGCGACGAGGGACGGCACCAGGTCGGGGAACCAGCTGCCGAAGTTGATGACCAGCGCCTGAAACGTGCCCGCCAGTTGTTCGGCTACCGCGCGGCCCTCGGCGGCTTCCACCGCGCCCAGGTCCTGATCGAGCAGGAAGACTTCGGCGTCGTGGGCCGCGAGGTAGAGCGCCTCGGCCAGCGCCGCGGCGCCGAGCACGACGACGACGTCGCCCGGCTCGACCCGCGCGGCCCAGGGCGCGAGGGGATGTGCGCGATCGAATCCCCAATGTGTCGGCTCGCGCTGCGCCTCGCGCAGTGCGCGGTGCTTCTGCTTCCAGCGCGGGAATGACGGCAGGCGCAGCCGGCGCGCGATGATGCGATCGACGTGCTCGAGCAGCAGCACTTCGGTGAGCAGGTATTGGTCCTGCGCGCTCGCCTGCAGCTCCCGCACCGCCTCGTCGCCGATTTGCAGCAATTCGGCCCGCGGGACCGTGTTCTTGTATTCTTCGAGTCGCTGCAGGATGAACTCCTGGTACTCCTGTTTCAGCGAGCGGGGCAGGCGCCGGACCGGCGTCATCCCGGTCGCGTTGGCGCGCTCGAACGGCATCGAGGTCAGCATGGCTCGACGTGCACCATGACCTCCTCGAGCTCGAGGTCCTGTTTGAGCCGCTCCTCGACCGCGTCCGCGATCGCATGGGCGTCCGCGACGTTGGCCGCGGAATCGACCGCGATCGTGACCTCGGCGTAGCGCACTCCCGCGTTGCCGCCGCCGGTGCGTGAGCGGATGCCGTAGGCGCTCTTCACGCCTTCGACCGACTGCGCGGACTCGCGGATCGTCGGCTCGGGGAGGGCCCGCTCGTCCACGAGGATCGGCAGGACGCGGGCGAGGATCTGGTAGCCGACGCGCACGATCAACAGAGCGACGACGATCGCGACCGCCGGATCGACCCAGGTGTGGCCCGCGCGCGCGAACAGCACGCCGATCAGCACGCCGATCGTGATGAAGACGTCGGTGCGGGTGTGCGCCGCGTCGGCGATGAGCAGCTCGCTCTGGAGCTCCTGGCCGCGGCGGTTCTCGTACCACGCGACGAGGATGTTCGTCGCCAGCGTCGCCAGCAGCAGCGCGAGCGCGACATCGCTCATCTGCACGGCGTGGCCGCCGGACAGGAGCCGGCCGATCGCGCTGCGCAGCAGCTCGAAGCACGTGACCGACAGGAACATGACGATCGCGAGCGCGCCCAGCGTCTCGAATTTGCCGTGGCCGTAGGGATGGTCCTCGTCCGGCTCGCGGGCCGCGACCCGCACGACCACCAGGCCGAGGACGTTGTAGACCGCGTCGACGGACGAGTGGACCGCGTCGCCCAGGACCGCGAGCGAGCCGGCAAGGGTGCCGATGCTGATCTTGGCGAGCAGGACGGCGACATTGGCGACGAGCAGACCCGCGAGTACGCGACGTACCGCGACGGACCGTTCCCGGGCTCTGTCCGCTGCCGACATGGTGTGCAAGCTTGTGATACGCGGTGGTTTAGTCAACGTGCTTGACATATTTAGACGCTTGTATCAATATCTCTGCCCATGGATGACTCGCTGTTTCGCGCCCTGGCCGACCCCACGCGGCGGAAGATCCTCGAGCTGCTAACCGAGAAGGACCGGACCGCCGGGGAGATTGCCGAGCAGTTTCCGATCGCGTTCGCGTCGGTGTCGCATCACCTGGGCGTGCTGAAGGCGGCGGACTTGGTCGCCACGGAGCGCGAGGGGCAATTCATCCGCTACCGGCTGAACACGACGGTCTTTCAGGAAGTCGTGCGGTACTTCATGACCCGTTTCGGAGGGACTGAGAATGCGTAGCCGCTGGTTTGGCCTTGTTGCCGCCGCGCTGGCGGTTGCCATGTCGGTCTGGGCGTTCCCGCAGCTGCCGCCACGCGTCGCCACGCACTGGAATCTGCAGGGCACGCCGGACGGGTTTTCGGGCCGCGGCTGGGCGATCGCGATCGTCCCGATCATGCTGGTGATCATGACCGTGATCTTCAACGTCCTGCCGAAAGTCGATCCGCGGCGGGAGAACTACCAGAAGTTCTTGAGCAGCTATTGGCTGATTGCCAACGCCGTGATCGTCTTTCTGCTCGTCGCGCACGGAATGATCCTCGCGGCGGGAATGGGCATGTCGATCAAGATCGACCGTCTGATGCCGCTCGGCGTCGGCCTGCTGTTCGTCTTTCTCGGCAACTATCTCACGCGCGTCGAGCCGAACTGGTTCGTCGGCATCCGGACGCCGTGGACCTTGTCGAGCGACGCCGTGTGGCGGAAAACGCATCGCACCGGCGGCCTGCTGATGGTCCTCGGAGGAGTGGTGCTCGCGATCAGCGCATTCCTCCCGCGGCCCGCGTTTCTGGCGCTGTTCGTCGTGACCATCATCGTCGTCGCGGTCATTCCCATGGTGCAGTCCTACGTCCTCTGGAAGAGAGAGCAACATGATCGTCCTTAGCCTCGCGCTTCTCATGGCCGCTCCCCAGGCAGCCGATACCGTGCCGCCGCCGGCGGTCGTCGAGACGCCGTACACCATCAAGAGCGGAAGTCTCGAGCTGGGCGGTACCCTGGTCGTGCCGCGCGGCGCGGCGGGACGAATCCCCGTGGTGGTGATCATCGCGGGCTCGGGACCGACCGATCGCAACGGCAACTCAATGCTCGGGATTCGGCCGAACTCCTATGCGCAGCTCGCGTGGGGGCTCGCCGGGCGTGGGATCGCGTCGCTGCGCTACGACAAGCGCGTGCTGGCGTCCACGAAAGGCACGGTGGACATCTCGCGTCTCACGCTCGAGGATTTCGCCGCCGATGCGCGCGCCGCCGCCGAGTCGCTGGCGCGCGATGCGCGGTTCTCGCGGGTCCTGCTGTTGGGGCACAGCGAAGGAGCGGCGCTCGCGTTGATTGCCGGCCGTGCCGGCCCTCCGGTCGCCGGTGTGATCAGTGTCTCGGGGTTGGGACGCCCGTTCGGCGTCGTGGTGCGCGAGCAGCTGGCGCGCCAGTTCGACAGCGCCACGCTGGTCCGTTACGACACCGCCATGGCGCAGTACCTGCGCGGCGAAACGCCCAAGGACGTCCCGCCTGCGCTCGCCGTGCTGTTCGTGCCGATCAACCAGACGTTCATGCGGTCGTTGTCGTCGTTCGACCCGCCGGCCGCCATCCGCGCGGTGCGGCAGCCGGTGCTGATCGTGCAGGGCGACCATGACATCCAAGTGACGGTCGCGGACGCGGAGCGGCTCCATAGTGCCCGGCCGGACGCGCAGCTGGCGGTCATTCCTCTCGCCAATCACGTGCTCAAGCAGACGACCGACACGACGCTGCGGGGACAGATGCGCCTGTATCAGGATCCCGCCGCGCCGGTCATGCCCGAGGTCGTGCGCGCGATCGCCGACTGGATCCTCAAGCCAGGGCCCTGAGCAGGACCCCTTTCAGATAGCCGGTTTCCGGGACGTTGAGTAGCTCGGGATGGTCCGCTGAGGCGCCGGTCGCCGCGAGCAATTGCACGCGGCGGCCGGAGTCGCGCGCCGCGTCGGCGAGCATCGCGTTGAAGATGTC
The DNA here is from genome assembly GCA_036522875.1 of Gemmatimonadales bacterium. Lineage (GTDB taxonomy): Bacteria > Gemmatimonadota > Gemmatimonadetes > Gemmatimonadales > GWC2-71-9 > 20CM-2-65-7. The sequence goes on along the minus strand of DATDEZ010000071.1, from coordinate 940 downwards.
ACGGCTCACGTGATACGAGCAGGATGAGGTGAACAGGATTCCGCCCGGCGCGAGAATCTTCATCGCCCGCAAATTCACTTCCTTATATCCCGCGATCGCGCGCGGCAGCGACGCCTTGTTCTTGGCGAACGCCGGCGGATCGAGCACGATCGTGTCGAACTGCTCCCTGCGCCGTTCCAACTCGCGCAACACGTCGAACGCGTTTCCCTCGCGCCACTCGATGTTGGTGATGCCGTTGAGCCGCGCGTTCTCGGCACCGCGCGCGAGCGCGTCGGTGCTCTGATCTATCGCGAGGACGGTTCTCGCTTTGCGGGCGACGTGCAGCGCAAACGAGCCATGATAGGTGAACAGGTCGAGCGCGCGGCCGCCGGGTTTGGTGTGCGCGCCGACCATCGCGCGATTGTCGCGCTGGTCGAGAAACGCACCGGTCTTCTGGCCGGACCATGGCGCCGCGAGGTACGTGATGTCGTCCTCGACCACTTCGACAACCTGGGGAACCTGGCCGAACGCCAGGACAACCTCCTCCGCGAGCCCTTCATGCCGTCTCACGCCGGCGTCGTTGCGCAGCAGAATGCCGTCGGGCCCGAAGACTTCGCGGATCGCGGTCAGCACATCCGCGCGTGCCGTCTCGAGCCCAGCGGACAACAGCTGCGTGACGATGTAGGGTCCGTACTTGTCGATGATGAGCGACGGCAGTCCGTCCGCTTCGGCATGCACCGCGCGCCACGCGGTGGCGGTGATGCCGGTGCGCCGCTCGGCCGCATCGCCGATGCGCTTCGTCCACCACGTCGCATCGATCGGCTCGGGCCCTCGCGTCAGCAGCCGCAACCGAATCTCGGACTTTGGCGAGTACAGGGCCTGGCCGAGGACCTTGCCTTTGCGATCGGAGACCGAGACGATGCCGGGCTGCTTGTCCGGCTCCTCGGCGACGTCGCTCCGA
>DATDEZ010000070.1:0-10666 GCA_036522875.1 Gemmatimonadales bacterium | reverse complement strand
CCGGTGCGCGTCGACTGGCATCGCTCGCGCGTGAGCGTGAAGCCGAAAGAAGGCTGGAAAACCCGCGTCTACCGGATGGAGATCCTCCCCGGCTTCGTCGACCTGCGGCGCAACCGGAGCGATTCCGGAAAGACGGTCTTGTTCTCGACCGGCCCGGCGATCGGACACGCGCGCATCGGCGGCATCGCGCTGAAATGGATCGAGCAGTCGATCCTGCTGCACGCGCTGATCGAGGCGGTCCCATTGCCCGACAGCGCGGGCTACATGACCTACGCGGACTCGGGCGGCCAATTCGATCTCGAGAACCTCGCGCCCGGCCGTTACATCGTGTACGCGCTGCAGGACGACAACGGCGACCGGCGCCGCAACAATCGCGAGGCGTACGACTCGGTCGCCGTAACGCTCGACTCGTCCACCAACGTCGCGCTGTACACGTTCCCGCACGACACCACGCCGCCGCGGCCGCGCGCCGCGACGAACATCGATTCGCTGGCGATCCGCGTCGAGTTCTCGCAGGCGCTCGATCCCACGACGTCGTTCGATACCGCGCACGTCCACGTGCTCGAGCTGCCCGACTCGACACCGGTCTCCGTGACGCAGGTGCTCACCGAGCGGGTCTACGATTCCGTCACCGCCGCCGCCCGGGTGAAGGCCGACTCGGCCGCCGCCGCCGCGCGCGATACCACGCGCGATACCACGAAAGTCGCGCCCCCGCGCATTCATCCGACCGTGCCACCGACGCCGTTACCCGGACCGACGGCGCAAGCGGCCGGGCGGCCGGCCCGCCGGCCGGCGGTCGCCGATTCCACGCGCCCGCACGTCGACACGACACTCGTCCGCCAGCTGCTCGCGCGCCGGCCGATCCCGTCGGACAAGATCGTGGTGCAGATGGGACGCGCGCTCAAACCCGCGACGCGCTACGTTGTGCGCGTGCAAGGCGCCACGAATCTCATCGCCAAGAAGGGTGACGGCGAAATTGGATTCAGCATGCCGAAGCCCACACCGGCGGACACGTCGCACGCGCCGGCCGCCCACCCCGCGCGCCCCCCGCGCACGCCGCCATGACCGACCCACGTCGCCAGATACCGTCAATCGACGCGTTGCTTGCGGGCCCCGGCGTCGCGGCCTTGCTCGGCAAGCATCCCCGCGCGCTGATCGTCAGAGCGGCGCGCGCGACCGTCGATGCCGCGCGCTCCAGCGGCGGCGCGGCACCGAAAGAGGGCTGGGACGCGGCGGTGCGGTCGGCCGTCGAACGGCTCGCCGTGCCATCGCTCGCGCCGGTGATCAACGCCACGGGCGTCGTGCTCCACACGAACCTCGGCCGCGCGCCGCTCGCGGACGCGGCGATCAACGCGATGACCGCCGTGGCCGGCGGCTACGCGGCGCTCGAATACGATCTGGAGTCAGGAACGCGCGGCTCGCGACACGCGCACTGCCGCGACTTGTTGGTCGAGCTCACCGGTGCGCAGGACGCGATGGTCGTGAACAACGCCGCCGGCGCGGTGCTGCTCGCGCTGAGTGCGCTCGGCCGTGGCGGCGAGGCGATCGTCTCGCGCGGCGAGCTCGTGGAAATCGGCGGCGCGTTCCGCATCCCCGACATCATGGCGCGCTCGGGCGCGAAGCTCGTGGAAGTCGGCACGACCAACCGTACCCATCCGCGCGATTACGAGCGCGCCCTGACGCCCGACTCCCGGCTCCTGCTCAAAGTGCACAGGTCGAATTTTCAGATCAGCGGCTTCACGACCGACGTCGCCGTCGTCGAGCTGGCCGAGCTGGCGCACGCGCGCGGGATCAGCTGCGTCTACGATCTGGGCAGCGGGCTGTTGCTGAATCTCTCGGCGTGGGGACTGACCGGTGAGCCGACGGTGCCGGAAGGAGTGGCCGCCGGCGCCGACGTCGTCGTCTTCAGCGGCGACAAGCTGCTCGGTGGACCGCAGGCCGGCATTCTCGTCGGCACGAAGGCGGCGATCGAGGCCTGCCGCACCGATCCCCTCGCGCGCGCGGTCCGCGCCGACAAGCTCACGCTGGCGGCGCTCGAGGCGACGCTCGCGATGTATCGCGATCCCGACCGCGCGGTCCGCGAGATTCCCGTCCTCAACATGCTGACCGAAAACGAAGAGGGCATTCGCGCGCGCGCGCAGCTGCTCGGCGGCCAGCTGATCGAAGGCGATTCGGAAGTCGGCGGCGGCGCGTTTCCCGGCACGAAGCTGCGGACCTGGCTCGCGGGCTTCCCCGACGAGTCGCTGGCCGAGCGACTGCGCCGGAACGATCCGCCGATCATCGCGCGCGTGGCGGAAAGCCGCGTGCTGCTCGATGCGCGCACGATTTTCCCCGAGCAGGTCGAGATCGTGATCGCGGCGCTGCGTGGCTAGACCTGCGGTCTTTCTCGATCGTGACGGCACGATCATCGAGGACACGCAGTACTTGCACGACCCCGCCAAGGTCCGGCTCCTCCCCGACGCCGCCGAGGCGATCAAGCGACTGAATGACGCCGGCTACCTCGTCGTGGTCGTCACCAACCAATCGGGAATCGCTCGCGGTTTCTATACCGTCTCGGATTACGAGGCCGTCCAACAGCAGCTCGGTGCGCAGCTCAGGGCGCACGGCGCGCGCCTCGATGGCTCGTATTTCTGCCCCCACCACCCGCGCTTCACCGGCCCCTGCGAGTGCCGCAAACCGGCGACCAAGCTGTTTCGGGACGCGCAAGCGGCGCTGGGCATCGATTTCGCGCAGTCGTGGTGGATCGGGGACCGCATGTCCGACATTCAGCCGGCCAAGGAGTTAGGCGGTCATGCGATTCTCGTCGCGACGGGGGAAGGCAATCTTCATCAAGGGCGTGCGCGGGCGCTTCGTGTGACGGTGGTCGCGGACCTCGCGCGCGCGGTGGATGAGATTCTCGGGAAACGCTAGATTAGCGCGGCTGTCCTTCCCCCTGCTGCAAGGAGCTTCTGTGCGCGCGGTTCTGATACTCGGCGCCCTCGCCCTCACCACCGCCTCGCTCGCGGCGCAGATCCCGATCCGCGTCGGCCAGAGCGTGACGGGCCGGCTCGTCCAAACTGACCAAAAATTCGCCGACGGCTCACGCTACAAGATGTACGCGTTCGTCGGCAACCGCGGCGATACCGTCGCCGTCGATCTCACGTCCGACGACTTCGACGCGAACCTGCTGGTCGCCGACGCCTCCGGCAATTCGCTGGCGCGCAACGACGACGGCGGCGACCGCTGCAACGCGCGGCTCACCTTCGTGCCGCCGGCGACGGGTAACTACCGCGTGTACGCCAACTCCAGCGCGCAGGCCGAGCTCGGCGAGTACAAGCTGGCGCTGACGCGCGGCCATGCCGCCGCCGCGGCCGATACGGTGTGCCGCGGCTTCGGCCGAGTGGCCGGGCAGATCGAGGTCGGGCAGACCGTCACGGGCAACCTGAGCTCCGACGATCCCGAATTCACCGGGGACTCGACCTACTTCGAGCGCTGGATTCTGCCGGTCAAGCCGAACCAGTCGTTCACGGTCGATCTCGAGTCGCCCGACTTCGACGCGTATTTGATTCTCACCAAGGGCCGCGGCGACAAACTGGTCGAGAACGACGACGGCGGCGGCAACTGCAACGCGCGGCTCGTGTACACGGCGACCGACGACCACCCGCTGCGCATCGTCGTGAACACGGCGTCGCGGCCGCATCTCCAGACCGGTCACTTCACGCTGCGCGTCACCGAAGGCGAAGCGAACGTCGAGACGAAGGGCAACTGCCGCTTCACGAACAACGTGGCCAGCGGCTCGCAGACGCTGCAGCAAAACGTCTCGAGCGCAAGCGGCAACGCGGGCGACACGAGCGAGCGGTCGATCGTCGTGGGGCAGACGCAGTCCGGCAACCTCACGACCGGTGACGTGCTGCTGAACAGCGACAGCACGTACGCCCAGGCCTGGACGATCCAGGGACGCACCGGCCAGACGATCACGATCGATCTCGAATCCGACGCGTTCGATTCGTACCTGTTTCTGCGCGGTCCCGGCATCTCAGGCGGCCGCGACTACCAGGACGACGACTCGGGCGGCAACTGCAATGCCCGGCTCACGGCCACGTTCCCGCAGACCGGCGAGTTCGAGATCGTCGTGAACACGCAGGAGCACTACCGGACCGGCGCCTTCACGCTCAGCGTCACGAGCGGCTCGAAGCCGAAGTCCGTCGCGCGGTGCAATCGCAGTAGTCAGTGACGCCATCGCCGGTTCGTGTCGCCGTGCTGGTGTCGGGCGGCGGCACGAACCTGCAGGCGCTCCTCGACGCCCTCCACAATTCGCCCATCGCCCGCATCATGCGGGTCATCTCGAACCGGTCCGATGCCGGCGCCCTGGCGCGCGCCCGCGAGGCCGGCGTGCCGACCCATGTCCTCCAGAATCCGTCCGACGGCGACGAGTTGCTGGCGGCGCTGGGGGACGCGCAGCTGGTCGTGCTGGCCGGATATCTCAAGCTGGTGCCGCGGGCGGTGGTCTCGCGTTTTCGCGGACGAATGGTGAACATCCATCCCGCGTTGTTGCCGGAGTACGGCGGGCCGGGGATGTACGGCCGCCGCGTGCACGAGGCGGTGCTCGCGCGCGGCGCGAAGGAATCGGGCGCGACGGTGCACTTTGCGGATGAAGAGTTCGACCGCGGGGCGATCATCGCGCAGGAGCGCGTGCCGGTGATGCCCGGCGACACGCCGGAGACCCTGGCGGCGCGCGTCCTGGAAGCCGAACATCGGTTGCTTCCGAAGGTTGTTCTCGATCTTGCTCGGAGACTCTCGTGAACGTGTTGGTGCTGCTGCTCGCACTTCAGAATCCGGACAGTCTCACGGCCCGGTTCGCAGGCATGACGGCAATCACCGGCTACGAACAGGCGATCGGCGACAGCCTGCTCGCGCTCCTGCCGGGCGCGACGCGCGACCGCATCGGGAACGTCACGCTCACGCTCGGCCGCGGCGGGCAGAAGCGCCTCGTGTACTGCGGGCTCGACGAGATCGGCTACGTCGTCGGCAATATCACGGACGACGGCTACCTGACGCTCCGCAGAGTGGGCGGCGGCGCGCGCCTTTCGCCGCTGTTCGACCAGCAGCTCGAGGGTCACCGAGTCACGCTCTTCGGTCGTCAGGGGCCGGTGCCGGGGGTCGTGGCGGTTCGATCCACGCATCTCACGCGCGGGAGAGCGCAGCGCGACGAAGCCCCGTTCACGGTCGACAACGCCTATGTCGACGTCGGGGCGAGCTCTCGCGAGGAAGTCCTCGCGCTCGGCGTCTCGCTGCTCACGCCCGTGTCGCTGACCAAGCGCCCCCATCGCTATGGCGATCGTCTGCTCGCCGCGCCGAACGCCGGTCGCCGCGCCGCGTGCGCCGCTCTCGTCACGGCTGCACTGAAGCGGCCACAGGTGCGCGGCACGGTGGTCGTTGCGTTCACAGTGCAGAGTCTCTACGCCGATACCGCGGGCTTGAAGACCGTCGTCGCGCTCCAGGGCCCCTTCACCGCGACGCGCGGCGTGACCGTGCAGTCCAAGTATCCCGAGACGACGGTGGAGACGGTGAGCCTGCGAGACGTGGACGCTTTGGTGGCGGATCTCGTGAAGTGGATGGGCGCGGAGGGCTCGCAATGATTCTCGCGCTGGCCGCCGTCTTCGCGCTGCAGGACACGAGCCGCATCGCCGAAGCGCAAAGTGTGTTGTCCGCACTCGTGGAATCGTATGGAGTGTCGGGAGCTGAAGCCCCGGTGAGAGCCACCGTGCAGCGGCTGCTCCCCGCGTGGGCCAAAACCGAAACCGACACCGCCGGCAATCTCTGGGTCAAGCTCGGCCAGGGCGACAATCCGGTGGTGATCGTCGCCCACCTGGACGAGATCGGTTTCCGGGTCGACACGATCAATGCCGACGGAACGCTCACGCTGCGCAATCGCGGCGGATTCATTGTGTCGCTCTTCGAGGGCGAGCCGGCGCTGATTCACACGGGCAGCGCGGACATCGCCGGCATCTTCCTGCCGCGCGACTCCGGTTTCACCCGCCACCTGCCGCCGCCGCTCAAGGTCAGCGTCGGCGCGGCGACGCGCGCGGGGGCCGAGTCGCTCGGCGTCAAGGTCGGCCAGACGATCACGATGCCGAAGCAGTACGTCCGGCTCGCCGGCACGCGCGCGACCGGCCGCTCGTTCGACGACCGCATGGGCTGCGCCTCGCTGATCCTGGCGCTGCGCCGGCTCGATCGCGCGACACTCAAGCACGCCGTCGTCTTCGTGTTCAGTACGAGAGAAGAGATCGGCCTCGAGGGCGCCGGCGCGGTCGCCCATCAGCTCGGCACCGGCACGCGGCGCGTCCACGCGATCGACACCTTCGTTTCCGCCGACTCGCCGCTCGAGCTCCAGAACTTCGCGGTCGCCAAACTCGGCGCGGGCGCGGTCGCCCGCGCGCTCGACAACTCGTCGATCACGCCGCCCGCGTACGTCGATTCCCTCGCGCAGCTCGCGCGGGCCCGCGGCATCGCGCTGCAGATCGGCACCACGAACGGCGGCAACGACGGCTCGATGTTCACGCCGTTCGGCGTGGTGGACGTCCCGCTGGGGTGGCCGCTGCGTTATTCGCATTCCCCCGCCGAGGTCGTGGATTTGAAGGACCTCGTGAGTCTCGCCGACCTCGTGCGGGCCGTCGCGGAGGACTGGTAGTGCGAGCACTCATTTCCGTTTCGGATAAGCGCGGCGTCGTGGAATTTGCGCGGGCGTTGACGGCGCTCGGCTGGGACATCATCTCGACAGGCGGGACCGCCGAGGCGCTGCGGCGCGAAGGGATCACCGTCATTCCGGTGGATCAGGTGACCGGATTTCCCGAAATGATGGACGGCCGCGTGAAGACGCTGCACCCCAAGGTGCACGGCGGGCTGCTCGCGCGGCGCGACAACGAGCACGACATCGCCGCGATGAAGCAGCACGGCATCAAGCCGATCGACCTGGTCGCCGTCAATCTCTACCCGTTCCAGCAGACCGTCGCGAAGCCGGAGACGACGTTCGCGCAGGCGATCGAGAACATCGACATCGGCGGCCCGTCGATGCTCCGCTCGGCCGCGAAGAATCATCAGTCCGTCATCGTCGTCGTCGATCCCGACGACTACGGCACGATCATCACGCGACTCAGGGACGGCGGCGTCGCGCCGAACGAGCGCCAGGCGCTCGCGGCGAAAGTCTTCGCCCATACCGCGGCCTACGACGCGGCGATCCTCGCCTACCTCTCCCGCTCGCAGGAGACGCTGCCGCAGGCGCTCAGCCTCGTGCTGCACCGGCAGCAGCCGCTCCGCTACGGCGAGAATCCGCATCAGCGGGCGGCGCTCTACGTGACCGATGAGCCCGGCATCCGCGACATGCGGCAGCTTCACGGCAAGGAGCTGTCGTTCAACAATCTCCTCGACGTCGATGCCGCCGTCATGGCGATCGCGCCGTGGCAAACCCGAGACTCGCGCGCCGCCTGCGTCATCATCAAGCACACCACGCCGTGCGGGATCGCGCTCGGGCGCAACGCCGCCGACGCTTACACCCGCGCGCTGGCGACCGACAAGACGTCGGCGTTCGGCTCGGTGATCGCGTTCAACACGCAGGTCGACCGCGCGGCCGCCGAGGCGATGCGGGAGCTGTTCGTCGAGGTGGTGGTGGCGCCGCGGGTGGACGAGGATGCGCTCGCCGTCTTCAAGGAAAAGAAGAACCTGCGCGTCGTCGAGCTGCCGCGCTTCGCCGACGACCCGACGCTCGACTTCAAGCGGATCCGCGGCGGCTTCCTCGCGCAGGACCGCTTCCGTTACAGCGCTGTGGCCGACGAGTCCAACTGGCGCATCGCGACGGTGCGCCGCCCGACCGATGCGCAATGGAACGACTTGCGGTTCGCCTGGGCCGTGGTGGGGTCGGTGAAATCGAACGCCATCGTGCTGGCCCGGGACGAGGCGGCGATCGGGATCGGCGCCGGCCAGATGAGCCGGGTCGATTCGTCGTTCCTGGCGGCGCACAAGGCGAAACAGCAGGGCCACGATCCCCGCGGCGCGGTGCTGGCGAGCGACGCCTTCTTCCCCTTCCGGGACGGCGTGGACGAGGCCGCGGCGGCCGGCGTGGCCGCCATCATCCAGCCCGGCGGCTCGGTGAAGGACGCCGAGGTGATCGCGGCGGCCGACGAACACAATCTGGCCATGATCCTGACCGGTATGCGGCAGTTCCGCCACTAGATTATTGGGCCTATGACGACCACGTATCCGAACCGCGCCGTCCCCGCGAGCCGGGGTGCGAGCCCCGCCTTCCCCGCCTCCGTCACGGTCGAGAAGCCGCCGTATCTCATGGCGGCGTGCGTCTCGCTCGGCGCGCTGATCCTTTACATCCTCACGCTCGCGCCCACGACGCAGTTCTGGGACACGTCCGAATACATCGCCGCCGCCTACACGCTCGGCATCCCGCATCCGCCCGGCAATCCGCTGTTCGTGCTGATGGCGCACGTGTGGGGCCTGATCCCGTTCGTGCAGGGCTATGCCGAGCGCATCAATCTCTTCGCGGCGGTGACGAGCGCCGTGTCGGCCGGCTGCTGGTTCCTGGTGGCCGAGCGCTGGCTGCGCTCGTTCGTGCCGGCGAGACTCCCGCGCCGGTTGTGCGCGATCGCGGGCGCGCTGGTCTCGGCGACGTCGTTCACGGTGTGGAATCAGTCGGTCGTGAATGAAAAGGTCTACACGCTGTCGCTGCTCTCGATCGCGCTGATCCTCTGGCTCATCGTGCGCTGGGACGACCAGCCGCCCGGTGAAGCGCACGATCACTACCTGCTGCTCATCGTCTACCTGCTGGCGCTCACCGCGACCAACCACATGATGGGCGTGCTCGTCGGACCGGTGGTGCTGGTGCTGCTGTACCCGCCGCTCAAGACCCAGCGCCCCGTCACCGATGCCGAGCGGACGATCGAGTGGTCGCAGTTCTTCGTCGTGTTGACGGCGTGGTTCATGTTGCTGACGCTCGGGCTCGAGCATTGGCAGTTCATCGTCGCCGCCGGCGTGTTCTTCGTGGCGGCATTCGCGTACGCCGTCATGGCCGGCAACGCGACCTTCGCGCTCGCCGCGCTCGGCATGGTGGTGGTGGGACTGTCGGTCTACACGTTCCTGCCGATCCGCGCCGCGTTCTATCCGCCGATCAACGAGGGGGAGCCGACCAACTGGCAGGCGCTGTGGGCGGTGCTGTCGCGCCAGCAGTACGGCAAGCCCTCGATCTTCGACGATCCCACGCAGGCGCCGGGCGCCGGCAATCCCGGCCATACGCTGACGCTGTACTGGGCGCAGCTCGTGAATTACGCGCAGTACTTCGCGTGGCAGTTCGGCCACGATTGGTCCGACCGGCTGCAGCGCGTCCTCGCGGCGTTTTTCTTCATGCTCGGCCTCGGCGGGGCCTGGCGGCACTGGCGCGCCGACCGCCGCACCGCGATCGCGATGACGCTGCTCGTCGTGACGTTCACGTTCGCGCTCGTCTTCTACCTGAACTTCAAGTACGGGTACTCGCTGCACCCCGAAGCGCCGCTCTCGGCGCACGAGGTGCGCCAGCGCGACTACTTCTTCATCTGCTCGTTCGCGATCTGGGGCATCTGGATCGGGATGGGTCTCGCGGCGCTGCTGGAGATCGTGGGCGACTGGTTCAGCGCGCGCGTGCCCGATCCGGCGAAGCGCTGGATCTACGGCGCGCCGATTCTCCTCGTCGCGCTCGTGCCGCTCGTCGGCAATCGCCTGACCGCGTCCCGCAAAGGCGAGACGCTGGCGCGCGACTTCGCGTACGACATCCTGCAATCGGTCGAGCCCTACGGCGTGCTCGTCACCGCCGGCGACAACGACACATTTCCGCTCTGGTACGCGCAGGAAGTCGAGCACATCCGCCAGGACGTCACGATCGTCAACCTGTCGCTCGCCAATACCGACTGGTACGTCCGGCAGCTCCAGCGGCGCCCGGTCGCGCCGTTCGACTCGCTGCACGCGCCCGCGATCTATCGCGGCCGCCAGTGGCCGATGCCGACCGGGAAACTCATGAACTTCACCGACGAGCAGCTCGCCGCGCTCGAGCAGTACTACTTGATCGACCAGAAGCGCACCGCCGTGCTCGGCAACGGCGCCGACACGGTGCGCGTCACGATCGACCCGCAGATGCTCGGCCGGCCCTACCTGGAGCGCGCCGACATCATCGTGCTCCAGGCGATCAAGGATCAGATGGGCAAGCGGCCGATCACGTTCTCACGCACCGTCGGCCTGTACGCCGATCAGTTCGGCTTTACCGGCCATCTGGAAGGCCACGGCTTCACGCGCGCGCTGCGCGTGCAAGCGATGGTCGAGTCGGACAGCATCAAGGGGATTCAGTCGCTGGGGTACGTGAACGTGCCGCGCACGTCGCGGCTGATGTTCGACGTCTATCACGCCGACGCCGCCGCGCGGCCGCGGCCGCGCGGCTGGGTGGACAAGCCGTCCGAAGGGATTCTGTCGCTGTACGGGCTGACGTACTACACGATGGCGCAGGAGCTCCAGGCGACGAACAGCGCGGAGGCGGCGCGGGCGCAGCAGATCGCGCAGGGCATCTTCCGCAACACGGAGCAGGCGGCGCAATTCCAGCCGCTGCCCGAGCGGCCGACGCCCACGGCGCCGCAGCCCGCCGCCCCTCCCCCCGCTCCGG
>DATDEZ010000069.1:0-10306 GCA_036522875.1 Gemmatimonadales bacterium | reverse complement strand
CAAATACATCGGCCACGACAACAATCGCGACTGGTTCATGCTGACGCAGGTCGAGACGCAGCTCGTCACCCGGATGCTCTACAAGAAATGGTTCCCCGAAATCGTGTACGACGTGCATCAGCAAGGGACGAACGGCAGCCGTCTGTTCGTGCCGCCGTTCCAGGACCCGGTGAATCCCAACCTCGACCCCGCGCTCGTCGCGGGAATCAATCTGGTCGGCGCCGAGATGGCCTCGGCGTTGTACGACGCGGGGCTGACGGGGATCGCTCATCAGCAGACCTACGATCTGTGGTGGCACGGCGGCTTTCGCTCGACGCCCACGCGACACAACATGATCGGCATTCTCACCGAGGCGGCGAGCGCGCGTCTCGCCTCGCCGATCTCGCTGCCGGCCGACTCGCTGCGCCAGCCGGCGCGAGGTGTCAACTATCCTGAGCCCTGGCCGGGCGGCGTCTGGCGCCTCGGCGACATCGTGCGCTACGAGCTGATCGCGTCCGAGACGCTGGTGCGAATGGCGGCGCGCGATCGCATGCAAATCATCGATCGCTTCGTGGGGTTGGGGCGCCGCGAAGTCCAGGCGGGCCTCGCCGGCAATCCCTTCGCGTACGTGCTCCCGCCCGATCAGCGCGACCCGGAAGCGTGGGCGGCTCTCGCCAACGTCCTGATCGCCGGGGGGGTTGAGCTCTACCGGTCCGCCGAGCCATTTACGGCTGACGGGCACCGCTATCCGGCAGGCTCACTGGTCGTGCCGATGGCACAGCCCTACCGGGCCCACGCCAAGGATCTGCTCGAGCCCCAGGTTTATGCGCCGGTCGCCGACAAGCCGCCGTACGACGTCGCGGGATGGACGCTGCCCTACACGATGGGCGTCCGTGCCGACGCAGTAGCCGGCTCATTCGCGGCCAATCTCGTGAGAATCGATACGGTCGTGCCGCCACCGGGACGCATCGAAGGCAGCGGCGACGTCTTCATCCTGCACAACCGCACAAACGGCGAATCGCGCGCGACCGCGGCGCTGTTGGCAGCGGGCCAGCAAGTGACGATTGCGGGAGACAGCCTGCTGGTGCGTGGGCCGAGAGCTCGGGCGATCCTCACGGAGGAGGCGGCACGGCATGGATTCACGGTGACCGCCGTGCGGACAGCGCCTCCCGCCGATTCCAAGTACACGCGGCAGCGCCTTCCGCGGATCGGTTTGTATCAGCCGTGGACCGGCAATATCGACGAGGGATGGACGCGCTGGCTGTTCGAGCAGTACGGCATCAGCTATACGACACTGCACGACAGCGACCTGAAGAAAGGCGCATTACGCCAGCGGTTTGACGTGATCGTGCTGCCGGATGGGGAGACGAATTCGCTGCTCCATGGCGTCGATTCCACGCGGATACCGGCTCAGTACTCCGGTGGCATGGGGGAGCAGGGCGCCGAGGCTATTTCGGCATTTGTTCGGGGTGGTGGGACGCTCGTTTGCCTGGATGGTTCAAGTAATTTCGCGATTGCACGCCTTAACCTACCGGTGGTCAACGTCCTAGGAGGGGAGGCATCGGGTCCCCAAGTTTTGCGATTTTACGCTCCGGGTTCTATTTTCGGTACGGTTTTGGGGGGAGGGGGGACGGGAGGCGGGGGACGGGGCGAAAGCCCGGTAACTCTCGGAATCCCAGATTCCCTCAGCATCTACTTCGAGAATAGCGCCGCCTTCACGGTCACGGCCCCAGCTCTGGCCCTGGCCACCTATCCCCCGGCGCCCCTGCGGTCCGGCTATGCCCGGTACCAGGAGCGGTTGGTCGGCAAAGCGGCGCTGGTGGAGGCACCGGTAGGCAGCGGTGGTGGGCGTGTGATCCTATTCGGGTTCCGGCCGCAATTCCGCGGCCAGACGCACGGCACCTTCAAGCTGCTCTTCAACGCGGTCCTGTTGGCGGCCCCCTGATCGGGGCCCGGAGAGGGGAGTCCCGATGAAGCGGCTTGTTCTCCTGGTGGGGTTCGTAACCTTGGTCGCGATACCCGCCGCGGCGCAGCGAGCGCAGAACATCGAGTTCGGCGGATTCGGCTCGTGGTGGCGATTCGACCGCTCGTTCCTGATCCAGAACGGATTCGGGGGCGGCGCGCGCATCGGCTACAACTTAAGCGATCGCGTCGGCCTCGAGGTGACGGGCGACTACGTCGCCACGACGAATCTCGCCGCGACACAGGACATCAACGTGTCGACGGTCAGCGGCAGCATCGTGTTGAATTTCCCGATGGGCGACAAGCTGACGCTGCTCGCCTCCGGCGGATACTCGCGCATGGTGTTTGGGCCCGATCCTCCGTACGACTTCACGCAGCATCTGATCAACGGTGGACTCGGCTTCCGCGCGTTCGTCGGGCGGCACGTGGCGATTCGCGGCGACGTCCGCGCCCAGTATCGCCCGGACAACCCGTTCTTCAGCAACGCGTTCACCGGTGAGGTCCAGGCGTCGGCCGGCGCGTCCTACTTCTTCATTCCGCCGCAGCAGGGCCGCGGCTTCAACACGAATTTCCAATGGTACTGGGGCGCGCAGGGCGGCGCGTTCATCTCGAAGACGAACACCCAGCCCTACGTGTACGACCCGATCGTCGGCGGTCATTGGCTGATCACGTCGAAGCGCACGGCGCTGTACGTGGCGTACGAGCAGGCGATTTTCCTCTCGGACGCGGACGCCGTCATCTTCGACCCGAACTCGTCCGGCTGCTCGGTCGGCACGGGGCCGTGTCGCGACGTCACATTCCACGACATGCGCCGGCTGATGTTCGGCGTGCTCGCGTATCCCTCGCAGAAAGTCATCGAGCCGTTCGCGGGCGGCGGGTTCGCGCTGATGCAGGTCTTGAGCCCGCTCGTCGACTGCACGGGCTGCGACCTGAGCCAGTCCTCTCAGGCCGAGGATCGCGTGGCGGAGGCGGACAGCAAAGCGTTCTTCTGGCTGATGGGCGGGCTACAGATCAACTATTCGACGAAGCTCAACGTGTTCGCGCAGTACATGATTACGTCGAGCGCCAACAACTTCCTGCTCCTGAGCAATACCCACACGCTGCAGGGCGGGATCCGCTACAGTCTCGGCAGCTCGAAGGAAGGGATCACCGATCGGAACTGATCCACGGTGAGTCCTTGAGATAAAAGCGCAGCGGCCAGTCTTTGGCCTGAGTAATGCCGATCCGCGGGCCGACAGCAATGTCGGCCCGCTTCGGTTTTGTGCCCTCGACGATCCGGAGCCGGCCGTACTGGAGCGAGGTGCGATTCAACGCGCCTGTCACTCCCAGGGCTTTACAGAGGCGCGCCGGTCCCGAGCAGAGTGGCTCCCTCCCGCGGCGGCGGCGCATGACCTCGAGACCCTCCACTGGTTCGAGCGCGCGAATCAGCACGGCGGCTGGGAAGCCGCGGTCCTCGGTGACGGCATTGAGACACCAATGCATGCCGTACGTGAAGTAGACGTACGCCGTCCCTGGGTCGCCATACAGCGCCTCGGTGCGATCCGTACGGCGATGGCCGTACGCATGGCAGGCCGGATCGTGGGGCCCAAGATAGGCCTCGACCTCGACGATCCGGCCGACGGTGCGACGCCGCTCGCCGCCGACGTCGCTGATCAGAATCCTCCCCAATAGACCACGCGCGACCTCTTCCGTTGGTCGCGCGTAGAAATCTGCTCTGACCGGCGTGAAGCCCATCACCCGCCGCCCGTCAGCCCCCGCTTTACCTTCGACCAGAACGACTCGCCGTCATCAGCAGCCGGTGCGGAGGGCGGTGGCGGTTGTGGAGATTCTGAACGGGCTGGTGGCTCGGGCGGCGGCGCGGACTCGAGCGCCGGTCGCGCTGTCTTCTGGCCCCCGTTCTCACTGCTCTCTTCAAAGCGACGTGGACCACGGCCGCGGCCGCCACGGCCGCCGCGCCGTCCACGACCGCCGCGCTCACCCCGCTCACCCCGCTCGCCGTTCTCGCCGCGGTCGCGACCGCCTCGACCGCGCCCGCGTCCGCCACGCTCGCCGCGCTCAGCTCGCGGACCCCTGTCGCCGCGCTCCTCGCGGTCACCCCGCTCAGTGCGTTCCTCGCCGCCAACAGGAGCGGCAGGAGCCGCCGGCGTTATGTCGCCGCGTGGCCGGAAATTAGGATCCACCTCGACGACGCCGATCTTCGGAATCGCGGGCGCCCCGCCCTGGCGGGGGGCGCCGCCGCGCGAGCCGCGGCGGAACCGCGCGCTCCGCATCGGAATGCCTCCGCTCACGGGCGTGCTGTAGGGCGGTGGCGGCGCCGAGGACGCCGGCATCGGAATGTCGTCCTCCTCTTCGAGGTCCGGTGTGGCGGCCGCGGCCGGGCGCTCGGGCTCCGCTGGAGGTGTGAAGACCGGCTGCGGGACTTCGGGCTCCTCGTCTTCCTTGATCTCGTGCTCCCCTGTGATCGCCTGCTTCAAACGGCCGAACGCGTCGCCGAAGGAGAAGCCCGCCTTGGCGGCCGGCTGCTCGACCTCCTGGACCTCCGGTGCCTCGGCCGGCTGTTCGACCGGTGCCGCCGGTGGCTCTTCGCGACCGCGGCCGCGACCGCGACCGCCGCGGCGACCGCGCGAGCTTCCGCCACTCCGCTCGCTGGCTTCGCTCATGGCGGCGAGCGCCGGCTGGGCGCGAGCGCCTTCGACCTTGTCGCCGAGCGCGATCTCGTACTGGCCGTTGTCGAGGCGCGTCAGCGTGATCAGGCCGCGGCGCGCTGCCTCGATGACGAACTTGCTGAAGCGCGAATATCCCGCGTCCTTCTCGTCGAAGTTCGGGTCGATTTCCTGCATCACCTGCTTCAGGCGGTCGGAGCGCATGACGTCGTTGTGCGCCGTCATCTGCTTCACCGCTTCGACGACCAGCTCCCACGGATCGCGCTTCACGTACTCGACGTCGCTCGCCTTGGTGAAGCCGGCCAGCTCGTTGTAGGAGTAGTACTCATCGCAATTCTGGATGAGCAGGTCGCTCGAGGATTCGCGGATCCCCACGCCGATCACGTACTTGCCGTACTCCTTCAGCTTGAGCACGAGCGAGGAAAAGTCGGAGTCGCCGGACAGGAGGATGAACGTTCCGATCTCGGGACGAGTGAAGACCAGCTCGAGCGCGTCGATCGCCAGGCGGATGTCGGTCGCGTTTTTCTTATTCGCACCGTGCGCGGGGGCGAAGATGAGATCGATGGAGGATTCGGACAACGGGACGATGTACTGCGGGTAGCGGCGCCAGTCGGCGTACGCGCGCTGCACAGCGACCTTCCCGCGGATCATTTCCGACTGCAGCAGGCGTTTGAGCTCGGTCTGCAGGTCGGACCGGATCGCCATCGTCACATTGTCGAAGTCGATCATCAAGGCCGCGTTCGGGGCGTGGGCGGGAGGTTCTTTGTGAATCGGGCGGGTGAGGTGACTGTGCTGCTGGGACTGCATGGTCATAGCGTACTCTGTTCCTGCCCGGCGTCCGGACGGAGTCGTAGCACGTTCCTCATGTCGAGGAAGTGAACGACGCTCGTCTGCCGCGTCGGGCTCTGGAGAAAGGCGTATGGCGCCGTAGTTAAGGCTGGCTGGTGCGTGGGGAGGGTCGCCGGATCATCACGGCGCGCCGGTGCGCGTCACTTGGGCCCTATGCCGAAGTCCGCAGGCGCCGCCTGGTGGTTCGACCCCTCTGCCTAAAGCACTGCCAGAACGAACGATAGAACATACACGACCGGCCGCCCGGAAGCCATCCCCATCTAGACCCTCCCCGAAGCCGAGCCTTGGACCGCACTTCCGTGCTAGGATCTCGGCTTCTCGTGGTCAGTCAGGACGGGAAGGAACTGCACCCACGGCCCGACGTCGGCCCGGTACTGCTTGGCCATGACGCGAACGATCTGGGCGATGTGCCCGAGATCGTGCACCACCCACGCTGAGAGCAGCTGGCGCAGCGTGACCGTGCCGAGGCGCGGGTGATTGGCCGTCAGATCGAGCTGCGCTTCACTGAGCTTCCAGGACTCGAGGGTCGTCAGGCTGTCGGCGCGGCAGCGGGCGAATTCGTCGAGCAGCGATTCCAACGTCCGACCCACGTTGCGCGCGCGATGGCGGAACCGGTCGTACCGCTCGAACGTGCGATCGGGACCCTGCGCGAGGACGATCTTCGCCCGCGGGATCCAGTCGGTCTCTTCGCCGTCAATGAGGTGGCCGACGACGTCGAATGGGCTGAACGTCTCGGGACCTTCCGTGCCGCGCGCCCAGTCGTTGCCGACGCCGGTGAGCAGCGCGCGCAGCGTCGCCGGCGTGCGACCGAGGATGTCAGTCGCGGCGTTCAGGTCGAATTGCATCGTCTTCCCAGTGGAATTTGTGCATGATGCGGTGAATCACCGGCCCGAGCAGCACCCCCGCCACGACGAGAAACAGGCCGCCCGCGTACAGCGCGTAGATCCCGGCGAACATCTTGCCGCCGTTGGTGCGCAGCGGGTCTACGGGCCCCATGCCGCCGAGCAGCATGGCGGAATTGAGGAATGCGTCGCGCCACGGGAGGTGCTCGTAGTGCTCGTAGCCCCACATGCCGATCCCCAACGACAGGCCAACCAGCGCCAGCGCGACCAACACGTGATTCAGCATCCGCCGCACGAAACGCCGCGGCGGGATCGGCCTGGCATAGCGAGGCTCGTAGATCACGCGCGGCGGCGACTCAGCGGCCGGGCGGCTGCGGTGGCTCCGGCGATCGGGGAATCTTGGCAGGCTCCCATGGCTCCGGAGGCTGCGGCCGTGGCGGCTCGGGAATTTCCACGGGGCCGGGATCTCGTCTGAGCGGCGGGACTTCCATGACACTCTCCTGGGGTAGCGTTCTCTCCATCATACCCCCACGGTCTCACTGCGGCGCGCCTTTCACGGGGAACTCGACCTGGAGCGTGTTGCCGATGGGCAGCCGGCGCCAATGCGCTTCCAGGGCTTCCCGCAGCGCGCGCACCTGTGACAACTGCACCTCCGTCAGCTGCGCAAAACCCGCGCGCTTATCCTCGGGCAGGCCTGCGCGCACGTTCTCGTTGAACTCGGCCGCGGAGAGCGGCTGCGACAGCAGGCGCTCGCGATCGAGCACACCCACCACGTGCTCCGCGACGACCGCCTGGAACGGGACCCGACGGCTGGCCCCCGGTTGGACGAAGTCGTCGATGTTCCAGCCGGACGCGATCAGTCCGAAGAACGCCTGATCGAAGCCGAGCACGCTTTCGACCGCGCAGTGCGTCAGGTCGTGCGTGGGGAAGAATGGGTGCTCCTTGCCCCACGTCGTGCTCCCGTCGGCGCGCACGCATGCCAACGTCGACGGACCATCCCGGCCCTTTTTCAGCTGGATGCGCATCAGGGCTTCTTCCAGAGATCGATGGGCTTCGTGATACCGGTCGGGCGAAACGGCAGCGCGACTTTGCGACCCTGCCCTGCCGAGGCGTACGCCGCGTACAGGACCTCTTGCACGACCCGCCCCGTCTCCCCGTCCGAGATCGGCGTTTCTTTGCCGCGCACGCAGCGGGCGAAGTGCCGCATCTCCTGCGGGAAGCCGTAGTTCCAGTGCTCCTCGAAGACCGGGTAGGTCCATCCCTTGGTCGTGGCCGCCTTCTCCACCGCGTAACCGAATCCGACTTCGGAATACGTCGGCAGCGCGTTGCCCATCAGCATGTCCGCGTAGGTTTGGCCCTTGTCGCCAAAGACCTCGATGCGGTCGTCCATGCCGCCTGGGCGATTCCAGCTGCTCTCGACCATGCCGATCGCGCCGTTGGCGAACTCGATGATCGTGATCGCTTCGTCTTCTGCCGCCGTGCGGTCCCTGTGCACCTGGGTCGACATCTGCGAGTAGACGCTCGCCACCTTCGGTTTGCCGAGGAACCACCAGCAGAACGCGATGCCGTGACAGCCGAGATCCATGACCGCGCCGCCGCCGGATTGGTTGACGTCCCAGAACCAGTCGGAATGCGGGCCGGAGTGTTTCTCACCCTGCTTCACCAGGTGCACGCGCCCGAAGGCGCCTTCGTCCGCCATCTGTTTCGCCTTGACGTACTTGGGCGCGAAGAACAGCTCTTCGGCGTACAGCAGCAGGACGCCCGCCTTGGCGCAGGCGTCGATCATCGCGTCGGCTTCTTCGAGCGTGAGGCACAGCGGCTTCTCGCAGATGACGTGCTTGCCGGCCTTCGCGGCGTCGAGCGTGATCGGCGCGTGCAGCCGGTTCGGCGCCGAGATCGAGATCAGCTCGACGTCGGGATCCTTCAGCAGCTCGCGATAGTCCGTATAGAAGCGCGGCACGCCGTGGCGCCGCGCGAACGCCGCCGCATTGCCCTTGGTCGGCGACGCGACCGCGACGAGCTCCGCCTCTTCGGGAACCGCCTTCACGGCACCCGCGATGCAATCGGCTTGAAAGCGCGAGCCGACGATTCCGATTTTGACCTTACTCACGAGCACCGCCCGCCGCCGCCGGGATCGGCATGGTCGTCCGCCGCAGCCCGATGATCGTGAGCACGCCGCCGCCGAGCACGAGTGTCGCGACGATCAGGCCGATGCTATGGAACGCCCACGGCGGCAGCGTGCGCGAGAGCGCGAGCACGATCGGATCGCCGCCGAGCATGATGAGCACCACGCCGCTAGCCGCGCCGAGCAGCGCGACGAAGACCTTCTGGATGAGCGGGGGACCGGTGCGTCCGGTCATCAGGATGGCGAAGGCGGTCGTCGCGCAGATGCTCGTGATCGCGAACCCCGGCAGGAAGATCGCGAGCAGCAAGACGCCGCGCGCGACGACATCCACACCGGGCGCGGCGGAATGCTCCCAGCCACTGAGCAGGAGGTGCGACAGAAGCGTGCAGATACCGAAGGCGGCGAGCGCCGAGCCGCCGGCGAGACGCAGCAGGTATTTCATAGGTGTCAGCGCTTGAAGCTACACAGTGAGAACGAGCCCGTCACCTTCGGCGCGCACGCGGACGCTACGCAGATCGGGCACGGTCGCCGCGACATCCTTCAGATCGGCGGCCGGGTGTGTGGTCGCCACGCCGATGACGCGCGCTCCCGCGGCGCGGCCGGCGGCGATGCCGGGCGGCGCGTCCTCGAACACGATACAGTCGCCGGCCGGTACGCCGAGACGGCTGGCGCCAAGCAAATAGCCGTCGGGCGCCGGCTTGCCGCGCGGCACGTCGGTGGTCACGACGAACACGCCAGGCTTGGGAGCGCCGACGGCACCGAACCGCACTTCGGCGAGCGGACGGCCGCACGACGTGACGATCGCCCAACGATGGGGCGGCAGCGATGAGAGCAGCTCCTGTGCCCCGGGAATCGCGCGCAGGCCTTCGACGTCATGGAGCTCGCAGTCGTCGAGCCACGCGACTTCCTCGTCGACGGCAAGATGGGGATGGATGTCGCGCAACGTATCGCGGGCGCGCCGTCCATGGGCGATCCGAATGATCGGCCAGGGATCGAGCTGGTGGCGCTCGGCCCAGCGCTCCCAGGTGCGCTCGACCACGCGGCGCGAATCCACCAGCACGCCGTCGAGGTCGAACAGCAGCGCGCGGCACCGAAACGTCGCTCTCGCTGGGGCGGACATCGGGCCATAGTATGGGAGGCATCATGAAAAAAGCTATCGGCGACAACATGATTCCCCGGGACTGGGGACTCGAGCGCGGCCTCGACCTCATCAAGAACGCCGGCTACGACGGCGTGGAGCTGTGGCTCGGCGAGATGCCGTGGTTCCAGATGACGACGACCGACGGCGACGTGCGCGAGCTGCGCCGCAAGGTCGAGAACGCCGGCCTCCGCGTTTCCAACGTCTCGACCGGGATGCACTGGGCGTCCCCGCTCTCGGCCCGCGATCCGGCCGTCCGCGCCAAAGCCGGCCGCATCGTCGAACGACAGATCGAGACCGCAGAGATCCTCGGTACCGACGCGATCCTCGTGGTCGCAGGGCTCGTCACCGAAGAGGTTCCCTACACCGAGGTCTACCAGCGCTGCGTGGACGCGCTGAAGGCACTCGCGCCCGCCGCGCAACGCGCCGGCGTGAAGATCGGCTGCGAGAACTGCAACTCCGAGCAGCGCTTTCTCCTGAGCCCGCGCGAGTTCGCGGAATTCCTGAACGACGTGAACAGTCCCGCCGTCGGCATTCATCTCGACGTCGGCAACATCCACGACACGGGGTTTGCCGAGCAGTGGATCGAAATCCACGGCCCACGCATTACGCGCGTGCATCTCAAGGACGTGCTGAAGCATCGCGGCCGCAGCGGTGACCAAAGCGTCTACACGAATCTGTTCCTCGGCGACAACAACTGGGCGGCGATTCGCGCGGCGCTCACGAAGGTCGGGTACGACGGCTGGCT
>DATDEZ010000068.1:0-6120 GCA_036522875.1 Gemmatimonadales bacterium | reverse complement strand
GATTGCCCGGCGGAGGACATCGCGGTCGAGGGATCGCGCCGCGCCGCTGCTCGTTTCCGCGAGCATCCGCGTGGCGGCCGCTGGATTGGTCCGCGCGACGCCGGCTTCGACTACGATCGCCTCGACGAGATTCGCGATGCGAACGATGAGGACGGCTCCGTCGCCCTCACCGGCGACGGCCGCGCAGGATCCCACGGGCGCGCAGTTCCCGGTTGCGAGTTTCAGCGCCTGATCGCACCAATCCAGCTCGCCGTCCGCTCCCGCGACGTGTTGCGCCGATACTTTGCGCGCGAGCCGTTCCTCGATGGCGAGCGCGCCCGCCAGGCCGTGCGGCGGCAGGAACGTGACCGTCGCGATGGACTCGTGTGCCGACCCCAGGCGATTGATCCGCCCCACGCGCTGCGCGAGACGCGCCGGGCTCCAGGGCAAGTCATAATGGACCACCCGCTCAGCATCCTGGAGATTCAGCCCTTCACTCAGGAGATCGGTCGCGATGAGCACTTCGGTCTCGAGCGCGGCCGGCGGTGGCGGCCCGCCCTGCGCGCGCGGCGCGAAGGCGCGCAGCACCTCGAGCCGGCTCGCCTCACCGGCCGCAAAGCGACCGGCATGGCCGAAAACCGCCGCGACGCGCCGCCGCCCAAGACGCTGCAACAGGTACCGCGCCGTCGGCAGTGCGTCGGTGAAGACGATGGTTTTCGCGGGCCGCTCCGTGAGCAGCTGGCTCAGCGCGTCGGCCTTGGGATCGTCCGTCCCGGCACGCGCGATGAGGCGACGCAGCCGCGCCAGGGTATCGCGATCGCGCGCGACGACGGCGGACCGCGCAGACGACTGCTCCAGGACGAGCGGGAACAACACGAGCTGAATGTCGGACTCGGCGGCCCGCGGAAAGCAGCGCTGGAACTCGCGCGGGGTGAGCGAGCGCCCTTCGTGGGCCGCGCGGCTCGCGAGATCGAGATACGCGTCGTGCCGCGTCAGCGCGGCGCGAAACGCGGCGATGCTCGATCCCAGCCGTCGCAACAACATGAGTCGCAGGAGGGGGGCCGCCGAGCCACCGCTGCGCAGCGACGCTACGCCGGCAGTGAGCTCGTCGAGCAGACCCGGAGCGACCGGTGCGGCGCGCAGCGCGTCGGTCGTCGCGCGCGGGAACACCATCGCGATGGGACCGCCGGCGTAGCCGGTCTGCACGCGCTCGCGCGAGCGGGCGACGATGAGGCGCGCGACGGCCGCGTGCGCGAGCGAGCGGTCGGCTTCACGGCGCGCCGCGTTGCGGAGCGACGGCACGCCCAACGCCGCGAGCGCGTGATCGCGCAGGAAGAGCCGCAACAGGTGCAACAGGTCGGCCGTCGAATTGTGGATCGGCGTCGCGGTGACGAGCAGGACCTTGCTGCCCACGACGAGCCGCGCGAGCGCGCGATAGCGATTCGTCTCGGGATTCCGAAAGCGGTGGGCTTCGTCGACTACAAAGAAGCGGTAGGAGACGGTAGAGGACGGTAAAGGACGGTACGGGCTCTTACTGAGCGATTCATGCGTGAGGATCGCCACATCCTGTTGTCCGAAGCGATTGAGCAAGTCCCGCCACTGGCCCGTCAGCACCGCCGGTACCACGAGCGCGAACGGTTCCTGACGCGCGAGCGCGACGGCGAGTGCGACGTACGACTTGCCGAGGCCGACCGCGTCGGCGAGCAGCGCGCCGCCGTGGCGCGCGATGATCGCCGTCAACCGCTCGGCCGCCGGGACCTGGTGCGGCGCGAGCCAGGCCGGCCAGCTCGGCTGCGACCGCGCGTCCTGCTCCAGTTGCGATCCGTCGAGCAACGCGCGCGCCGCGGTCGCGGCGACCTCGCGCGGCGCCGCTTCCCCCGCCGGCTGGAGCGCCATCGCGAGGGAGTCGGGGATGGGGGCGAGCTGCTCAGAGAGAATCCGCGGCCAGCGCGCGACGGTCGGCGGCATCGAGCTCGAGGGCATCGGCGACGAGGTCATCGGCCGGCTCGCATCGGCTGCCACGCGCGGCGAGCTCGGCCCAGGTGCTGCCGCTCGCGTGCGGCATCGGCAGGCTCCCGACGACGCGGGCATTGAAGCGGCGAAATCCGCCCCGAGCCTGGTCGGCGACGAGACGGCCGAGCGCAGTGAGCCAGCAGGAGTTGAGCAATGCGGCGAGCGCGACGGCGTCTGCACGCTCGCGGGTCACGATTCCGTAGACCGTGTTGAGCGGAACGACGTCGGGTGCCGGTACCGCCGCGGCGAGCCGTTTGCCGAGATCGCGCCAGACCACGCGATGCGGCGCGAAGCCAAGCGCCGTGCGAAACAGCCGCCAGGGTGGGCCGCCGCGATAGTCGGAGCGTCGCTTGAGGCGCTCCTCGTGCTCCCCCAGGTGCGCCCGCAGCTCGGCGGGCAGTCGAGCGAACGGCGTGCCGTCGCTCGCGTGCGTCCACAGCACAAATCGGCGCGGGACGCATTGCCACGCGGTGACGTCGCGCCCGCGGATTGCGGGCCGTGTGCCGGCACATTCGCGCTCCAGCACGAACAGATCATCCGCACCGGTCTTCACGCCGAGCTGCGGCACCCAGCGGTCACGCACGGTGGGGAATTGTGCGCGCAGTCGCCGCATGGTTCGGTCCACCCCGGCCACGAGAATCCACGGACCACTTTGCAGGCGCCGCTGTTCGACGGCCGGCGCCGCCGGCTTCGGGCCCAATGTCGTGGCCGTCACTTCGGTGCCCGCCGGATCGGCGCGCGCCGCGACCAGCGCCATGGGATAGACGACGGCGCCGAAGCTTTGGGCGACGTTTTCGGACAATGGCGCGGCGCGCTCGAGCCGCGTAGCCGACGTGAGACGGGCGCGAAGCGGCTCCGCGTAGCCGCTGGTGGCCAGCTTGGCGGGAACGAGCAGCGACATGACGCCGCCGGGGCGGGCGAGCTCGCAGGCGCGCTCGGTGAACGCGACCGCCAGATCGGGCAAGTGCGCGAACCCGCGGCTGCTGCTCGCATGCCAGCAGGAGTAGCGCGCGCCGAGCGTTTCGCGCACGCGCGCCGGCAGGCGCTCGGCACGCACCCAGGGAGGATTTCCGGTGACGAGATCGAAGCCGCCGCGTCGCATCACGTCGGCGAAATGCGATTCGAACGAGAAGAACGGCGCGGTGCCGTCGCGCCGGAGCCTGCGGCGCGCCGCCCGCAGCTCGGCAAGGCTGCGACGCAGCCGCGCGAAACGGCGTCGCTGCGCGACGTCGAACCCCTTCCGGCGGCCGAAGAGATCGCGGTTGCGCGCCGTTTCCAGGAGCTCACGGATCGCGCGCTCGAGTGTCGCGCTGCCGTCGGCGATCAACTGCTCGGCCAATCGCGCTTCGGCGCGGCGGAGCTCGCCCTGGGCGGCACGCTTTTCGGGGCCGGTGAGCTGAAAGAGCGCACGCCGCGCGCTCGCCAGCCGGCGTGCATCGCCGCTGCCGCTGCGGACCGCCCGACCGCCCAGCGAGGCGGCGAGCATCAGTGGATCGAGCAGCGCGTCGCCCTGCAGCACGTGGCCGTCGAAGTTCGGCAGCGGCGCGATGGATCCGAGGTCTCCCGCGTCCTCCTCGGCAATCAGTGCGAGCCAGAGACGCAGCTCAGTGAGACGAACCGCGGTCGGCGTGAGGTCGACGCCGAACAGGGAGTGGGCGAGCACGTCGCGCTTCAGGGAGGCGGTCGGCCCTTCACCTGCGGCGCGACGCAGAGCGACCAGCTCCTCCAGTGCCCCGAGGAGAAAAGCGCCCGAGCCGGCCGCGGGGTCGAGGATGGTCAGACCGCGCAGGTCCGGTGCGGATTGTGGAGCGATGCCGTCATGCACCCAGCGCGCGGCCGCGGCCGGCGACACGCCGAAGCGCTGCGCCAGCACCGACTCGAGCCCGGCTCGCACGATCTCCCGAACCAGGGACGCCGGTGTGTAGTAGCTGCCGCTCACGCGCCGCTCGTCGGGATCCATCACGCCCTCGAACACACGGCCGAGCATGTCGGGCGCGATGAACTCGCCGGTATCGTCTTCGCGCACGGAAAAGTGGAAGCGCTCGAACAGATCGTCGAACGCGTCGCGCCAGTCGGCGTTGCTCCACGTTCCCGGCCCGTGCAGACGCTCGAGCGGCGTGGGCTCGAACAAGCCGCCGTTGAGGAACGGGATCTTGCCGAGCGCCTGCGCGGCCGCTCCTCGTTGCGAGGCCGGGCGGTTCAGCGCGCCGAAGCAGAGTGCGTGGAGAAACGCGCGGTGGAAGTGGCGGCGCGAGCCCAGCGCGCGGTCGAGCAGGTGCGCGACGTAGCGATTGTCGCCGTCGAGCCAGCCTTTGGACTGGATGAAGTAGAGAAACAGCACGCGCGTGAGGGCGGTGAGCGTCAGGGCGTGGCGATCGACGCGCGCGCGCGGCCGGCCGAGCCGCTCGGTGAGTCGCTCCAGCGTCGCGCGAAACGCGCGGAAGAAGCGCGGGGTGACGCCTTCGCTCGCGAGAACCTCGGCCACCCGCAACGACAGCGCGAGCGCCGTCTCGTTCGGGCCCGGAGTGAGTCGCTCGAGCGCCGCCACGGCGCTGCCGGCCGGATGCCGCAGCGCGATCGTGACCATCCGCATGCCGACCGGACCGGCGGCCAGCACCAGGCGTCGCGGTTCGCCTCCAAGCGCGCAGGCGAGACCGCGCTCGCCGCGCGAGGACAGCCTCCGCGCGGCGCGTCGAGCGGCGCTTTCCGGCTCCGGGCTCTCGAGTCCGAAGACGCGGAACGCGCCATGACGCGCGACCAGCGCCGCACGGTCGATGCCGTGCTCGTCTCCCAACCAGGCCGCCACGGGCACCGGCTCCCAGACGATCTGATAGCGCAGCGCTCCGAACAGCTCGGCCAGACTCTCGAGAGCCGTCGTGCGGGCGAGAATGTCCCGCAACACCAAAACCCCCTCGTGACAACGAGGGGGTCAAGGTGATTCAGGTCTGCCGGTTTTTAGGTACCGAACGAGCGCGGAGTGGAGCTATTCCGTGCCCTTCTTCAGTCTGATCTCACCGTTCACGGTGCTGAGACTCAACGCCCTCCCGCCGGCGCCGATCGTGCCGCGAATGTGACGGTTGCTGAAGCGTCCCGAGACCGTGAGGGGCCAGTCGGTCTCGATGTCGCCGTTCACGGTGCTTGCGCTGATGTCAGTGTCCAGTTTGTCGGGTAGGATCAGCGTGATGCGGCCGTTCACGGTGCTGAACTCCAGCTCATCCTTCCAGTCGGCGCGGCCCATTTCGGCATAGACCGAGCCGTTCACGGTCGAGGCTTCGGCGAGCCCGGTGGTCGTGACGCGCACGCTGCCGTTCACCGAGCTGGCCCGCACGTCCGCCTTCAGTCCTTCGGCCGACATCTGGCCATTCACCGTCTTGCCGTCGAATTCGACGCCGGCGGGGACCTGCACTTCGAAATCGACCACGACGTCGTTGTTTTCCGTGTTCGAATGCCAGCTCTCGCCGGGCTCGCACGTGTTTTCCTGCCGGGCGCGCGCGGGCGTGGGGTAGACCGCGCAGATCGTAACGCCCTCATCCGATTCCACGACTTTGATCTCAACCTCTTCCGGGTCGGAGCGCCGCGAGTGCTTGCGCGCGTTCACGACCGCCTCGGCACCGGTCGACAGGACGGCGCGGACGTCGCCGTTCACGCCTTTGATCTCAAGCCGCTTCCCCGCCGCGAGCCGGCCGTGCCAGTTGAAGTCCTGCGCGGCGGTCGTGCCGAGTGCCACGAGACACAGCGCTGCGGCGGTTATCAGGGTTCGCATCGTCATCCTCCGCTCAGTGCGAGGTCGTGTCGGCAAACGCGGCGCGGTACGCGCGGCTGTACGCCCGCGCGAATTTCTGCGCGTACATCGGCGCGTACGTCTTTGCGTACACTGGGGCGTAAGCGCGCGCGTAACGCGCGGCGTACGTGGCCGCGTTTACATCGACGTGGACGCTGACGCTCGTGTCGCTGTCGCGATCGTTGTCATTGTCATTGTCGTTGTCGTTGTCGTGGTCGCGCTCGTGATCGTGCTTCCTGCTGTCGATGCGCTCGCGCAGCTCTTGCGGCCGGCGCATCTGGATGTCGCCCTGGAACGATTCCAGCTCCATGTGCGCGCTGCCCGAGCCGATCTTGAACGTCTTGCGG
>DATDEZ010000067.1:0-5568 GCA_036522875.1 Gemmatimonadales bacterium | reverse complement strand
CCGATGAACGCGATGTTGACTTTGTCGCTGGGCGGCACATAGCCCTTGCCGCCCAGCACGTGGCGCGGGACGATCGTGAACCCCAGGGCCGCGGTTCCGGCTTGCGCCAGGAACTCGCGCCGTGACACCGATGGTTCCGACTGCTTCACCGCTTCCTCCTTGCAACAGCGTATAAGAGAAATAGGCGTACCTCACCAGGAGCGCCAGTCGCGCGTCATCCGTCCCGACTCACACGCGCAGCGTTAAGATTGGGCGCATGCCTCGCGCGCCCGTGCTGCTCGTCGCCGTGTGCCTGTCCTGCCACCCACCGGCGCCGAGCGTACCCGCCGCACCGGATGCAGGCGGCGTCGCGATCCGGATCAACCAGCTTGGCTATCAGCCCGATGCGCCGAAGGTGGCCGTCGTGTGTGCGCTCGTGCCCCGCGTCGTCGACAGCTTTCGCATCGTCGATCAGCGCAACCACACGGTGTTCGGCCCGCACGCGGCGGATGCGGCCGGACCGTTCGGACCGTGCGCGGCCACGTATCGGCTCGACTTCGGCGCGTTGCGACAGCCCGGCGGCTATCGCATTCTCGCGGCCGGCGCGACTTCGCCGCTCGTGCGCATCGCGGACGATGTGTATCGTGGTGCCGCGGATTCCCTCCTCGCCTATCTGCGCGAGCAGCGCTCGGGCTACAACCCTGTCTTCCGCGACTCGGTGCACCAGCGTACCGACGGCATCCTCGTCGATCATCCCACTCGCAGCGGCGAATTTCTCCCGGTGGCCGGGGGATGGGCCGACGCCTCGGACTATCTGCAGTACGGCGCCACCACCGCGCACGCGACGATCATGCTGCTGCTCGCGTATCGCGATCACCCCGAGGCGTTTGCCGACCGGTTTCAGGCGAACGGCCTTCCCGGCGCGAACGGCGTTCCCGACGTCCTGGACGAGGCGCGATGGGGACTCGTCTGGCTGCTCGAGATGTATCCGCAAGATGATTTGTTGCTGAACCAGCTCGGCGACGACCGCGACCACACCTTCTGGGACTTGCCCACCACGGATTCCGCCGATTACGGCTGGGGCAGGGGCGGCCCGCGGCCCGTGTATCCCTGCACAGGAAAGCCGCAGGGGCTATTCCAGTACCAGAACCGCTCCACCGGGCTCGCGTCGACGGCGGGGAAGTACGCGGCCGCGTTCGCGTTGGGCGCCGCGATCCTTGGCGCGCGCGATAGTGCGTTCGCCCACCGCCTCGCCGGCCGCGCGCGCGCGGTCTACGCACTCGGCGCCGCCCATCCCGGCGTCTGCCAGACGGCGCCCGCACGATCGCCGTATTTCTACGAAGAGGATGACTGGGCGGACGACATGGAGCTCGGTGCCGTGGAGCTGTATGGCTTGACCGGAGAGCGGACCCTGCTGGACGCCGCGCTCCACTACGCCGCGCTCGAGCCCGTGACTCCCTGGATGGGGCTGGATACGGCGCGTCACTACCAATGGTATCCGTGGCACAACAACGGCCACTATGAGATCTGGCGCGCCGGCTCAGACAGCGCGAAGCACGTGGTCGCCGACGACTACCGCCGCGGCCTCGCGGCAGTGGCCGCACGAGCGCGCAACGGGTTTCGAATCGGCATTCCGTTCATCTGGTGCTCGAACAATCTGGTCGCCTCGTTCGCCACACAGGCGACGTTGTATCGGCAAATGACGGGCGACTCGACCTACAGCGAATACGAGAGTGCGGCGCTCGACTGGTTGTTCGGCGCCAATCCTTGGGGCGTATCGATGGTCATCGGCCTGGGCGACTCCTATCCCCGCACACCCCATTCCGTGGTTGCGCAACAGCTCTCCCTGCAACTCACCGGCGGGCTCGTGGATGGTCCGGTCTATCGTTCGATTTTCCAGAACCTGCGCGGCATTCGCTTGCTCGAGCCGGACGAGTATGCCGCGTTCAACACAGGGTTCATCGTGTACCACGACGACGTGGGAGACTACTCCACCAATGAGCCGATCATGGACGGCACCGCGAATCTTGCCTACCTGCTCGCGAAGCGCGCAAGCCGAAGGTGGTGACGTCGTTGCCGGCCTGCCCCGGAGCGCGTGCCGGCTTCACCCGATAAGCCCGTACCTCGCGGCATACCGCACCAGCTCGGCGTTCGTCTCCACCGCCATCTTCTCGAGAATCCGCGTGCGATACGTGCTCACCGTCTTCGCCGAAATCGCGAGCTCGGTCGCGATCTGCGAAACCGTGAGCCCGCTGCCAAGGCGCCGCATCACCTCGAACTCGCGATCGGAAAGCTGCTCGTGCGGGGCGCGCTCCCCGCCGCCATCGAGCTGCTGCGCCAGGTGCTCCGCCAGCGTCGGACTCACGTACTTGCCGCCGCGGTACACGCGCCGGATCGCCTCGAGCAGCTGGTCAGGCGAATGATCCTTGGTGAGATAGCCCGACGCCCCGGCCCGCAGCGCGCGCACCGCCCACTGATCCTCAGGATGCACGCTCAACACCAGCACGCGCACCGTGGGGTGCTTGGTCCGGAGGCGCTGCAACGTCTCGAGAAACGGCCCGCCCGGCATCGAGACATCGAGCAACACGAGATCGGTCACGTGGCGCTCGAGCCCCGCGAGCAACGCCTCGGCGTCCCCGGCCTCGCCGGAGATCACGAGGCCCGGATCGGATTCGACGATGCGCCGCAAGCCCTGGCGCACGATCGGATGATCGTCCGCGATGAAGATCCGAATCACGTCGCTCCTCCCGCCGCGCCGTCCACCGGGATGGTCACGACGATCGACGTGCCCTCACCCGGCTTGCCTTGCACCATCAACATGCCGCCGCACGCGTGCGCGCGCTCGCGCATCCCCACGAGGCCGAGCGATCGCAGGCCGCTCAGCGAATGGGGCACGAATCCGACGCCGTTGTCGGCAACGCCCAGAATGATCGACTTCCCGGCGCGGCGCACCGACACGTCCACGCGCGTGGCCTTGGCGTGGCGCGTGACGTTGGTCAGCGCCTCCTGGATGATCCGGAACGCGTGGCTCGCGATCGCGTCGGGAAGTTTCGGAAATTCCTCGGCAACGTCGAGCGTGACGGTGATGCCGGTGCGGCGCGTCGCGTCCTGGACCAGATACTCGATCGCCGCCTCGAGGCCGAGCTGGTCGAGCACGCTGGGGCGGAGCTCGCTCGCGATGCGGCGCACGATCTCCATCGTCTCGTCGATGCGCTTCGTGATCGATTGATCGACGGTGCGGAACTCCCCTGACGTGCCGGTGCTCTTGTGGGACTGTTTGCCGAGCCACGCCAGATCGAGCTTGAGCGCCGTGAGCGCCTGGCCGAGCTCGTCATGGATCTCGCGGGCGATGCGCGTGCGCTCCTCCTCACGGATCGCCTGGAGCCGCGCCGCGAGCGCCCGCAGCTCCTCGCGCGATTGCTCGAGCTCCTCCGCCGCACGCGTGCGATCGGTGACGTCGCGCTGGATCCCGAAGTGTCCCGTGATTCTGCCCGCGGCATCGTAGAAACACATGTAGTCGCCTTCGACCCACATCGTCGAGCCATCGAGCCGGCGCTCGTTCGTGATGCTGTGCGTGTGACCGGTATCGAACAACGCGCGCCACCCCTCTCGCCCGGCCGCCAGGTCGTGCTTGAAGAACTCGGCCGGCGTCATCCCGATCAGCGCCTCCGGCGTGGCGCGGAACTGCTGCGCCATCGCCGGATTGACCTTGGTCATGTGCTGGTGCGCGAAGACGTAGTCGAGCACCGCGTCCTTGTCGACGGTCGGCCCCCACTCGATCGGCTCATCGAGCATCATGAAAAAAAAGCCATCCTGGGAGCGTTCGAAGAACGCTTCCAGGAGGGCTGGGGTGTTGAATTGCATGATCTGATGCACCTCGGATGATAATGAGGTCCCTGCGCGCCGCTACTTGACCACGATCCGGCCGGTCATCGCGGCCCCGTGCACCGCGCAATCGTAGGTGTAGGTGCCCGGATTGAAGATCCGCAGCGAATACGTGCTGCCCGAGGCGCTCATCACGATGCTGTTCCGGAAGACCTCCGGCGGAATGCCGGTCGACTGAATGCTGTGCGAGCCCGCCGCGTTCCAGGTCCACGTAACCCTGGCGCCTGCCGCGATCGTGTCTACCGCGGGATTCTGACTGCCGTTGTGCCCGCTGCGGAAGAAAATATTTCCCACCGTGACGTGCGCGTCCGCGCCAAGCGGCCGTGGCTCGCCGTAGACGAAGTCGTCCATCGCGACGAGGTCCTGCGTCCCGCCGGCAGTGACGTCGGTGCTCGCCGCCGTGAACGCGGCGTCGCCGCTCGTGATCCGCACCCGCGCGACGATCGGCGCCTCGAACACCGCGCCCGTGAACGAGAGCAGCTGCGCGCCCGCGTGATTCGGTGCCGTGACGATCGCGATCCGCTGGCTGTCCACGTCGAAGTACTCGATCGTGGTGGAACCGGCGCGATCGACATCCACGAACACGGCGCCGAATCCCTTGACCAGGCCGGGCGCGTCGGTGCCCACCAGGCGGAACGTGATGTCGACCTGATTGCTCCCGACCGGCATGAACAGCTTCTTGGCCGAGAAGGTCGTGAACTGCGCGGCGAGGGCGGCGTTGACGTCCGCGAAGTTCGTGCTGTCGACGCGCAGGCCGGTTCCGGGCGTCGAGTACAGCGCGCCCCGCTTCGAGTTGACGTTGAAGAAGTTCGCCGGGAACGTGTCGACGTCCGTTAGGGCGGCGGGTACGCCGTCCCAGTTGATCTCGCGCCGCCCGCTGTCGGCCGGCGGCGAGTTGGGCGCGTTCAAGGCGCCGCCCAGCGCGGTACGGAACTCCGCCAGCTTGGCCGCGACCGACACGCTGTCGCCCAGCGTCTCGAACACGGTGAATGTGGCCGGAGGTGGAGGCGGGGGCGGGGGCGGGGGCGGCACGGCAGTGGGCGCTTTGTAGCCGCTGCACCCAGCCGCAATCCCCACAGCCAGGAATGTCGCGTAGATCGTCGGTTTCATGGTCTGCTCCATCGGTGAAGGGTCGATCGTCAAGTGCAGGGGACGCTAGCGATCGACGTTCGATGGAGGCATCAGCAGCGGCGGAACCGCTCTGTCAGCCGCAGGACTACGCCGCGAACGTTCTCACGACGACAGGTGGTGGACGACCTTCACCACCAATGCTCCGTTCAACGGCCGGCTGAGCGACCGCGTGGCGGGGAAGCGGTAGGTGGCGGCGCGATTGGTCGTATAGCCCGAGTTCCAGACCACGAACACGTCGTCGCCGATCTGGGGAATCCAGTGAAATCGGAGATTGAAATCGGCGCGCTGCGCTTCGTTGTTGTACTGCACGAAGCCGAGGAAGCTCGTGCGGGGATTGAAGTCGTACTCGAGGCGGCCCGAGGCGAGCAGCGCGGTGAAGCCGCCGCCCGGCAGTCGCGCGGCCGTGCGCGAGAGCGCAGTGCCAACAATCGTGTGCCCGCCCCAGCGCCATGTCCCGTCCAGCTCGACGTCGGCACTGCGGCCGCCGTAAAACGGGCCCCAATTCACGAACGCGCCAAACGCGAGCGGCCTGCCGGGCGACATCTCATACTGCAGCTCGTAGCGTGACCACCA
>DATDEZ010000066.1:0-14073 GCA_036522875.1 Gemmatimonadales bacterium | reverse complement strand
ACAATGCCAAGGAGCAGCTCCCTGGTCCGAGGATCGACGACCGGCAGATAATCCACATCCTCGCCGCCGAGCCGGCGCAGCGCGGTGAGCAGCGAGTCATCCGGGGTGACGCGCTGATCGTGCGCGCGGACAAGATCCGCGGCGATGACGACGCTCGCCAGATGATCCCCGTTCTCGGCCGCCGCGAGCACCGTGTCACGATGGAGCATGCCGGCGAGGCGCCGCTCGCCATCCGTGCTCACGACCGGAAACTCCGTCTGGCGGCTCTCCTGAATCAGCGCAAGCGTCGCGAACAGGTCGGCGTCTTCCGGCACGGTCACCGGCGCGCCGTTCACGCATTCCGCCACCGTCGTCCGCGCGAGGACCGCGGCGTCGGCGCCGTGCGACAACACGACGCCACGCCGGATCAGCCATTCGGTATAGATGGACTCGGGATGCAAGCGGCGCGCGACTCCGTACGCGATGACGCTCGTCAACATCAGCGGCAGGATCAGCGCGTAGTCACGCGTCATCTCGAAGACCATCATGATCGCCGTCAACGGTGCGTGGGTCGCGCCCGCGACGACGCCCGCCATTCCCACGAGCGCCATGGCGCCGGGAGCGAGGTGCCAGCCGGGCAGCAGGGCAGCGGACTCGAGGCCGAAGGCGCCGCCGAGCGTGGCGCCGATGAAGAGGGCCGGCGTGAAAACGCCGCCGGTGCCGCCGGCGCCGAACGTGAACGCCGTCGCGGCGAGCTTGGCGAACGCGAGGGCCAGGAGAAAGAGCGCGCTGCGCGTGGTGAGCACGATGCCGACGTTCAGGCTCTCATGGCCGTGTCCCCAGAGGCTCGCGCGAAATGCCAAATCCAGCGCGCCGATCAGCACGGCGCCGAGGACGACTTGCAGCCCGGGGACGCGCAAGCGCCCAAACCAGTCCTGTGCCTTCCAGACACTGCGCGAGTACAA
Source organism: Gemmatimonadales bacterium (assembly GCA_036522875.1). Lineage (GTDB taxonomy): Bacteria > Gemmatimonadota > Gemmatimonadetes > Gemmatimonadales > GWC2-71-9 > 20CM-2-65-7. The sequence goes on along the minus strand of DATDEZ010000066.1, from coordinate 13,129 downwards.
CACCGACACGACGCCCGTAACGAGCCCGAGCGCGACATAGAGCAACAGCTCCCAGGCGCTGTGTACCCCGAACGCCGCGGGCAGCGCAATGACCGGGTTATCGCCGAATACGGCACGACCGACCGTCGCCGCGAGGATGCTCGCGACGACGAACGGTCCGAGCGCGAGCCCGCCCGCCGCGCCGAGAATTTTCTCGACGCCGAAGATGACACCGGTGATCGGCGCGTTGAACGCCGCGGAGATGCCCGCGGCCGCACCACAGCCCACGAGCGTGCGGAGCCGGTTGGGCGAGGCGCGCAGCCACCGGCCGATTCGCGACGCCGCCGCGGCGCCGAGGACCACGACCGGCCCTTCGGCGCCGACCGAGCCGCCCGTCCCGATCACGATCGCCGCGGCCGCGGTCTTCACGAGGACGGGAATCGAGTGGATGACCCCGCCCCGCACCGTCACGCGGTACATCACATCCGGGATGTTCTCGCCACCCGAGCCGCGGGCGCCCCAACGCACGAGCGCCCGGCACGCGACGAGGCCGAGGCCGACGACCACCGGAATGAGGACGACGTCGGGCAGCGGCGCCTCGACCGCGCCGCGCAGCACGATGCGCTGCACGAGGTCGATCGTCTTGTAAAACACGGTGACGGCAAGGCCCGCCGCGGCACCGATCACAACGGCCAGCGTCAGGAGAATGGAGTGCTCGTCGCTCACGACGCGCCCGAGCCACGGCAGGCGGGGAGTCTTCAATCTACGACGTCCACGCGGTCTCCTCCGGTCATCGCAGCGTCTTCGGAATCATGACGTGCACGCCGACGTTGCCGTCGACGAGCTCGGTCACGCGGACGTCACACGCCACGCTGACGAGGCGATACGCCTCCATCTTGGACCAGCCGAGCGTCGCGGCGACGAAGTCGATCGCGTTCTGCACGGCGATCTGCGTGGCCTTCGTCAGATCCTTGTCCATCCCCATTGCGATGAAATGCGTGGGCGTCTCGGCACGCGGCCACGTGAGATGGAGATCCTTGCGCACGATGAGCTGCAGCCGGCCCACCAGCGACGTCTCGATCGCCGTCTGGTCGACCTCGCCGTCGCCCTGGGCCGCGTGGCCGTCGCCGATCTCGAACAGCGCGCCGGCGGTGTGGACCGGGATGAACAGCGTCGTGCCCGCGACCAGCTCCCGGTTGTCCATGTTCCCCGCGTGAATACCGGGCGGGTTGCTGCTGACGCGGCCCGAATCCTTCGGCGGCGCGACGCCCATACTGCCGAAGAATGGATGCAACGGGATGTCCAGCCCCGGCGCCCAATGCGCGACCATGCGTGCCTTGTCGAGCGGGGTGATCCGCGTCCGATTGGTGCTGTCACAGTTCACGGGCAAGAAGCCGGCGCAGCCGTTGTAGCCGTACGGAATCGCGAGATCGATGCTGAGGATGCGCACTTCGAGCACAGCGCCCGAATCGGCACCCTCGACGTAAATCGGCCCCGTGAGAATGTGACCGCCCGGCCCTTTGTCGGTGACCTGCGTGACGATGTCGCGCAGCGACTGCTGCACATCGCCGGGCGCAACGCCGGCGGCCTCGAGCCGATCGGGACGATTGGTGATCATCGTCTCGACTTCGATCGTGTCACCCGACGCGACGCGAAGCACGGGCGTCGCGGCGGCGCTGTAGTAGCCGTAGGCCACGGTCTTGGGCGTTGCGGGCAAGCGGTGGAAATGCTGGGCCGAGAGCGCGGGCGCCAGCGCGGCGAGCAGGAGCGCTACAACGAGATGTGAACGCATGGCGGATATTTGCTTCGCAAGCCGCGCCGTGCAACCTTGGTCCGCATGACTCGCCTGTCCGCTTCAATCCTGCTGCTCGTCAGCGTGACCACACCGCTCGCAGCGCAAAGCTCCCTCGAAGCTCGCGTCGACGAGGTGTTCCGCCAATACGCCTCGAGTGAGACGCCGGGCTGTACCGTCGGGGTCGCGCAGAATGGTCGCGTCCTGCTCGAGCGCGCCTACGGCATGGCCGACCTCGAGCGCAACGTCCCGCTCACGCCCGCCTCGATTCTGGAGCCGGGCTCGGTGTCGAAGCAGTTCACCGCCGCCGCGATTCTGCTGCTCGCGCGCGACGGCAAGCTCACGCTCGACGATCCGCTCCGGCGCTGGGTTCCCGAGCTGCCGGCGGTCATGCAGCCGGTCACGTTGCGGCACCTGCTGAACCACACGTCCGGCCTGCGCGACTGGGGTTCGATCGCCGGCATCGCCGGCTGGCCGCGCAATACCCGCGCGCTCGACCACCGGCACGTGCTGCAGATCCTCGCGCGCGAGCGCGAGCTCAACTTCTCGCCCGGCACCGAATGGGAATACTCGAACTCGAACTACAACCTGCTCGCGATCGTGGCCGAGCGCGCGGCAGGCGAATCGCTGCCCGCCTTCACGCGGCGCCGGATCTTCGAGCCGCTCGGCATGACGTCCACGAGCTGGCGTGACGACGCGATGCGGATCGTGCGCGGCCGCGCGCTCTCCTACGACAAGGACTCGAACGGCTGGCACTCGGAGCGCGCGATTGAAAACATCTACGGCAACTGCTGCCTGCTGACGACGGTGGGCGACTTGCTGAAGTGGAACGCGGCGTTCGACTCGACGCGTGTCGGCGGCCCAGGGTTCCGCGCCGAGCAGGAGCGGCGCGGTGTGCTCGCGAATGGCCGGACCGTCGACTACGCCGCGGGACTGTTCGAGGGCACCTGGCGCGGCCAGCCGTGGGTCGGACACACCGGCGCGACGTCGGGTTATCGCGCCGACCTCGTGCGGTACACGAATGCCGGTGTGTCGGTCGCCGTGTTGTGCAACCGCGGCGACGCCGACGCCGGATCAATGGCCGATTCCGTCGCGGGGGCGCTGGTAGCGTTCGGTCCTCCGACCGCGCCGCAAGCGCCTGCACGCGTTGCCGCGCCCGCTCGCGCGATTGCCGATAAGGCGGGCCTCTATCGCAACCTTCGCGACATGGACGTGCTGCGCCTGCGCGCGGCGAACGGCAAGCTCGAGACCGAGGACTCGGTCGAGCTCGTCCCGGTCAATCAGGCGGGCACCGCGTTCCAGGCGGCGCGTGGAGACTATCGCGTGCTCTTCAATCGGCGCGCCGACGGGCATTACGACGCGCGCATCGTGACTCAGGACAACGACAGCATTCCGGCTGATTGGGTCCGAGAAGCCGACACGAGCCACGCCGCGCTTGCCGGCTATGCCGGCAGCTACGAAAGCCCCGAGGCGGAGACGACGCTGCGCGTCACACTCGACTCGAGCGGCGCGCTCGTCGCGACCCGGCTCTCGACGCCCGGTGGCCCGTGGAAGCTCAAGCCGCTGTATCGCGACGGCTTCGAAATGCCGGCCGGGATCCTCGTCTTCACGCGGGACCCGGCGGGGCGCGTCGATGGCTTCCGCCTTTCGACGGGACGCGTGCGCAATCTGCGGTTCGAGCGGAGGTAGCGCACCAAGCGCACCGAGGATATCCTTTCTTCGCGCTCGGGGCGCACGCGGGTCCGCGCGAAGGACTGAGTCCACCCTTGATCAATGATCATTGGTCATCAGCACTCCGTGCTGGCCAGCTTGCGGACCGCTGGCTCTCAGCATGGAGGCGTTTATGGCCAGGCAGCTCCCGTCGCATCCCGATCTCGAACAGCTCAAACGACAGGCGAAGGAACTTCAAGCCTCAGCGGGCGTCCCGCTGCATGAGGCGCAAACGCGGCTCGCGCGCGACTACGGCTTCGCGTCGTGGAACAAGCTCCGCGAAGAAGTCGAAGCGCGCACGCTCGAGTTCGACGCGGCCGTAACGGAATTCATCGAAGCGGCGACCGACGGCCGGCCGGACCGCGCCCGCCGCATGCTCGAGCTGCATCCCAAGATCCGCGCAGCGAATCTCTACACCGCGCTCGTCCTCGGCGACGCCGATGCCGTGCGCGCTCGGCTCGACAAAGATCCGGCACTCGCGACGCGCACCGGCGGACCGCGCGGCTGGGAGCCGATCCACTACGTCTGTCACACGGCGGTCGGCGGTGCCGGGCTCGCCGACATCGCGCGCCGGCTCGTCGCCCTCGGCGCCGATCCGAATACGCGATTCCCGTGGCTGCATCACGGCGTGCGCCGCCCGATCCTGTGGGGCGCATCGCGCGAGACGCAATCGCTGCCGCTCGTCACCGCCCTGCTCGAGGCGGGCGCCGATCCCAATGACGGCGTCACCCTGCCCCTCGCCGCGAGCGCGGGCGACATCCCCGTGCTCGAGGCGCTGCACGCGCACGGCGCGAAGGTGGATCAGCCGTGGGCAAGCGACGGCTCGACCGGCCTCTACGCGATCCTGCAGTGGAGCCGCACGGCGGACGGCGTGCTCTGGCTCCTGGCCCACGGCGCCGATCCCAACGCGGTGTTCGCCGAGAACGGCGAGACGCCGCTGCACGTCGCGGCGCGCGCGTGGGATGTGACGGTCGTGGAAGCGATGGCCCTGCGCGGCGCCGACATCTCCCGCCGCCGCAATGACGGTCGCACGCCCTACGCGGTCGCCGAGCTGAACGGCAATCGCGCCGTGGCCGAGTGGCTGCTCGCGCACGGCGCCGCACCCGAGCTCTCGGACGTCGATCGGCTCGTCTCGGCGTGCAGTCGCGGCGATCGCCAGTCGGCCGAGGCGCTGCTCGCCAGGAATCCCGGATTGAAAGACGAAATCACCGACGACCACTACGTCACCTTCCACCAGGCCGCCGAGCGAAATGACGTGCGGGCGCTCAAGGCGATGTTGGCAGCCGGATTCGATCCGAACCGTCCCGACACCACCATCGGCAAGACGGTACTGCACAGCGCCGCGATGGAGGGATGGCCCGATGCGGTGCGGCTGTTGCTCGGACACGGCGCGTCGGTGGAGGTCCGCGACCGGGAGTTCAACGGGCAGCCGCTCGTCTGGGCAGCCGAGGGATCGCGGCAGGGGCGTGAGGGTCGAGACTTCGCCGCGGTCGGCAAATTGCTGCTCGCCGCGGGGTCACCGGTCGATTGGAAGGCTCCGCAGCCTGAGCCTGCCGAAGGAATCCGCGAGATTGTCGAGGCCTGGCGCCGGGGCTAGTTGACTTTCGCCGGCCCAGTAGTGATGATTCACGGCGAGTGACTAGCCAGTGACTGTGAACGAGGACCTGGGGCACGTCTCCGGTCCTCGTTTTTGTTTAGGCCAATCGCTCACCCGGCGCCGGCAGTTCGGTTCGCGGCGCGCCACTTTGGCGACGCTCGCGCGACGTCGGGAACAGTTCAGTAACAGGAGTTTCACCAGTTATGGCACGTATCACCGGTACCGTGAAGTGGTTCAATGACGCGAAGGGGTTCGGTTTCATCACGCCTGAGAACGGCGAAAAGGACTGCTTCGTGCATCACACCGCGATCCAGGCGCAGGGCTTCAAGTCTCTGACCGAAGGACAGCGCGTGGAGTTTGAAGTCGTGCAGGGCGCGAAGGGCCCGGCGGCGCAGAACGTCGTCAAGCTCTAACCCACCCGCGGTACGCATCAAACGCAACGGCGCTCTCTTCAGAGAGCGCCGTTGTCACATCTAGCACATGACGAATCCAGCGCATGACCACCGTTTGGTCCACGATTAATCCCAAATCATGAGAATCGTTCCCGGCGCGCGGGCGTATGAACTACACTCACTCCCGAGCCGGTATGACCTCAGCGTCTGGCGCCCCAGATCCCAATCTCGACAACAAACTCTGCAGCTTGCTGATCGCGCGTGTCCAGGACTACGCGATCTTCATGCTGAATCCCGACGGCAAAGTGATGACGTGGAACGACGGCGCGCGGCTCATCAAGGGCTACACCCGTGACGAAATCGTCGGGAAACCGATGGCCACGTTCTACACCGCCGAGGACCGCAAGCGCGGGCGCCCCGCCCAGCTGCTGCGCGAAGCGATGGAGAACGGCCGCGTCGAGGATGAAGGCTGGCGCGTCCGCAAAGACGGCACGCGCTTCTGGGCCGACGTCGTCATCACCGCCGTGCGCGACGACCAGGGCGCGCTCGTGGGGTTCGCCAAGATCACGCGCGATCTCACCGAACGGCGCAACGCCGAGGCTGCCATCGGCGAGCTGTCGGGCCGCTTGCTGCGCTTACAGGATGACGAGCGGCAGCGACTGGCCGTCAAACTGCACGATCGCAGCTCGAGCTATCTGACCGCCGTGCTCGGCAGCCTCTATCGCGTGAAGGCCCATCTCAAATCCGCCGATGTGCTGCTCCTCAACGACGTCGCCGACAGCATTGCGAAAGTCGAAGCGGCGTCCGACGTCATCCGGAAGGTCGCGCACACGCTCTATCCGTCGCGCCTGGAAGACGGGGGCCTGATCGAAACGTTGCGCTGGTATGTGGAATCCGTCTCCGGCCCGCGCCTGAACGCGAAGGCCGAGCTGCCCACGAGCGGTGTCGTGATGTCGAAAGAGGCGGACATCGTGATGTTTCGGCTGGTTCAGGAATGCCTGAACTACCTGGTGGGGCGGCCGGGCGAGCGAGAAGTGATCGTCCGGCTGGAAACGAAGGGCGGTCTCGTGGTGCAGATCATCATCCACGGACCGATGCCGTTTGGGCTGCGCGATGCACTGTCGAGCCATGAGCCGACGATCGGCGGCGGTTTCCCCGGCATCCGCGAGCGGCTGCGCCATCTCGGTGGCAAGCTCGACGTCATGAGCGACGATCACAGGACCGTAGTCGAGGCGAGCCTGCCCCTCGGGTCCTGACGTTCCGGCGGACCCGGGCGCTATAATGTCGTCAGGGTGACACCGCCACGTCCGAGCAGTCGCGACCAGAACGCCACCGTCGCCGCCGGCTTCCTCGGCTGGACGCTCGACGCATTCGATTTCTTCCTCGTCGTCATGACGTTGACCGCGATCGGCAAGGACTTCGGCAAGTCCGACGCCGCCATCGCGCTCTCGCTCACACTGACGCTGCTGTTCCGGCCCGTCGGCGCATTCATCTTCGGCCTCCTCGCCGACCGCTATGGCCGCAAGACGCCGCTGATGATCGACCTCGTCTTCTACTCGATCGTCGAGGTCCTCACCGGCCTGGCACCGAACTATGCGACGTTCCTCGTGCTGCGCGCGCTGTTCGGCATCGGCATGGGCGCCGAGTGGGGCGTGGGCGCGTCGCTGGTGATGGAGAAGGTGCCGCCGAAGCTGCGCGGCGTGATGTCCGGCCTGTTGCAGCAAGGCTACGCGGCCGGCTACCTGCTCGCCGCGCTCTGCTATCTGCTCGTCTTTCCACGCTGGGGCTGGCGGCCGCTCTTCTTCATCGGCGGGCTCCCTGCCCTGCTCGCGCTGTTCGTCCGCGCGCGCGTGCAGGAATCGGACGTCTGGCGCGAGACCCGGCACGAGAGCTGGAGCCACCTCGGCCGCGCGATTGCGGCGAACTGGAAGCTTTTCTTGTATCTGGTCGTGCTGATGGCGCTCATGAACATGGTCTCGCACGGCACGCAGGACATGTATCCCACGTTCCTCGAGCGCGACTGGCACTTCGGGCCAGAGCTGCGCGCCGCGCTGACGGCGTTCTCACAAGTGGGCGCGCTCGCCGGCGGCGTGCTGTGCGGGATGTACTCCGATCGCCTGGGACGGCGGCGCACGATCGGCTTCGCGCTCATCGGCGCCGTCATCACGATCCCGATCTGGGCGTTCGCGCCCAGCACCATGGTGCTGTGGGGCGGCGCATTCGTCATGCAGTTCTTCGTGCAGGGCGCCTGGGGCGTGATTCCCGCGCACATCAACGAGCTCGCGCCGGACGGCGTGCGCGGATTCCTGCCCGGCTTTGCGTACCAATGCGGCGTCGCGGTGGCGAGTCAGATTCCCCACGTGCAGGCGCTCTTCGCCGCGCACGCCACCTATGCGGGAACGATGGCGCTCTCGGCGGGACTCGTGTTCGTCGTGGGCGGCGTGGTCGCCTGGCTGGGACCCGAGCGGAGAGGCGTCACGTTCGGGACGGGCCGCGTCACTTCCTCAGATACGCGTCCGTCTTCTTGAGCCAATCCTCGCGCGGCGGATAGAAGACGTCCACGTCGAGCGTGTCCTCCAGCGCGACCGCGGCGTGCGGCAAGTTCCCGGGTAGATGCAGCACTTCACCCGCGCGCACGACGACTTCTTCCTTGCCGTCGTCGCCGATCGCGAACTTCAGGGCGCCTTCCAGGATGTAGGTGAACTGCTCGTTCACGTGCGAGTGCTTCGGGACGACGCAGCCTTTCTTCAGGTAGACGTGCGCGAGCATCAGCTGGTCGCCCGTGATCAGGCGACGCGCGAGCTTGTCGTGCAAGGTTTCGCGCTCGACATCGTTCCAGCGATACCACGTGGCTGACTGCGTGCCCACGACCACTCCCCGCGAGAGGTGAAGCGAGAACGCTACGACCCTCGCGGGGCCGCGTCAAAGCCTTACGGATTCACCGTGATCGTGGCGCTGCCGGTGTGCTCTTCGGTGCTCGCCGTGATCGTCACCGTGCCGGCCGCCACCGCGCGGACGAAGCCGGTCGCAAGCACGGTCGCGACGCCCTGGTCGCTCGACGTCCAGGTGATCGGACGGCCGACGACGACCGCGCCGCTCGCGTCGGTCAGCGTGACGTGCAACGTCGTCGTGTCGTTCGTGGCGAGGCTTGCCGACGCCGGCGACACGGCGACCTGACTGACCGGCGACGCCGCCACCGTGACGGCGATGCTCGCGGTGTCGGCCGTGTTGGCGGTATTCGTGGTGACGACCAGCAGATAGGTCCCCGCTGTGGCCGGCGCCTGATACGTGATGTAGATGACGTGGCCCGACAGGCCGTTGTTCATGATCGTCCCGCCGGTCGTGGACCATTGCAGGTCGCCGATGGGAATCGAATCACCACGCGACGGCGTCAGCGTCACGGTGAGCGGGACGGCTTGCGACGGCATGAGCGCGACCCGGGCGGGTGAGACGTCGATGCCTTCGATGCGGACGACCACCGGGCTCGTGGACATGCCGCAGCCGAGCGTGAAGACGAGAGCAATCGCGAGTCGTCGCGACAACTTGAATTTGAAGTTCATGGATTTTCCCCCTAAAAAAGAAAAAGGCCGCCAGCAATCGCTGGCGGCCCGGCAAGCATGGCGGATCACTCCGCGGTAGCCCCGTAGCTCTGCGTCGTCGCCTTTCGGCGGCTTTGCTCTGAGCAGCTCGGGCCAAAATGCATATCCGGTCCGGGCGGCCGTCGTGATGCGCGCCACCAAACGGCGGGCACCAGAGTCGTGAGCGCCCTCACAGCGGGGCTACGTGAGCGTGGCTCCCACGAGTTGCGCCACTGTGAGGCCATGGGTCCTCACCGATAGTCCCAGGTCAGCGAGGCGTCACCACCGGTGATCAGACTCACCGTGAGGATCAGCACGGCGTTGGGCGGCATGCTGTCCAACTGCGCGGCAACAATCGACGAGTCCCGCACGGCCGTGAAGTCGGCGAGCACGGAGTCGCCGGGCCAGCGAATGCTCCAGTGCACGTTCTGCGTCCCTTTGAACCAGGCGCCGACCATGAACAGACCGGTCAGCGGCGGCAGGCCCCGGATTTGAGCGCCCAGAACGGTGCAGGCCGGGTTGCCGCAATCGAACGCCGCCAGGCGCGTGATGATCGGAACGTGGGGTTCGAGGCTACAGGCCACGAACGCCAGCACCGCGAAGCGCAGCAAGTACATCTCGAACTCCTCGGTCGTGGGATGCCGACCGGAGGGTCCGTCGAAGAGAGGCGGGTGTCGGAGGGGTAGTCCTGAGGACGGTAGTCGCCTATTCCTCCAGTGACAAGGTCAGATAGCTTTCCACGGTGATTTCGATTGCCTTGATCGAGGACAATAGACTCGTTCGCGAGGGCATCACTGCGCTCCTGAGTCGCGTCTCCGGCCTCGAGGTGGTCGCCGGCGGCGCGAGCGGCGATCCGGCGTTGCTGCGCGGCATCAACCCGCAGGTGATCCTGCTCGACCTCGGATTGCAGAACGGCGACAGCCTGCGGGTCGCGCAGCAGGTGAAGGCGGACTATCCGGAGTCACGGATCATCGTGATGGACCTCCTCCCCGTCCATGAAGACATCATGGAATTCGTCAACGCTGGGGTGTCCGGCTTCATCATGAAGGATGCGACGCTGGACGATCTCGTGAGCACGATCCGCGCGGTCGCGGGCGGCGCGCACGTCTTGCCACCGCAGATGACCGGTTCGCTGTTTTCGCAAATCGCGAAAGAGGCGGTCGCCAAGGGACAAGCGGAGGCGCTCGACTCCGTCCGCATGACGCCACGCGAGCGCGAGGTGATCGACCTGATCGCCGAGGGGTTGGGAAACAAGGAAATCGCCGCCCGGATCAACGTCGCGACCCACACCGTCAAGAGCCACGTCCGCAACATCATGGAAAAACTGACGCTGCACACGCGGCTGCAGATCGCCGCCTACGCCAACCAGCGGGAGACCGCGTAGCGGCGCTCGCGGTCGCAGACCGAGCGCGCCTGGTACCTCACCCGTCGTAGCACCGCCGTGCGATTCCTGCCGAACATACGTGTCGCTATACCTCCTTCCAGATTCCTTTCCTCACAACGAACGAGATCAGATGTCCTTCATCGCGTGGATCGTCGTCGGCATCATCGTCGGCTTCGTCGGCAGCATAGTCGTGAACAAGCGGGGGGTAGAGCTCCTGAGAAACCTCTTCCGCGGCGTCATCGGAGCCGTGCTCGCGGGGTGGCTGTTCCGGGCATTCGGCCCTTCGCCTGTTACGGGCAACAATCCCGACAGTATTCTGGCGTCGGCCGCCGGCGCGATTGCCGTGCTCGTCGCCTATCACGTCCGGCGGAGTTCTCCGGCCCGCGCGTAGCGTCAGGGGCCCGCCTGCCTCACCATGCGGATGCCGGCGCTCAGCGCCCGGGGGCACGCGGCCGCGTTTCTCCTACTCCTTTCGTGTCACTCTCCGCCCGCGAAGCATCCCGCACGTAGCTGTGCCTCAACTTTCATCTCGTCGTGTCATACCTGCGGGATGCGTTCGGGACTATACCTCCTTCCAGCAATCATCTGATCACTCACCGCAGTTGGAGGAGTCCCATGAGAAATACCCCGAATAACCGAAGCTCGCGGGCGCTGTCCGTCATGACGCTCGCCACGCTGGTATTTGCGGCGTGCGACGTGCACACGCCGAGCGCGCCGGGCTCGGTGTTCAGCATCACCGTCACGCCCAACGTCACGCTCGCCGTCGATGAGCCGCAGCAGTTCATCGCCGTCGGCAAGGACGCGGAAGGCCGGATCGTGTCGATCACGCCGACCTGGTCCGTCGTCGCGGGCGGTGGCGCCATCGACAACGTGGGGATGTTCACCGCGGGTTCGGTGACGGGAACGTTCGACAACACCGTCAAGGCGACCGATCGCGGCGTTTCCGGCTTTGCGTCGGTCATCGTGACGAACGTCCTGAACAACATCCTGGGATCGGCGAATAGCTACGGGATCCTGGCGGGCTCCACCGTCACCTGCGCCGGCGCGCCGGGGACGATCAACGCCGACGTCGGCGTCAGCCCGGGCAGCACCACGACCGGCTTCCCACCGTGCACCATCAGCGGGAGCACGCACCTCGCCGATGCGGTCGCGGGCCAGCAGCAGGGCCGCCTGACCGGGGCGTACAACTATCTCGCCGGCCGTCCCTGCGGCACAGTGGTGACGCCAGCGGATCTCGGCGGCAGGACCCTTCCTCCCGGCGTGTATTGCGCCGCGACCTCGATGGGCGTGACCGGAACGGTGACGCTCGATGGACAGGGCGACGCGAACGCCACGTTCATCTTCCAGGTCGGCTCCACGCTCGTGACCGGGACCGGCGCGGACATCGCGCTGATCGGCGGCGCCCAGGCGAAGAACGTCTGGTGGCAGGTCGGCAGCTCCGCGACCCTGGGCACCGGGACGACGTTCCGCGGCAACATCCTCGCGCTGACGTCGATCACGCTGGTCGATAACGCCACGATGCTCGGCCGCGCGCTCGCGCGAAACGGCGCCGTCAGTCTGGGCACGAACAACAGCATCACCCTGCCGTAACAGCGGCGGGGGCGCCGAGGCCGGACACAGATCCGGCCTCGGTGCAGTCACTCGGGTAGCGAATACTCATGAGTTCTCAAGGAGCATCACATGTTCAAGACGGCAATCATGGTCGGCATCGCGGCGCTCGTCGGAGCCGTACCCGCCACCACGCAGCAACGGGGGACGATGGAGTTCGGCGCCTTCGGCAGCAACACGTCCTGGAGCAGCGGCCTCAATCTCAACAGCAGCTTCGGCGCCGGCGCGCGCATCGGCCTCTTCATCACACCGCGTTTGTCGGCGGAGTTTGAGGGCGGCGGCGGCAACGCGAGCCGCGGTCTCGGGCTTGCCGACGTCAATGTCGGAGTGCTGTCGGGCCGGCTGACGTTCGTGCCCGCGAAGTTCGGCTCGGTCTCGCTGCTCGCGGGTCTCGGGGCCGATCACACGGACACGTACTTCTTCGAGAGTTACGGCGTCCACGCGCTGCTCGGCGCAAAGATCCGGCTGTCGGACAACGTCGCGCTGCGCCTGGATGGCATCAACAGCTGGATGGCGAACGGCCACGGCCAGCAGCGCGGCCTGCATCTCGGCCTGAGCTTCTATCGTCATCCCGGCATCAATCGCGTGACGAACACCGTCATGGTCGCCGGGCCCGCGACACCGCAGCGGCCCGATTCCGTCAGTGCCGCCGAAACCCGCCGGCTCCGCGCGGCAGCGGCGAACTACCAGTCGCTCCGCGATTCGCTCGCGCGGCCACGGTCTGCGTCATCCGCCGAAGCACTCGCGACGATGCAGCAGGTGATTCACTTCCAGAACGACCAGTCGAACATCAGCGACTCGGCGAAGGCGATTCTCGACGACAAGGTCACCGTCTTCCGCGCCAACCCGGCGATGCGAATCGTCATCTCGGGATTCACGAGTCAGCCGGGGACCAGCGATTACAACATGGCGCTCGGACTCCGTCGTGCCGAGGCGGCCAAGGCATATCTGGTCTCGCGCGGCGTCGATCCCGTTCGGATCGAGATCGCGACGAAGGGTGAAGGCCAGCTGTTGGTCGAGGGTCCGGGCGAAGTTGCGGACGCGCAGAATCGTCGCGGCCAGTTCCGGCTCTTGATCGCCGATCCGTAT
>DATDEZ010000065.1:0-50817 GCA_036522875.1 Gemmatimonadales bacterium | reverse complement strand
ATGGCGCTGTCGGGCGCGCTCTGTTACGGCGAGCTCGCGGCGCGCGCGCCCGAGGCGGGCGGCGGGTACGTCTATCTCCGAGATGCCTTCGGACCGGCGGTCGCGTTTCTGTACGGGTGGAAATGCCTGCTGGTCATGGACCCGGGGATCACCGCGGCGCTCGCGGTCGGCCTGGCGAGCTACGTCGGTTACGCCCTCGGATTGTCGGGGCCCGTCCTCAAGCTCATCGCGATCGGCACCATCCTGTTGCTCGCGCTGATCAACGTCGCGGGGCTCAAGCTGGGCGCGCGGCTGATGCAGTGGTTGACCGCTTTAAAGCTCGGCGCGCTCGCGTTGATCGCGGTATTGGCATTCGCGCTGCACGCCGGCAACTGGGCGAACTTCCTGCCGTTCATCGCACAGCGCGCAGGCTCGGACCCGCTTCCGGGCGCGCTCGCGCCGGCCCTGGTGGGCGCGTTCTTCGCCTTCGGCGGCTGGTGGGAAATCCCGAAGCTCGCCGGCGAGGCGCGCGATCCGGCTTACACGTTGCCGCGCGCGCTGGCACTGGGCGTGGGAATCGTGACCGCGATCTACATCCTGACCAGCGCCGTCTTCCTGTATCTGGTGCCGCTCGAGCGTGTGACCTCCGGTGAGACATTCGCCGCGCAGGTCGGCGAGCTGTTGTTCGGTCCCGCCGGTGGACGCGTCTTTGCCGGTGTCGTGATCGTCGCGGTGCTGGGAAGCCTGCTGGCGCTCTTGATGGCGTTGCCGCGTGTCTATTACGCCATGGCGCGCAACGCCGTGTTTTTCCCCGCCGTCGCCACGGTCCACCCGCGTTTCGGCACCCCGGCCCGCGCGATCGCCATTCAGGCGACGCTCGCGTCGGTCCTGGTCGCCCTCGGCACGTTCAATCAAATCATCGCCTACTTCATCTTCGTGACCGTGCTCTTCGTCGGCCTCACGGTCGCGGGTCTGTTCCGTCTCCGCCGCCGGAATCCCACGGCCTCGTACCTGACGTGGGGATATCCGCTCACGCCGATTCTGTTTCTTGCGCTGGTCGCGCTGCTCCTGTTCCTGATCGGCGCCCACAATCCACTGCAGGCGGCGCTCGGGATCGGCATCGTGGCGCTCGGCGCGCCCGTGTACGTCCTGGTCTTTCGCAGAAGGCTCACTCTTCAACCGGCAGGATCTGATGACGTGGATTCGCACCGTTCCGCTGTCTGAGGCGGACGACACGCTGCGCCGCGCGATCGAGGGACAGATGGCCCTCTATCCCAAGGAATACGAACAGCCGGTTCATCCGACCGGCGACGGCACGTCGGGGATCGTCGCATCGCACAGCCTGATTCCAGACGCACTGTATCACGCGTTCTCGACCTTCGGCGCGCTCATGGATCCCGCGCTGCCGCTCACGCGCCGCCAGCACGAGATGATCACGACGGTCGTCTCGGTCACCAATCGCTGCCGTTACTGAATCGAGTCCCACGCAGAGTTTCTGCGTCGGATCACGTTGGATGCAGGGCTCGTCGCCGCGCTGGAGGACGACTATACCAAGGCGCCGATCGCCGAGCAGGACCGCGTCATGCTCGACTACGCGGCGCAGCTGACGCGCGACGCGACACGCGTGACGCCCGCGCATCACGCCGAGCTGCGTCGCGTGGGGTTCGACGATCGCGCGATTCTTCAGATCACGCTGATCGCGTCCTGGTTCAACTACATCAACCGGGTGGCGGACGCCTTGGGGGTCGGGCGGGGACCATGAAGAGCTCTTCATAGTCGCGTGCAGGCAGGGTGTCAGGTCTTTTCCCGACATCGCAACACGCCTTCTCACCGCTTCTTAATCCAGTCTTTAGAGTTTGGACGGCTAATTCCCTTCACACGGTAAGGCGGCAATGGGTAAGGCCCGTTCGAAGGAGTCGGTATGAGACTGGGGTTCGCGGCTCTCGCAGTGGCGGTGATCGCGGCCGGCGGATGTACGGATGAGAAGATCGTTTTCCGTGACCGCCCGTCCTTTAACCCACCCCCTGACAGCGTCAACGGTTTCCTCGGCTACTTCACCGTCTCCACCAAGCAGACGACGTGCGGCAATTGCCACGTCGGCGTGCAGAACCAGTGGGCCTCGACCAGGCACTCACAGGCGTGGGTCGATCTTCAAGGGTCAGGGCACGCGAGCGGCGCGTGCACCAAGTGTCATACCGTTTCCGAGCTCGGCAACAACATTGGCCATCCTGCCGGTTACTCGACCGTTGCCGACTCCGCGTATCACGACGTGCAGTGCGAGAGCTGCCACGGCCCCGGATTCACCCACGTCCAGAACCCGGACATCACGGCGAACCAGCCGCTGGCGCGGATGCACGTGGATACGGGCGTGACCAACTCGTGCAGCGGATGCCACACCGGCGTGCACACGCCGTTTGTCGAGCAGTGGAAGGAATCGGCGCACGGTTCGGGCCCCGGGTTCGCGGCGGCCGCCACGAATACGGCCTGCCAGCCTTGCCACGAAGGTCGCGTCGCGATGCAGATCAAATTCGGTGAGAACGCGAACTTCGTCGAAAAGGCGAGCGCTACGCCGGAGCGGATCGGCTGCGTGACGTGCCATAATCCGCACGGCTCGCCCAACACGGCGCAGCTCCGCGCGCCGCTCGAGACGCCGACGCGGGATCAACTGTGCGTCACCTGCCACTCGCGCACCGGCGTGCCGCCGTGGCCGACGGTAACGGGAACGGCGACCGCGCGCGGCCCGCACGGCGCGCAAGGTCTCCTGGTGCTCGGCGAGAACATCGGCTGGATTCCGCCCGGCTTTGCGTACGATACCAGTCAGATGGCGAGCAGCCACGGCACCGAAGCCAATCCGCGGTTGTGCGCGACCTGCCACGTGGTCCGCACGACGGTGACCGACAAGCTGACGGGCGCGTTCTCGTTCCAGAGCGTGGGTCATACGTTCGACGCGATTCCGTGCACCGATACGGCCGGCATTCCGAAGCCGTGTGGCGACGTGCCCGACACGACCGCGGCTGGGGCCGGCGGCCACAACTTTATCGCATGCTCGAGCAGCGGTTGCCACGTCGGTGGACCGGCGGTGGCGAAGCTCGCCTACCAGACGTTGAAGGGAGAGCTGGACAACTACCTCGATCAGATCTGGACCGATGTGAACGGCAACGGGATCATCGATTCGGCCGGCGTGGATCAGGGCCTCGTCCCGCAGCTCGTGTCCCGCGCGCTGCGCCCCGGCGCGACCGCCGCCGATTCGGCGCCGATCAACTTCCGCAATAACGTGACGTCGGTCGCCAAGGGGACGCTGTGGAATGCCGCGCTTGCCGCCACAGAAGAGCGGGCGGTGTTTACGAGCGGCAAGCTGCTCGGAAACGGCTTCGCCGCCCATCGGTCGGCGGGCAACGGTGTGCACAATCCGTTCCTGTTGAAGGCACTGCTCACGGCATCGATCGCGTCGATGCACAGCACGTACGGGTTGTCGTCTCCCGTGCCGTCGCCCAGCGCCCAAGTGCCGGGCCCGCTGCCGCCGGGTGTACGGCTCCGGAGCACGCAATAGATTAGCGGGTGCTTCTGAGCCTTCAACAAACGGCCGTCGGCCCGCCGCCCCTTCCGGGCGGCGTCGCCGCCGTGCTGCGGTTCTTCTTCAATCTTCCGCAATGGATCCAAATCGGTGGCTTTTTCGTCGGCCTCGTGGTCGCCGCGTGGGTCGCGGTACTGCTGTGGCGCCGGCGACAGGCCATCGTCCTGTGGGTGAAGACGCGCGAGCGCGGCGTGAAGATCGGGTTGACCGCGGCCCTCGCCGTCGTGGTGCTCGGGGCCGCCGGCTTCGGCACGGTCAGCTGGAACTACATGCAGCACGACAACGCGTTCTGCACCGGTTGCCACATCATGAAGGTGCCGTTCCAGCGCTTCACCGGCTCGAAGCACGACTCACTCAGCTGCCATAACTGTCACCAGCAGTCGATCTTCGCGAGCGCTCGCCAGCTCTATCTCTGGGTCGCCGACCGGCCGGAAAAGATCCAGATGCATTCGAAGGTCCCGACGGCCGTGTGCGCGAGTTGTCACGTCCAGGGGGACAAGCAGAAAGACAAGTGGAAACGGATCGCCACGACCGCCGGCCATCGCGTCCACCTCGAATCCGATTCCAGCGCGCTGCGCAACGTGCAGTGCACGACGTGCCACGGGCTCGAGGTCCATCGCTTCGTGCCCGTGGACTCGACCTGCGGGCAATCGGGTTGCCATAGCACGGTCCAGATCCGCCTCGGCAAGATGGCGGGGCAGACGGGATTCCACTGCATCGCGTGCCACCAGTTCACCGCCGATGTGCCGCTGCTCGCCACGCGCGATTCCGCGGCCGGCACGTTGCGGCCCGGCGCGCACGAGTGCTTCAGCTGTCATGCGATGCGAGCGAAGCTTGCCGACTTTGATCCGTCAAGAGACCCGCACCGGCAGAACTGCGGGATGTGTCACAATCCGCACGAGCAGACGCGCCCGGCCGACGCGCTGAAGAGCTGCACGACCGCCGGCTGTCACGTGGATTGGCGCGACGAGCCGTTCCACACGGGCAAACCGCACGCGCGCGTCGCGCAAAACTGCGAGCTATGCCACGTGCCGCACGCCGCCAAGGTGGATGCGAGCGATTGCGCGGGCTGTCACGCGGCGGTGAAGGCGCGGACCCGTGGCCACGTGAGTCCACCGCAGGCGTTCGACACGACGCGCGCGCTGCGGCGGGTGTCGTTCGACGCGGTTCCCGACGTCGAGCTGAAAGGGAAGGGCGACGCGAATCCTCCACGTGCCGCTCCGGCTCCAATCTCCCGACCGCCAGCCCCCCCCGATTCTTTCTCGCACGATCGTCACAAACAGCTCGCCTGCCTCACCTGCCACGTCACGCGCCAGCGCAACGCCACATTGACCTTCGTGCCGCCGCGCGGCTGCCAGATCTGCCATCACCAGGCTCCGGCGACCAGCGACTGCACGAGGTGTCATACGGCGACCGAGCTTGGGGCGGGGCACGTCGAAACGGTCGTCGTCGCCGTCGCCAACCGTGCGGCGAAGCCGCGGGACGTGACGTTCGCGCACGAGCGGCACTCCAAGGTCGCCTGCGCGACGTGCCACACTACGCCGGTGTCGCTCGATCCCGAGGCGCCCACCAAGACCTGCACCGCGTGTCACGACGATCATCACAGCGCGCCGCGCGACTGTGCGACCTGCCATCGCGCCGACGAGGCGGTTCGGGCCGCGCACGTCGACAGCGCGAACGCGCACGTCGGCTGCGACGCCTGCCATCGGGCGGCAACCATCGCGCGACTCACGCCGGATCGCGGCCTGTGTCTCACCTGCCACGCGCAGCAGCGCGATCATCACACCGACCGGGAATGCACGACATGCCATTTCCTGGCGACGCCCGACGCCTATAGGAGTCATTTGCATGCCGTGAGCGCGAGCGGATCGTGAGACGGCTCGCGGCAATCGCGTTGCTCTTCGCCGCGCCGCTGGCCGCGCAAGGATATCGCGTGCATCTCGACGCGCGGTTCCAGGCCGTCGAATTCCGCGGCGTGCAGCTCGACAGTATCCCGGTCACCGACACCGTTACGGGCCCGACCGGCGGCCCGACCACATCCGCGGGGTTCGCGGTTCGCTGCCCGCCCGGTGCCGCGTACTGCCTGTACTTCCGTTCCGGCGCGATCCAAAAGGGAGCGCCGTTCGTCACGAGCGCCGACATCGCCCTGTGGGGACTTGGCGTCCAGGGTCTCAGCGTGCACGCCAATGCCCGCGCCGCCGTCGATCTCACGGGCGCGAACAACTGGCCCGGCACCGATCCCGCGCTCGAGCTCCTCACCGGATATGCCGAGTTTGCGAATGAGCGCCTGACGGCACGGGCGGGTCGCCAGCTAAACACGGGGCGGCTGGGGATGATCGGCTTTGATGGCGTGGGCCTCACGGTGCGCGATGGCGGCCGTGGCCTCGACGCGTCGGTGTACGGCGGCTGGGGCCTCGCGCGCGGTGTCGCGCTACCCGAGACGAGCCCAGCCGTGAATCCGCTCTTTCAGTTTCAGCCGACGCGGCGGCAACTCGTGCTCGGCGCCGACGTTGGCTGGTCGGGCACGCGCGGCGACGTCCGCGCCGAATATCTGCGTGAAGTCGATCCGCAGACCGATTACTTCGTGTCCGAGCGCGTCGGCGTCTCGAGTATCGTGCGACCCGCGGCGCGCTGGAGCCTCGCGGCGGGCGCCGACTATGACATGGCGGCTGGCTGGTGGGGCAGCGCCGAGGCGACGCTGGGTTATGGGGTGCGCGACGTGTCGGGCTCGGTCGGCGTGAAGCGCTACCGCCCGCATTTCGACTTATGGACGATCTGGGGCGCGTTCAGTCCGGTGCCGTATCGCGCCGTGCAGGCCGATCTCAGTGTTCGCGCCCTGTCGCAGGTGCAGCTGCGCGGCCACGTCGAGCGCTACCGGTTCGACGACGCGGAAGCCGCGACGCCGCTCGTCGACGTCGAGCAATCAGGATGGCGCGGCGAGCTCGGGGTTACGGCGAGGCCCGCGCCCGCGTGGACGGTGGACGCCGGTTATACCCGAGAATTCGGACCCGGCGCGGCTTCGGTCGGCACGGGAGCAAGCATCACCTACGCGCCGCCCGGTCCCTACAGCGTGATGCTGCACGGCTCGTCCATGGACAGACCGCTCGAGCTGCGGTTCAGCGAATCGGTACTGCGCCTCTACGGTATCGAAGGCCAGATTCAGCCGCGCGACGGTCTGCGGTTCGAGCTCGGCGCGGTGCGCTACGACGAAGATCGCCGCCGCCCCGATCCCGCCGCCGTCGATTGGGGCCAGTGGCGCGTGACGTTGCGCGCCGTGCTGTCGTTCGGCACGAGCGGTGATCTCGACCATTTGCCGCCGGCCACGCGACGGATGCCGGGTGGAAGGGCGGAGCGATGATGGTGCTCGCGACGGTCGTGGCACTCGCGTTGCTGCAGCAACCGGCAGGGACGCAGGCGTTCGACCATGTGAAGCACAAGGCGCTCTTCCCGTCGTGCACAACGTGTCACGCCGGCGCGGCGCGGGCGGACGCGTCGCTCTGGCCCGCCGCTGCATCCTGCGCGGCCTGTCACGACGGAACGATCGAGAAGGCCGTCTCATGGACGCCGCCCGCTGCCGCGCGCCGGTCGAACCTGCGGTTCGACCACGTGGCGCACGCGAAAGACGCCGGTGACAAGGCGCCGCGCTGCGAAGGCTGTCACACGCTGGAGGGCGAGGCTCGCATGGCGGTGCGCGAGCCGGTGGTCGAGCGCTGCTTCAATTGTCACGCGCTTCGCACGGCGCACCTGGCGGCGCCCGACACCGCCTGCGCCACCTGTCACGTGTCGCTCGTCAAGGCGGCAAGCCTGACCCGCGCCGACATTGCCCGGTTTCCCGCGCCCCCGTCTCACAGCGCCGCGGACTTCCTGACCCGATCCGGTCACGGTGCCGCTTCGCGCTCGGCCGTCGGCACGCGCTGCGCCACGTGCCATGCGCGCGAGTTCTGCTATCAATGCCACGCCGGCTCGGCGCCGCCGCGCGCCATTGCCTGGCTGGGCTCCGATCCGCGCTCGACGGCGATCGTCGCGCGTGCCGCACCGCCGAATCACGGCGAGAACTTCGCCGACCGGCACGGCGCGGTGGCGGCCGCCGGAACGACCCGCTGCACCGGCTGTCACGTGCGTGCGGACTGCCTCGAGTGTCACCGTCCGAACGCCGCGGCGCGCGGCGCCGGGTATCATCCGGACGGATTTCTCGCGCGGCATCCCGCGGCGGCATATGCTCGGGCGTCGTCCTGCAGCGACTGCCACAACGTCGGCGCGTTCTGCTCCACCTGTCACGCGCGCGCGGGCCTCGTGGCCACCAACGTTTTACGCGCCGGCTACCATGATGCTCGACCGCTATTCCTGGCCGGCCATGGTCAGGCCGCGCGCCAGAGCCTCGAGTCGTGCGTCTCCTGCCACGCCGAGCGCGACTGCCTGACCTGTCATTCGGCTCTGGGCGGCCGGCGGTTCGATCCCCACGGCCCCGGGTTCGATGCGGCGCGACTCAAGCGCAAGAACTTCGCGATGTGCACGGTCTGCCACGGGGCGGCGATTCCCGACCGGTAAGTCTCCTCAGCGCGGGGCGGGCGGGCGCGCGGACTAACTCAGGTGCGTCTGCGCCCCGCTCGACCGGCAGGTATTGATTCGCAAGAACGTGTATAGCGGACACACGCGGAACAACGCTGTGCCGAGCAGCACGACCGCCACGAAACCGATGCCAAGCGCCACGAGTGGGCGTTGCTGCAGCGTTGCCGACCAGAACAGCAACAGGCCGGCGAGTATTGCCCGAATTCCGACATCGGCGGTTCCGACGTTCTTCGTCATGAGCACGGCGTTCCTCCAGCTTGGGCTTGAGACAATGTGGAGGTGGGAGGGTAAATAGTGCCGCAACTCATGGTGAAAGCGGCTTCATCTCGCCAATTTCACGTATGACACACGCAGCCACCGATAAGCCAAGCGCGACCGTCGCCTGTCCGTTTTGTGAAACGTTGAATCGGGTCGATCTCACGCGCGTCGAGCAGCGACCCAAGTGCGGCAGCTGCGGCCGCCCGATCCTGCTGGACCGGCCGGTCGCCGTCTCGGATGCGACGTTCGCACAGGTGACGGCGGACACGACCGTTCCGGTGCTCGTCGACTTCTATGCGGATTGGTGCGGGCCGTGCAAGATGATGGCGCCGTTGCTCGACGACGTCGCGCACCGCCGCGCGGGCCAGATGCTGGTGCTGAAGCTCGACACGGACAAAAACCCCGTCACGCAACAGCGGTTCGGCGTGCGCGGCATTCCGACCTTGATTCTGTTTCGGGGCGGCAAAGAAGTCGCGCGTCGCGTCGGTGCCGTTCCTGCTCCCGAGCTCGAGGCCTTCCTGAACGCGGGCTAGTTACTTCGCGAGCTGGCGCAGCACGTATTCCAGAATGCCGCCGTGCCGGTAGTACTGGTGCTCCTGCGGCGTATCGATCCGCACCAGGACCTTGAAGCTCTTCGTCTTGCCGTCGTCCGACGTCGCCGTGACCGTCAGCTCCTTGGGCATTGCGGCGAGGCCGGGGATATCGAACCGCTCCTTGCCGCTCAATCCCAGCGTTGCGGCATTCTGCCCGGGCGAGAACTGCAGCGGCAGGATTCCCATGCCCACCAGGTTCGACCGATGGATCCGCTCGAAGCTCTCCGCGATGACGGCACGGACGCCCAGCAGCCGCGGTCCCTTGGCGGCCCAGTCGCGCGAGGAGCCGGAGCCGTACTCTTTCCCCGCCAGCACGACGAGCGGCGTCCCTTCCGCGGCGTATTTGAGCGAGGCGTCGTAGATCGTCATCACTTCGCCGGCGGGCAAGTGCGCCGTGAAGGGCCCCTCGGTTCCCGGCGCGAGCTGATTTTTCAGCCGCACGTTGGCGAACGTGCCGCGCACCATCACTTCATGATTGCCGCGCCGCGCGCCGTAGGAGTTGAAGTCGAGCGGCTGCACCCCGTGACTCACGAGATACTGCCCGGCGGGACTCGTCTTGCGAATCGAGCCTGCTGGTGAGATGTGGTCGGTCGTGATGCTGTCGGCCAGGAGGCAGAGCACGCGCGCGCCGGCGATGTCGCGGATCGGCCCGGGCTCCTTCGGCATGCCGTCGAAATACGGCGCGCGGCGAATGTAGGTCGACGACGGCTCCCAGCCGAATCGATCGCCTTCCGGAACCGGCAGACCGCGCCAGCGCTCGTCGCCATCGAACACCTTCGCGTAGCTCTTGCGGAACATGCTGGACTGAATCGACCGCGCGATGACGTCGGCAACTTCCTTTTCGGACGGCCAGATGTCGCGCAGGAAGACGGGCGTGCCGTCCTTCGCGGTGCCGAGCGGCTCGTTGTGGAAGTCGATGTCGATCCGGCCCGCGAGCGCGTACGCCACGACGAGCGGGGGGGACGCGAGATAATTCGCGCGCACCTCCTGCTGGATCCGGCCCTCGAAGTTGCGGTTGCCCGAGAGCACGGAACAGACGACGAGGTCGCATTCCGCGATGCCGTTGGAGACGACCTCGGGCAGCGGTCCCGAATTCCCGATGCACGTCGTGCAGCCGTAACCCACCAGATGAAAGCGCAGCGCCTCGAGCGGTTTCATCAGACCGGCTTGCTCGAGATAATCGGTCACGACTTTCGAGCCCGGCGCGAGACTCGTCTTGACCCACGCCTGCGTCTTGAGGCCGCGCTCGACCGCCTTCTTCGCCATCAGGCCGGCGGCGACCATCACCGAAGGGTTCGACGTGTTGGTGCAGCTCGTGATTGCGGCGATCACCACCGAGCCGTGTTTCAGCACGTGCTCGATGTCGTCGATCTTGATGTTCGCGTGCGACGGACGCGGCGGCAGGAGTCCCGCCTGACCGCCTTCGCCTTCCCACCGGCCGACCGGCGCCGAGCCGGCGGACGCGGCCGCCACGACCGCCGGCGGGGTCGACGGCTTCACCAACGTCGGGAGCGCCTCGGCGAATTTCCGGGGCACCTCGCGCAGGCCCACGCGATCCTGCGGACGACGGGGCCCGGCCATGCTGGGCTCGACGGTCGCCAGGTTGAGCTCGAGCGTGTCGGTATAGACGGGCTCGGCCGCATTGGGCGCGTGGAACAGTCCCTGTTCCTTTGTATAGGCCTCGACGAGCTGGATCAGCTCCGGCGGCCGGCCGGTGAACTCCAGGTAGCGGAGCGTTTCCTGATCGACGGGGAACACGCCGATCGTCGCGCCGTATTCGGGCGCCATGTTGCCGATCGTCGCCCGATCGGCGAGCGGCAGCGTCGAGACGCCGGGCCCGAAGAACTCCACGAACTTCCCGACCACGCCTTTGGCGCGGAGCATCTGCGTGATCGTGAGCACCAGGTCGGTCGCGGTGGCGCCTTCGCTCAGCTTTCCCGTCAAGCGGAATCCGATGACCTGCGGGATCAGCATCGAGACCGGTTGACCAAGCATCGCGGCTTCCGCTTCGATGCCGCCCACCCCCCAGCCGACCACGCCCAATCCATTGATCATCGTGGTGTGGGAATCGGTCCCCACCAGCGTGTCCGGATAGGCTTGTGAGTCGTTCGTGAACACTACTCTTGCCAGGTACTCGAGATTGACCTGATGGACGATGCCGGTGTCGGGCGGTACCACCTTGAAGCCCGTGAAGGCCTTCTGCGCCCAGCGCAGCAGCGCGTAGCGCTCGCGATTGCGCTGGAATTCGAGATCGGCATTGACCTGGAATGCGCGCGGCGTCCCGAACTCATCCACGATCACCGAATGGTCGATGACGAGCTCGGCGGGGAGCAGCGGGTTGACGCGCTTGGGGTCGCCGCCCATCTGGACGATCGCGTCGCGCATCGCCGCCAGGTCCACGACCGCCGGGACGCCGGTGAAATCCTGCAGCAGGACGCGCGCCGGCATGAACGCGATTTCTTCGTCGGGCAGCTTGAGCGGCTCCCAGCGGGCGAGCTTCTCGATGTCTTCGCCGCGGACCACACGGCCGTCTTCGCGGCGCAGCAGATTCTCGAGCAGGATCTTGAGCGAGTACGGGAGCCGCGCGATCGAGAGGCCACGGCGCTCGAGCGCGTCCAGCCTGAAGATTTCGTAGGGCTTGGGGCCGCGCTTCAGGGTGGCGCGG
Organism: Gemmatimonadales bacterium; assembly: GCA_036522875.1. Taxonomy (GTDB): domain Bacteria; phylum Gemmatimonadota; class Gemmatimonadetes; order Gemmatimonadales; family GWC2-71-9; genus 20CM-2-65-7. The sequence goes on along the minus strand of DATDEZ010000065.1, from coordinate 39,179 downwards.
GCGCCGAAACTGTTCGCGCTCATTGCGGCAAGACCTTCACGGCGACGACGAAATATTCCGTCTCGCCGAAACAGGTGGTCGGAACGCCTTTGTGCTGCTGGTAGGTCAAGTTCACGCGTCGGCCCATCGATTCGTTGATGTGTTGTGCCACGTCGTCGTCTCGCACCGTAAAATAGAATTTCTCGGGATTGGTTCCCGGCATGGCGACCATCGCCAGCTCGCCTTCCCAGGTTTTACAGAGCCAGCCCTTGTGGGAGAACTTCTGCACGAAGCCGGCGCGCTCGCCCTCGGAATAATTCCAATTGAGGGCGGACCAGGTGTAGAACGCGAACAGGAGAATCGGCGTGACGAGGATCCCGGCGAGAATGAACTTGCGCTTGCGCGTAAGCTGGAAGTTGAAATTCACGTGCGGGAATCTACCTCGTACGTTTCGGTGCGATAAGGCGTGAAGCCGCGCGCGAGGTAATTCGGCAGCGCGTTGGGGTGATCCAGCGTGCAGGTGTGCAGCCACACCCGGCTCGGGCCGAGCGCCCAGGCGTCGCGGACCGCGCTCGACAGCAGATGCCTGCCGAACCCGCGGCCGAACTCCGCTGCCACGATGCCGAAGTAGGCGACCTCGACGGAATCGTCTTCTGGCACACGCCGCAGCTCGTACCAGCCGGCGAGCTCGCCGCTCGCCCTCGTGGCGACAAAGAGACCGATCGCCGGATCGGCGAGATGATGGGCAATCGTCTCGTCCGACCAGTCCCAGCGGTCGAACCAGTGAAATGCTTGACCGACGGTGCGATAGCAGGTGCGGTAGAGATCGGGCGCGGGGTTCACCTGACGCGCGATGGCGATGTCGGAAAATGTCCCGAGCGCGGGCTTGAATTGGGCGGGGTGCTTGAGCTCCAGGTACGTTCGGGTTGCTTGCATGTGTGCTATTATTATCGCATGACCTTCAACCGCATGGGCACCATTCCGCTTCCGCTCGCGCTGCACCTCGCAACGTACACGGTCATCGGTTTGTTCTGCGCGTTCGCGGGCGGCCTCAATCTCATCGATCCCACGAAGATCATTCCGAACGCGGTCATCTTCCTCGGTCTCGCCGGGTTCAGCTGGGGATATGTGTTCGGCATCCTCATGGCGCGCAAGGAAGTCATCGGCCTGGGGTTCGTCGCGAGCATCGGCTACGTGGCGGCGGGCATCTGGCAGCTCGGGCCGCATTGGGCGCTCGGCGCGCTGCTCATCGCGATCGGCGGGTACGGCCTGGCGACATTGGCGCTCTACCGCCGCCGGATTGTGGAAGCCTAGCCGATCGCGTTGCCCTGGACCGGCGCCGCGGGCAGCTCGACGATGAATTTCGCGCCACCCAACGTCTCCGAGTCCTCCAGCCAGATCCGGCCGCCCACCTCGGCGACCACGCGCTGACAGATCGACAGCCCGAGCCCCGACCCCTCGTCGGGGCTTTTCGTCGTAAAGAAGGGATCGAAGATGCGGCTGCGCACGTCGGCCGGCACGCCCGGCCCTGAGTCTTCGACGGTCAGCCGCACCCAGTCCTTCCGCGCCTCCGTCCCAAGCTCGATGACCGCGTTGGGCCGCCCACGCACGGCGTGCTCCGCGTTGGTCATCAGGTTGATCACCACCTGCTGCAGCTCCTGGCCCAGGCCGAGCACTGCCTCGGCCCCCTGATCCATGCGCGTGCGGACTTCGATGTTGTCCGTCCGCAGCACGCGCTGGCGAATCTCGGCGACGTCGCGCACGAGCTCGTTCAATTGCACGCGCACCGGTGTGACGTCGGCGCGGCGCGCGAGGCGCAGCAGGCTGCGGACGATCCGGGCGGCACGGTCGACCTCGCGCACGATCGTCGCGGCGGCCGAGCTCGCCTCCGTGTCGCGCGTCGAGCGGCCGAGCATCTCGGCCTCCATGCGAATGGCAGTGAGCGGGTTGTTCACCTCGTGCGCCACGCCGCTCGCGATCTCGCCGACCGTGGCCAGCTTCTCGCGCGCGATGAGCTCGCGTTGCGCCCGCAGCTCTTCGGTGCGGTCGTAGAGGGCGACCAGCAGATCCTGCGAGCCGAGGCCCCGCAAGTCGGTCACGGTGCAGTCACAGATGCGGCGCTCGCCGCTCTCGTGCTGCGTGACGAGCACGCGACCGTGCCACGGCTCGCCCGTCTGCCGGCCTGCCAGCATGAGCCGGACCGTGAGCCCACTCGGCGAGAGGCCGAGCTTCTCGAGATGCTTGCCGATCGCCGCGTCTTTAGTCGCGACGCCGAAGACATGAATCGCCGCCTCGTTGACTTGTCGTACCGTGCCGCCGGTATCTACGAGCGCCATCGGCAGCGGGCTCGCGTCGACCATCGCGCGGGCGCGATCGGCCGCGGCGCGGGTCGCGGCGACCGCTTCCGACAACTCGATCCCGCCGGCGATGTGCGCGCCCACCGCGGAGACATAATGGAGATCGTTCAGGCTGAACGGCGGCGCGGTCGGCCCAGCGGCGCCGGCGGGCTCGAACCGCAGCAGGCCGACGGCGCCAACCGTGCCCTGCGAGGTCTTGAGCGGCGCGATCATGGCCGCGCGAACGCCTTCGGCGAGCGAATTGGCGATCGGGCTCGTGTCCGATTCGGTGCGCAGATCGGGGGTGATGATCGGCTCGCCCGTGCGGATGACCCGACCGGTGGCGCTGGTCTCGAGACCGAGCGACAGTCCCTCGACGCGGGAAGCCTCGCCGAGTGCGGGTGAGACGCGAAGCGTCCCGTCAGGCTGCTTGAGCGCAACGAACGCTCCCTGTGCCTCGACCAGCTCCATCAGGCTCTGCAGCGTGTAGCGCAGCAGCAATTGCGTTTCGGGGGCGGCCAAGAGCCAGCGCGCGAGCTCGACGACGAAGGTGCCGAGCCGTCGCTCGCGCTCGAGCGTGGCGCGGCGTCCCACGAGGACGGCGAGGCGAGTCGCGAATTCGATGACGGTTTCGAGCTCGGCGGCCGGCATCGAAGCGGGCGCACCGGCCAGCGTCGCCTGCACGTGCCGTCCGTCGGGGTCGCGCCAATCGGCGGTGAGCGTTCGACCGCTGCGGTCGTCCACACCCGCGGTCACGAGTCCCGACTCGTTGATTCCGCGATAGCGAATCTCGAGGCGCGCGCCGCCCGCCCAGCTGCTCAGGATGGCCACGGCCGAGCGCCAGAAATCGCCCGACCGTTTCGCCTCGCTCGCTTGCCGGAGCAGGGTCTGCATGGCATCTCGCATGCAGGCTCGAATATATGGCTTCACGAACCGGCCGTTGACCGGACCGGGATCGACCGAGTACCATTCGCCCATGACGTCGCGCGCTTGCTGCCTGAATCCCATGCACACCGGCAATCCGCCGGGGAGAGCGCGCGCCACGTAAAGCGATGCAGCACGTCGCAACGCACCGAACGGCCCGCGCTAGATGGCGCGGGTTTTTTGTTGTGCGGTCTCGAACGAAGGGAGCCGTTGATGAAGAGGCATTACCTGCTGGCGAGTGACTTCGACCAAACGCTGAGCTTCAACGATTCGGGCATCGTGCTGAGCGAGATGCTGGGTATCGCGAGCTTTCGCGAGCGCGTGACAGCGTTGGCCAATCTCAATCTCGTGCAGCAGGGCGCGGAGCTCGCGTACGTCCTGGCGCATGATCCGGAATACGCCCGCGTCACCCGCAACGATCTGCTCGAAGTCGGCCGGCAGGTGCGGCTCAAGCGGAACGTCGAGCTGCTCGTGCGGTTGCTCGCGCAGGGGATCGACGGTCACCGGTTCGATTTCTACGTGATCTCCGCGGCTCCCCGGGAAGTCGTGCTGTCGGCGCTCGAGGGCATCGTGCCGGCCGATCATGTCATCGGCACGCGCTTCCGCTTCCGGTCCGAGGGCGGCCAGATCGACGCGCTCGAGAGCGTCGCGGCCGGCTTCGGCAAGGTCGCGGCGGTGGAGGAGATTCGCACGCGCGAGGCGCTGCCGCGCGATCAGGTCGTCTACGTCGGCGACGGGCAATCCGACATTCCGGTGATGTTGCACGTCAATCGCGGCGACGGCTTTACGATCGCGGCGTCGGAGGCGCGCGAGGTGGCGCAAATCGCCAAGCGCACCGTGATCAGCGACGACGCGCTCTCCGTCCTGGTGCCGATTCTCGAGGAGCTCGCGGGCTTCGGGCCGAGCCAGATCCGCGCGCTGTTCGAGGACCAGGGACTCGTGATTCAGGAATGGGATCGCGTGCGGACGGATTGGCTCACGATCCGCGACGGCGCGAGCGACGGGGTGATTCGCCTCGACACGGCGGCCAACGCTTAGCCGCGAATCGCTCCCACGAACCGCGCGGGATCCGGCGCGTAGCCGGGGAACACCGTCGACAGGTCGGTCGCGCCGAGGTGGCGGGTCAGGATCTCGCCGAAGAGGTCGCGGAAATCGGTCGTCACGGCGACGTCGCGGCCCTCGAACCGTTGCTCGACCGCGAGTCCCGGCCAGCGGCCGAGCACCCGGCCGCCGTTGACGGGGCCGCCGAGCGCGAACATCGCCGTCGCGTGGCCGTGGTCGGTGCCGCTGTTGCCGTTCTCGCGAATGGTGCGCCCGAACTCCGACATCGTCAGCACGACGACGTGCTGCATGCGCTCGCCGAGGTCGCGGTTGAACGCCGCGAGGGCGAGTCCCAGCTCGCGCAGGCGGGCGCTGAGCTGGCCGTCGCTCGCGCCCTGATTCACGTGCGTATCCCAGCCGCTGCAGTCGGCAAACGCGATCTCCACACCGACATCCGATTTGATGAGCTGGGCGATCTGGAGCAGGGTCTTGCCCAGTCGTCCCGGCGGATAATCGGCGCCGTTCGCGGGCGTGTACTGCGTCGGGTCGGCGCGTTTCAGCATCTGCACCGCCTCGAATCCTTCGCGCGACGACGACGCGAGCAGACCCGTCCCCGCGCCGTCGTACAGCTCTTCGAACGCGCGCGTCAACCGGTCGCGCGCGGCTTCTTGCGGCACGCGCAAGCCGAACGCCTGGAGGTCGTCGATCGCCAGTGAGGGCGCGCTTCCGGCGAGAATCCGGGGCAGCTGCGGCCCGAACGCGACGGCGCGGAACGGGGTGTCGGCATGCTCGCGGTCGTGCTGGCAGAACCGATTCGCCCAACCGTCGGCCGTGCTCTTTACGCCCGGCGTGCCGGTCTCCATGTAATCCTGGGCGTCGAAGTGGCTGCGCGTCTGGTCCGGCGAGCCGATGGCGTGAATCGCCGCGAGCGACTTGTTGTCCCAGAGCTCCTTGAGCGGCGCGAGGCTCGGATGCAGCCCGAAGTGCCCGTCGAGATCGACCACGTCGCTCGTGGGCACGGCGATGCGCGGGCGCTCCTGGTAATAGGCGGGATCGCCGTGCGGCACGATCATGTTGAGGCCGTCGACGGCGCCGCGCTGGAACAGGCACACGAGAGTTGGACGGTTGGACGGTTGGACGGTTGGAGGAACAGCGGCAAACGCCGCCCGGGCCATGAAAAGCGGATCGAAGCCCAGGCTTACCAGCGCGAGCCCGCCGGCTTTCACGAATACGCGTCGCGAGATCGTCATTGTTTTTGGAAGTCGGGTCCGCCCAGTGCCAGGCCGAGCGCCATCGTCCGGGCCTGAGCAGGATCGTTGATGTCGTTGAGCTGCTCGAGAATCACGCCGCGAGTATGCGCGGACATCGTGCCGGCGAGCAACTGCTGGTCGATCATGTCGACCAGCTGCGCATGGTCGGTGATCTCCGGGACGCTCGATGAATTCTTCGCGATCATCATGGCCGCATTCATGCGGGCCAGCAACGCGCCGCTGTTCACCCAGTGCGCTTCCGTCTCGGCATATCCCGTCGGAGCGGGTTGCTGGTAGAGCGGCTCGCCCAGTCGGCCGACGAGGCCGGCGAAACGCGGCGTGCTGTCCGGCTCGATGCCTGCCGCGCGCACCGCGCTGACGACGAACTCGAACGGCGTCTTGACCTTCGTGCCGACGGCCTGCGGCGCCCAGAAATCGGGCGAGGTGAAGATCGCGCGGAGCACGGCGCGGATATCTCCGTTGGTCCGCTCCCACGCGGCCACGGCGGCATCGACGCACCCGTCCGGCGGCTCATCGGCCACGAAGCGCGCGCAGAGCTTCGCGCTCACGTGATGCATCGTCGCGTGCTGCATGGCGAGGAACTTGAGCAGCCTGACGCCTTCGTTCTGCCCGTCGTCCTTGAACGTCAGGCCGAACACGTGCTTGGCGCCGCGGTCGTGCGCCCAGTCGCGGAACACGAAGTCCGCGCCGCGGTCCGGCCGCTCGATGGACCAACCGGTGAAGATGCGCGCGACCTCGATGATGTCCTGCTGCGTATAGCCCCCGTCGACGCCGAGCGTGTGCAGCTCGAGCAGCTCGCGGGCGTAGTTCTCGTTGATGCCCGTCGGCCGGCGCTGCTGCCGGTCCTGGGGCATCTCGTTCCTGCCGAAGCGGGGACGCCGGAACGGGTTGAGCGCCGGCCGCGGAGGCTCCGAGCCCGGCGCCACACTCTGGGCATTGTCCAGATAGAACATCATCGCCGGACTTTCGGCCGTGGCGATGAGCAGATCCGCGAAGCTCCCCAGCGCGTGGGGGCGGATCGTTTCCTCTATATAGGAAGGCAGCAGGAACCGGTCGGCGCCCTTGCCGACGAACACGTTGAAGTGGTTGGTCCAGAAGTCGACCATGACTTCGCGGAGCTGGCGCTCGGACAGGGCCGCCCGGACGACTGCCAATTCCTGAAGCTCGCCGCCGAGCTCACGGAATTCCCGCATGGGTCCGCTGCCCCCTCTCCGATCGGAGAGGGGGTCAGGGGGTGAGGCTGCGCGCTGCATCTTCCGACGCTGCTGCTGCGCGTCGCGATAACGCGCCGCGAGATCGCCGCGGTCGTAGCTCAGGAGCTTGAATTCCCGCTCACGCGCCGCCAGGCGGTCGTCGGCAATGTGGTCGGGATCGAGCTGCCGCTCGATCCACTTCATCACGCCGAACCGCGCGACGCTGTCGGCCTCGCCGGGGCGCGCGCCGTAGGCGAGCCGGTTGAGCACGTGATACGCCGAATCGCGCGGCGTGAGCGTGGGGGCCTGCGTGAGCAGGCCGAGCGTAACGACGATGGCGAGCATGTGTCCTAGTGGGACGTGCCTCCGAATGCGAAGTTAATGCATCATGGGGAAACGGCGTCTGTATCGCGCGGCGCGTGCCGCTCAGGGCGCCAGCCCCGACGTCCCGCCGACCTGGCGAGAACGGCTCGCCGCGCTGCGCTACGTTCCGCCCCTCCTGCGTCTCGTATTTCAGACTCACCGCGGCTACACCGTTTCCATCCTGCTGCTGCGCGTCGTGCGGTCGTTCGTACCCGTCGCGGTGCTGTGGATCGGCAAGCTCATCATCGATGCGGTCATCGCGGGCGCCGCGACGATACGGAGCGGCGGCGTACCAGACTGGCGACACCTGGCGACTCTCGTGGGCATCGAGCTCGCCATCGCGGTGGTCGGAGAAGGACTGGCCCGGCTGTCGTCCCTCGTTGAGAGCTTGCTCGGCGATCTGTTCGCGAACGAGCAGAGCGTGCGCCTCATGCGCCACGCCGCCACGCTGGATCTCGCACAGTTCGAGAACGCGGAAGTGTACGATCATCTCGAACGCGCACGGCGGCAGACGGTGGGGCGTATCGGCCTGCTCACGTTACTGCTGGGCACGGCGCAGGACCTCATCACGCTCATCTCGCTGGCGAGCGTGCTGCTGCTGCAGCTGCCGTGGCTGCTGTTGCTATTGGCCGTCGCGGTCCTGCCCGCCTTCCTCGGCGAAGCGCACTTCGCGTCGCTCGGCTATTCGCTGCTCTTCAAGTGGACCCCCGAGCGGCGCCTGCTCGACTATCTGCGCTACATCGGCGCCTCCGCTGAGTCCGCCAAGGAAGTGAAGCTGTTCGGTCTGTCCGATTTTCTGGTCGGGCGCTACGCCGCGCTCTCCGACAAGTTCTACGAAGAGAACAAGACCCTCTCGATTCGGCGGAACGTCGTCTCCACGTTGCTGGTCACGTTGGGCACGCTGGGCTACTACGGCGCCTACGCGGTCATCATCTATCGCACGGTCCTGGGAGCGTTCACCATCGGCACGCTCACCTTTCTGGCCGGCTCGTTCCGCTCGAGCCGCAGCCTGATCCAGAGCGTGCTGCTGCAGCTGTCGTCGATCTACGAGCAGAGCCTGTATCTCAGCGACCTGTTCACGTTCTTCGACGTGCAGCCGAAGGTCGTCACGAAGCCCGGCGCTCGGCCGGTGCCGCGTCCGATCGTTTCCGGTTTTCGGTTCGAGAACGTCGGGTTTCGCTATCCCGGCTCGCAACGGTGGGCCGTGCGGCATCTGACGTTCGACTTCACGGCCCAAGAGCGCATCGCGCTCGTCGGCGAAAACGGCGCCGGGAAGACGACGCTGGTCAAACTCCTGGCCCGGCTCTACGACCCCGATGAAGGTCAGGTGCTGCTCGACGGCGTCGATCTACGCGACTACGACCTCGAGAGCCTGCGTAGAAACATCGGGATCATCTTCCAGGACTTCGTGCGTTACGACTTTGTCCTGCGCGAAAACATCGGCATCAGTCAGATCGACGCGCTCGCGGACGACGCACGCATCCGTGACGCCGCGTCGCGGAGCCTCGCCGACTCGGTCGTGCAGCGCGTGCCGCAGGGCTACGACCAGATGCTCGGCAAGCGGTTCGACAACGGCGTCGAGCTTTCGGGCGGCGAGTGGCAGAAAGTGGCGCTGGCGCGCGCCTACATGCGCGAGGCGCAGGTGCTGATTCTGGACGAGCCGACCGCGGCGCTCGACGCGCGCGCCGAGTACGAGGTCTTCCTCCGGTTCGCCGAGCTGACGAAGGGCCGGATGGCGGTCCTGATTTCGCACCGCTTCTCGACCGTGCGAATGGCCGATCGCATTCTCGTCTTGAAGGGCGGTGAGCTGGTCGACGACGGCACGCACGAGGAGCTGGTCGCGCGCGGCGGGCTCTACGCGGAGCTATTTTCCCTGCAGGCCGCCGGCTATCGCTGACGCGGCCGACTCAATCCCCGAGGGCCTCATGATCCAGCGATTTCTGCCGACCCTGTGCGTCGCATTGATGACCGGACTCCCGCTTGCTGCGCAGCAAAGCGGGCAGTCGCCCAAGAGCAGCAGCACGTTGATCACCGAGACGGAAATCAACCGCGCCCGGCCGAACGTGGCGAACGCGTTCGACGTGGTCCGCCTGCTGCGGCCGCGCTGGTTTCGCACGGGCGACGTGGGCACGCTCCCCGGCATGGGCAGCGGCCCCACGATGGAGCGGATCCACGTGTACATCGACGATCGCGACATGGGAGACGTCGAGTTCCTGAAATCGATCCCCGCCGAGCAGATCTACACGCTGAAGTTCGTCAGCATGACGGAGGCAGGCGCGCGCTTCGGCCCCACGGACGGTCCCGGGGTCGTCGTGACGCTGAAGCACTAGTTCGTCGGGGCAGGGCGGACGTTGCCGCCGTCGGCGACAAACTTCCACGAACCGTCTGCCTGCCGCTGCCACACTGTCAAATACTTACTGAAATGATGAAGGCTCACGATGCGCGCCTCTCCCACCGTGCAGCCGAGATCGCCGGACGTCGCGATCTCGGCGCCGAGCGGCCACCATTCGAGCACGGCGCCGCTCGGGAATCCGTCGAACGCCGCCCCGATCGCGTCGCGTCCCTCGGTGATCTGCGCGCCGCCCCCGAACGACACCGCATCCGCGGCGGCGTACGACACGAACGCGGCCTTCGCGCCCTGCGCGACCGATAGCGCCGCGAACGACGAATCGGCGCGTCGCAGCTCGGATGGATCGGCTCGGCCCTGAACTAAAGCGCCGGGATCGCCGCGGCGCGCGGGCGGCGAAACCGAATCGGGCACCGCGACCGGAGTCGTGCGCGCATACGCGATGACCCGCCAGCCGGCGGCGCTCTTACGCCAACACGCCAGATACTTGCCGCGGCCGCCACTCGAGCGCGTCCATCCATACGTGTAGCCGAGCGTGCCGTCACTCGACACGTCGGCGAAGGCGGGAGTCCAACTCACGTTGCCGATGGAATCGGCGGCCATCACGAACGCGCGAATGTCCGGAGCGCCGCGCAACAAGGGCGCGCCAGGATAGAGGAAGACCGCGCTGTCGGCGAGCGATTGGAGAAATCCCTGGACGCCGGCGGCCTGCGTGCGCGCAGACAATGCACGATCGGCGGCGAGCAGCGCGCTGCGATCGGAGGCGCGATCGGTGCTGAGCAAGATCAGAATGACGGCGAGGTAGCGCATGGTGGTCCCGGGTAGGCGGCCGGACTAATGTGCGCGCGCGTCCGACGGCGGCGAAGCGGCGGCGTGTGCTCACTGTGTGAATTTGACAGAGTTCTGACCGCGACGGCGCCCCGGCCCGCCCCGCTTGCCCATAGCATGGTACAATGAGGCTCATGAAGCGGGCCCTGATCGTCTTCGCCGCCTGGTCCGCGGTGGCGCTGCTGTTTTCGATCCAGATGCGCTTCCAGTCGACCGGCGTGGAGCCGCGGTCCTGGAGCTGGATTCTCGCGTGGCAATTCACGGGCTGGTGGACCTGGGCGCTGTTCACGGTGCCGGTCTGCGCCTTTGCCGCGCGGGCGGCCCGGATCCGCCGCCAGTGGGTGCTCGTCGCCGCGCATCTTCCGATGGCCGTGCTCGTCGCGGTGGGGTGCGCGGGCTTCGAGGGCGGACTCAAGTGGGCGCTGGGTCTGTGGCGAACGCCGCACACGCTCGGGAGCGGCGTGGCGGACGGCATCTCCATCTGGTGGACGTTCAACGTGCTCGTCTACGCGATGGTCGCCGGTCTTTACTACGCCTGGCGCGCCGCGCGACTCGAGACGCAGCTCGTGCAGGCGCGCCTCGATGCGCTGGTCGGGCAGCTCCAACCGCACTTCCTCTTCAACACGCTTCACACCATCTCGGCGTTCGTGTTGGAAGACCCGAAGCAGGCGAACCGGATGATCACGCGACTCTCCGAGCTCCTGCGCCAGTCGTTCAATCGCGAGCGCGGGCCGCTCGTGACGCTCGAGGAGGAGCTCGAGCTGCTCGATCATTATGTCGCGATCCAGGAGGCGCGCTTCGGCGACCGGCTACGCGTCACGTTCCGCGTGGATCCACGGGCGGCATCCGCGGTCGTGCCGACGTTGCTGCTCCAGCCGCTCGTCGAAAACGCGATCCGCCACGGCATCCTGCCGAACGGCGGGGTCGCGCAGCTCGAGATCGCGGCGACGCGTCAGGGCGATCAGCTGCATCTCGAGGTCAAGGACAACGGGCCGGGCGTCAAATCGAGCGACTCGAACGGCGGTGGCAACGGTGATGGAGGCGGGGGCGGGGGTTCGGGCGCGCGACTGGGAATCGCGAACACGCGCGCGCGGCTGACTGAGCTGTACGGGGCGGCGCACCGCTTCGCGTTGACCAACGTGCCCGGCGGCGGCGCGCTCGCGACCATCGACATACCGTTTTCCGATCATGCGCGCGATCATCGTTGACGACGAAGCGCCGGCCCGGCGGCGGCTGCGCGGCGTGCTGCAGCAGATCGGCACCGTCACGCGGATCGACGAGTGCGCGAGCGGCCACGATGCCGTCGAGCTGCTGAAGCGCGGCACGCCCGACCTCGTCTTCCTCGACATCCAGATGCCGGACCTCGACGGCTTCGCCGTCGCCGCGGCTGCGAGCGAGGAGCGGCCGCCGGCGATCGTGTTCGTGACCGCGTACGACGAGCACGCGGTGCGCGCGTTCGAGATTCAGGCGTTCGACTATCTCCTGAAACCGTTCGACGACGACCGGGTGATCGCGACCGTCAAGCGCGCCGGCGAGTTTCTCGAGTGGATCAGACGCGAAGGCGCGGAGTCCGGCGAGGCGATGCTCAGCGGGTTTGGCGACGTCAAAGTCGATTTCGCGAGCCACCTGGTGCGGCGGGACGGACACACCGTCGACCTGAGGCCCAAGGAGTACGCGCTGCTCGTCGCGCTCCTCAAGCGCGGCGGCCGCGTGGCGAGCCGCCTCGAGCTGCTACGCGAAGTGTGGGGGTACGCCGAAGACGTGATGAGCCGGACCGTGGACACCCACATCGCCATGCTGCGGCGCAAGCTCGAAGCCGATCCCGCGAATCCGCGTCACATCGTCACGGTCCGCACCTTCGGATACCGGATCGAGCGCTAGCGCAGCAGCCGGTCGGCAATGCGCTCCGCGATCGCCTGCGGCTCTCCGCTCGATCGATTCGTCAGGATCACGATGGTCAGCCGCCGTTCCGGGAATCGCAGGATCGCGTTCCGAAAGCCGCTCGTCTCACCGGTATGGCGCCAGCGGCGCTCGCCGCGGTAGCTGTCCACGAACCAGCCGAACCCATATTCGGTCGTCGCGCCCGCGGCCAGCTCGGGCGGCGTCGTCGCGAGGGCGAGCGTCGCCGAGTCGAGGAGTGTCGCGTGCGCGAGTGCTGCGTCCCAGCGCGCCATGTCGCCGACGTTTGTGTAGATCCCGCCGTCGCCCAACGTCGCGCTCGTCACGCTCTGATCGGTTTGCACGAAGCCGCCGCCCTGCGGTGAATAGCCGAACGCGCGTTGCGGAACGGAGTCGGCGCCTTCGACATGCATGACACTCGCGCTCATGCCCAGCGGCGCGAAGATCCGCGCGTGCAAGAATGCCGGCAGCGACATACGGGACACGCGGGCCACGATCATGCCGAGGAGGACGTACCCGGAGTTGCTGTAGCGGTATTGTGTGCCGGCGGGGAAGTAGACCGAATCCTTCGCGGTGAGGTAGGCGAGCACGTCGGTGTCGTTCAGCTGCGTGGTGCGCGATTCAGGAATCAAGTCCTCGTAATCGACCAATCCTGACGTGTGGTTCAGCAGATTGCGCACCGTGACGGCCCGCGTGCTTGGCGGCAGCTCCGGCAGGAAATCGTGAATCGGCTGGTCGTACCGAAGCCTGCCGTCCTTGGCGAGCAGCATGACGGCGGTCGCGGTGAACTGCTTGGAAACGGATGCCAACCGGTAGTCGGTCTCCGGCGTCGCCTGCACGCGGCGCTCGAGATCGGCCATGCCGTACGCGCGGCGCAGGATGACCTGCCCGTCGCGGATCACGATCACGCTGGCCCCCGGCACCGCGGTGCCGGTGTAGGCGGCGAACAGCGAGTCGACGGCGGGTTGCAGGTCCTCAGCGCTCACGCTGCTTCTCCCCCGGGCGGTCGCGCATGCGGCCATCAGCGCGACGATCAAGACTTCGAGGCGGCGTACCACTCGTTCCAGGTCTCCTGTGCGGGGCCGATGGTGAGCTGCTGGCCGTTGCGAACGAGCGGCATGCGCAGGACGAGCGGCTCCAGGCTCAGTTTTTCGAGCCAGTGCTCGTCGCTGAGCATCGCCGACCGGAGGCCGAGCTCGCCGAAGCGACGCGAGTCGCGGTCGATCAACGCGGGGATGCCGAACTTCTGCGCGAAGCGCCGCAGCTCGCCGACGGCAGCGGCCCGCTCGTTCAGGTCCACGAAGTGCACCTTGATGCGGCGCTCGGCAAAGAATCGCAGCGCCGCGCGGGTGTCGGAGCTCTTGCGGACGCCGAAGACCTGAACCTCCATGGGCCTAATATATTCCTCGCCACGATGAGCCCTAGAGCCAAGATCGTCGCGGCCGCCGCGTTGTTCTCGACCGGCGGTGCCGCCATCAAGTTCTGCGGTTTTGCCGGGTGGCAGCTCGCGGCGTTCCGCGCCACGTTCGCGATGCTCACGATCCTGGTGCTGCTGCCCGAAGCGCGGCGCGGCTGGACCTGGCGGACGGTGGTGGTCGGATTCGCGTATGCGGCGACGACGCTGCTCTACGTGCAGGCGAACAAGCACACGACGGCGGCGAGCGCGATCTTCCTGCAGTCCACGAGCCCGCTGTTCATTCTGCTCTTGGCGCCGCTGCTGCTCGGCGAGCACGCCAACCGGCGCGACATCGCGCAGATCGCCGTCATGGCGCTCGGTTTCGGATTGTTCTTTCTCGGCACCGATCGCGCGCAAGCCACCGCGCCGAATCCGGCGCTCGGCAATCTGCTCGCGGCGATCTGCGCGGTCACGTGGGCGCTGACGGTGATCGGCTACCGCTGGCTTGCGGCGCGCGGCTCGTCCGTCGCCGCGGCGGCGGTGTCCGGCAATCTCACCGCGTGCGTGATCGCGTTCATCATGGCGCAGCCGCTCGTCGCGGGCCGGCCGGTCGACTGGGTCGTCGTGGTGCTGCTCGGCACGTGCCAACTGGGCGTGCCGTATCTGTTTCTCTCCCGGGCGGTGCCGCAGGTGCGAGCGCTCGAGGTGGGTCTCTTCCTTCTTATCGAGCCGGTCTTGAATCCGATCTGGGCGTGGCTCGTGCACGGCGAGCGCCCGGGCTTGGCGACGGTCGCCGGCGGGGCGCTGATCCTCGGCGCGACGGCGGTCCGGATGCTCCTGGACAGCGGTGCGGCGCGCCGGGAAGGCGCGCCGCTGCCGCTGCGGGCGGACTAGCGATCAGGCCGCATCCATTCCTCGGCAGGCCCCGACAGCGGCGCATGCACGGTGGGGCCTCCTGCTCCTACTTCGGTTGCCAGCGCGGATATCGATCCGCCGCCGAGTCGTTGGTGATCCGGACGACGTTCGTACCGTCGTCGCGCATCGTGTAGATCTCGAAGTTCCCGCTCCGGTTCGAGGAGAACGCGAGCATCGATCCGTCAGGGGACCATGTCGGCTCGACCTCGTCGGCGGCGCTACTGGTGGTGAGGCGCACTACGCCGGAGCCATCGGCGTTCATGACGTAGATCTGGAACGTGCCGCTGCGCGTCGAGTGGAAAGCGATCTTGGTGCCGTCCGGCGACCACGCCGGCCCATGATCGTCCCAGCTTCCGCTCGTCAGCTGTGTCTCTCCGGTTCCATCGGCATTCATCACCCAGATGTGGTACGTGAGGCTGTCCCGTCTCGATACGAACGCGATCTTGGTGCCGTCGGGTGACCACGCCGGCTGCTGGTCGTGGGGATAGCTGGAGCGCTGGAGGAAGCCGGTTCCGTCCGGGTTCACCAGCTCGACCGTCGACGTGTCATGGGGGTACGTGAATTCCGTGAACGCGATGCGCGTCCCGTCCGGTGACCACGCGGGGAAGAAGTCGAACAGGCTGCGGTGTGTCACCTCGACTGGAGTGCCTCCGCTCTGGGAGGTGAAGAACACGTTGACGCCGGTGCCATCCCACCCGCTGAACGCGAGTCTCATTCCATCGGCCGACCAGGCGGGATATGCCTCCCAGTCGCCGTTCGTCACCTGGCGGACGTTCGCTCCGTCGCTGCCCATGATGTAGATGTGCGACAGGCCGATCCCGGCGCGGTCGGACATGAAGGCGATCTGGGTCTCCACGGTCACATTGCTCGTTGCCGCGACGCCGGCATAGCTCGCGACGAGGTGCACGATCCCCGGCGTCACGCCGGTAACCCGGCCTTGGCGGTCCACCGTCGCGACGGCCGGATTCGTCGTTGCCCATTCGGGGTCTGCGGATACCAAGTCCCCGTTCGCGGCGGTGATCGTTGCCGCGAGCTGCAGCGTCGTGCCCACCTGGATCGTGAGGACCGTGGGTTGGATGACGATGCTCACCGGCCCCAGCGTCACCGTGACGACGATGTCGCCGCTCTTCGATATCATCGGGATCGACACGGGGGGGTTCACTCCCGGTCGTACGTCGAGCGTCTTGCTGCCATCCGCCACGAGATTGCCGTCGGCGTCGAACGCTTCGGCCTTTATCAGGCGCTGCGCACCGGGCGGAAGACGGACCGTTCCCTGCGCCACACCATTCTGGGCGGTCAGGTTGAACACGAGCGGTGTCGGGATGTCCGGCGCGCTGACGGTGATGACCAGCACGTTGATCGGCGTGCCGGCGACCGACGCGCTCACGCGGATCTCGGCAGCGCCGTCCCGTGTGGCGTCGAATGGCTGTCGGCAGCCGGCGTCCAGGCCGAGGAGGGCAATGGCGCATGCGCCAATCGCAAAGCGGTTCATGAGTGGTCTCCGGTTCATGATCAGCGCGGACGCCAATGAGGCGTGACGTCGTCGGCGCTGCCGTTGTCGGTGAGGCGGACAATTCCCGTGCCGTCGGAATTCATGGAATAGATGTCGGCGCCGTTCGTGCCTCCGCTCGAGAACACGAACGCGAGCTTCGCACCGTCGGGTGACCACGACGCATCAGAGGATGGCGGCGTGCTCGTCAACTGGATGGATCCCGAGCCGTCCGCGTTCATGACGTAGACTTCGTAGTCGCCGCTCTGGTCCGACGTGAAGGAGATCTTCAGGCCGTCCGGCGACCAGTCGGGGACGCCGCTCGTTCCCAGGTTGTGGGATATGCGCACGACGCCCGAGCCGTCCGCGTTCATGGCATAGATCTGCGAGGTCAGCTGGATGGTCTGCTCGCGCCGCATGAAGGCGATCCGCGTGCCGTCCGGCGACCAGGTCGCGAAGTTGTCGGGCGTCGGGTTGTTCGTCAGTCGCACGGCACCGGTCCCGTCCGCATTCATCACGTAGATCTCGTAGTCGAAGTCCCGATCGGACGTGAACGCGATCTTCGATCCGTCGGGTGACCACGCCGGCTCCTCACTGTCGCTCGTGAGATCGGTGAGTCGATGCTCGTTGGTGCCGTCCGCATTCATGGCGTAGATGGCCCAGGGGCCTTCGTAGTTCGAGACGAACGCGATCTGCCGCCCATCCGGCGACCAGCTCGGCTCCCACGCGACCCGGTTGTGAAAGGTCAGCCGGGCGGCGCCCGAGCCGTCGGCATGCATCACATAGATCTCCATGGGGCCATCGCGGTTAGACGCGAACGCGATTTGATCCGGCGCGGGCGACTGCGAGGCCACGGTCAGATGGGCGAGCCCCGCGACCCCCTCGAATGTGGCGACGATATCCACGGTCCCCGGCCGGAGCGCGGTCACGAGGCCGTGCGCGTCGACGGTCGCGATTGCGGGGTTCGTCGTCGCCCATTCCGGATCGGAGGTCAGCACGATCCCGTCGACCGTCGTGATCGTGGTAGAGAGCTGGAGCGTGCCGCCGGTCGTCATGGTGGGCAGCGCCGGTTGCACCACGACGCTCACCGCGCCCAACGTCACGGTGACGGGCACTTGGCCGGCCTTCGAGACCATCGGAATCGAGACCGGTGGATTCATCCCCGGTCTGACGTCGATCGTCTTGGTCCCCTCGGCGATGAGCGCACCATCGGTGTCGTATGCCTTCACCGTGATCTTGCGCTGGGATCCAGGCGGAAGTTTGATCGTGCCCTGCGCTACGCCGTTCTGAACCGGCAGGTTGAAGACGAGCGGCGTCGGGATGTCGGCCGACTCGCAAATGACGACGATCAAGTCGATGGGCGTGCCCGCGACTGACGCGGTGACGCGGAGGTCGGCGGTGTCCGGCATTCGGGGCGGCGCGTCGAGCGTCGATTGGCATGCCGTCCCGAGCGCCGCGGTGAGGAGACACGCGGCCAGTGCGATGCGATTCATGCTGCTTCCTTTCTCCGGATGAAGCGGGATCGTTGCGGGGGCGCTTGATGCGCGACACTTTAGATCGCGCCCATCAGGGCAGGATCACCTCGCATCATCTGGGAGTTGATGCTTCGCCTCAGGACGTTCGGCGGGCTGTCACTCGAGCAAGACGGGCAGCCGATTACGGGAGCGGCGAGCCAGCGCCGCCGCCTCGCGTTGCTCGCCATTCTTGCCACTGGGCAGGGACGCGGCGTGAGCCGCGACAAGGTGCTCGCGCTGTTATGGCCGGAGCGCGTTACCGAGCGCGGCAGCCATGCCCTCGCGCAGGCCCTCTACGCCCTGCGCCGTGACCTCGGCGCGGATCCGCTCGCCGAGAGCGGCGCCGACCTCCGGCTGAATCCCGCGACCATCAGCAGCGATGTGCAGGAGCTGCACGAAGCCTTGCAGCACGCGGACGGCGAGCGTGCGGCGGCTCTTCTGACCGGCCCCTTCCTCGATGGATTCTTCATCAGCGACGCGCCCGACTTCGAGCGTTGGGTGGACGAAGAGCGCGCGCGATGGACGCAGCGTGCGCGCGAGCTGTTCAATCGGCTGGCGCACGAGGCCGCGCGCCGCGGAGACGCGAACGGCGCCGTCGCCTGGTGGCGCCGCCTCGCTCAACTCGATCCGTTCGACGCCCGGACGACGATCGGTCTGATGGAAGCGCTCGAAAAAGCCGGAGACCTGATCGCGGCGTTGCAGCAGGCCGGCGTGTACGAGCACCGGCTCCGCGAGGAGCTGGACGCCCCGGCCGATCCGGCGGTCGTGGCGGCGGTCAAACGCTTGCGACAGGAGCTCGCCGTCCGCCGTCACAGCCCCGGTCCGACGTCACTGCAGCCGGCACCGGTTCCGCGCGCGTCGCGGCGCGGCGTGATGCTGGCCGGCGGCGCCGCGATGATCGCCGTGCTGCTCGTTGTGGTCGCGCTCGCGCGCCGTGCCGCCTCGCCAGCGCCCCCCCCGCTGGTTGCCATCGGCGCGGTGCGGGATTACAGCGCCGGCAACGCCGCCGCGCTCGACCACTCGATGACCGACCTCCTCGCGACGAACCTGGCGCGCGTCCCGGGGCTGCAGGTCGTGAGCACGTCGCGCATGTACGAGCTGCTTGGCCCGCCCGCGTCGGACAGCGCCGCTGCGTTCGCGCGGGCGGCGCGCCGCGCCGGCGCCGCGCTCATCGTCGAGGGCGGATTGTATCGCAGCAGCTCGACGCGGCTCCGCCTGGACCTGCGACTCACCGACCTGGTGAGCGGCGCGGTCGCCGGTGCCTACAGCGTCGAAGGCCGGGACGCGTTTCAACTCGTCGATAAGGCGACCGCGGAGCTCGCCGGCGGCTTGCGCGTGCGCGCGCCGGCCGACGTCCATGTCGCCGACGCCACGACCCGCTCGCTGGTCGCCTACCGTTTTTATGAAGCAGGACTGCGGGAGTTCTATCAGCACGATGACATCCGCACCGCCCGGCAGTTCTTCCTGGCCGCGCTGGGCGAGGATTCGACCTTCGCGATGGCCGAGTATTACGCGGCGCTCGCGGAGATCAATCTTGGGGTCGCGACGGTGAACGACCGGCTCGCGCATGCCGTGCGGCTGGCCGATCATGCCTCCGATCGCGAACGCCTGCTGATCCGCGGCTTCTGGGCCTGGTACGGCGACGATCCGGCTCGACTTGTCATCGCGGAGAGCCTCGCGACGCGATATCCCGCGGAGCCCGACGGCCATTATCTGCTGGGTCTCTCGCTGCAATGGGGCGGCGACTTTCTCGGCGCCATTCCGCACCTGCGGCGCGTGGTGGCCATGGATTCGCTCGGATTCCGCGGCGCCGCCGCGCGGTGTCTCGCGTGCGATGCGATGCTGGCCATCGCGACGGCGTACTGGTACGCCGATTCGCTTCCCGCCGCGGAGGCCGCGGCAAGAGAATGGACGCGGCTCCAGCCGGGCAACGGGGCGGCCTGGGGAGCGCTGGCGGACCAGCTCGAATACCAAGGCCGCGACGACGAAGCGCTTACGGCGGCCAACACCGGGATCCGGCTGTTCGGCGCCGGGGACGATCAGATGCTGCGCGCACGGCTGGCGATTCGCGCGGGAGACTTCGCGCTTGCCGATCGTCTACTCGGACAACGCGTGCGTGACGACTCGGCGAGTTTTCCCGGCTGGTTCCTGATGATCAGCCTGCGGGCGCAGGGACGGCTGCGGGAGGCGCTGGCGGTGGCCCGCGCCGCGCGCCGCCGCGTCGAAACCAAGGCGCGGAACCACCCCGATCCATCGTTTGCGCAGCCGGAGGCGATCGTCCTGTTCGAGTCGGGGCAATGGCGCGAAGCGGCGGAGCTGTTTGCGGCCATTGCCGACTCGCCCGGCGTGCGCAGCGACTTGCGGCCAAGAATCGCGCGCAACCGTGCGTGGAACTTGACCCACACCGCTACGGCGCTGGCCGCCGCCGGCGACACCGCCGCGCTCGCGATGCTCGCCGACAGTGTGCAGCACGAAGGCGCGCGCAGCGCTTACGGCCGCGACCCGCTCCTCCATCACTATATCCGCGGATTATTGCTGTCCGCGCGCGGCCGCACGGCCGAGGCGGCGAACGAGTACCGGACCGCGATCTTCTCGACGACAGCCGGATACACGCGCGCCAACTACGAGCTCGCCCGCGCGCTCCTCGTGCTGCGCAGGCCCGACGAGGCGATCGCGGTCCTTCAACCGGCCTTGCGCGGCTCCCTCGAGGCGTCGAACGCGTATGTGACGCACACCGAGCTCCACGAATTGCTGGCGGAGGCGTTCGACGCCGCGCACCGACCCGACAGCGCGGCCGCGCATTATGCGCGCGTGGTCAATGCCTGGCAAAGAGCGGATCCGCAATTCCAGTCACGGTACGCGCACGCCGTCCTCCGGCTGGCCCAGCTGCATCGCTGAAATCGCGGCACGAGTCGCGCTCGAAAACCAGAACCCCCGCTCGAGCTGCGAACGGGGGTTCTGACCTCGGGCGCAGAACCGCGGGATCAGGGAATCGCGCCGACCGCGCGCGCGGCGTTCACGCGGCCTCTGCCGTAGAACGGATCGCTGCCGGGCTCGCCGAGATCGTCGGCCGTCTGCTCGAGGATCGCGCGCACCTGCGCGGGATTGGCGCGCCCGCGCGCCGCGATCACGGCGGCCGCGACGCCAGCCACGTGCGGTGACGAGAAGCTCGTGCCGGCGCCTCGCAACAAGAACAGCCCAGGCAGGGGACAGAGCGGGCGCACAATTGTGCCCGTGGTATCTACGAGCAACGCGGTCGACGAGCACGGGCCACTCACAAACGCGTTCGCGGTCGTGACGCCGCCGCCCGGCGCCGCCACGCTGATGGCGGAGCGGCCGAAGTTCGTGTACGGCGCGATGGCGTCGGGGTTAGTGAACGGACCGGCCGACGTGGTCGCCGCGGTGGGACCGGTCGCCGAGACGCACACGACGTTGGGCGTGTTGCAGTAGGTGTTGTAGACGTTGCCGTTGTGGTCGATGTCCGAGCTCTCGTTGCCCGCCGCCACGACGATCAACGTGCCATGGGTGTTGGCGTAGTTGAACACCCGATTGATCACCGAAACGAAGCCCGGAGCGGCGTTCTTCGGGAATGCGCCGCCGAGACTCATGTTGATGACGTCGGCGCCATGGTCGACGGCGTAGACGATCCCGTTGAGAATCGCGCTGGTCGAGCAGCTCCCGAACACCGTGCACACCTTGACGCCGAACAGCGTCGTCCGCGACGTGACACCGGCGAAGAAGGTCGCGTTGCTCGCGACGATCGACGAGACGAGCGTACCGTGTCCGTTGAGATCGGTGATGGTATGACGATTGAGCGCCCCAAACCACGTCTGCTGGCGCGCGTCCTCGTCCGGACGCAGCGAGATCGAACGCGTCAGGTCGACGCGGCCGGCGAGGTCCGGCCAGAGGTAGTCGATCCCGGTGTCGAGGATGGCGACCGAGACGTTTGACGAGCCCAGGGCGCCCCCGGCCCACGCGACGTTGGCTGCGATCGCGCGCATGTTCCATTGGCGCGAGAACAGCGCGGCGGTCTGCGGCGCGGCGGCACTCTCGAGATTCACGGCGCTCATGTCGACCGCTTCGGTCTCGATCGGACGCGCGATCGAAAACTCGACGTCCGGTTCGACGCTGCTGACGTTCGTCGCGCTGGCGAGGCGTGCCGCGGCTTGCGGCGAGATACCCGACACGACCGCGAAGCCAAGCGCCTGGTACAGACCTTCGAGCTGGCCGCCGTTGGCGCGGAGTTCTGCGCTGATCGCGTCCGCGGCGCTGCTGCCCGCCTTGAACACGACGAGATAGCGATTCGATTGTGGTATTGAAGCGAGATCCGCGTTCGCGACTGGTGCGGCGGTGACGGCGGACGCTGTGACCGTCCCTGTCCCCGGGGCGGTGGGGGCGGTGCGCGGTGTGAGCGGTGTGTCCGAGACGCACGCTGTGATCGCGAGCGCGCCGAGGGCGGCGATCGTGACAATCGTTTTACGCATGCTGGGTCTCCGAGAGCGAAAAGTGGTTCGTGGGGGGCGCTGACTCCGGAAGCTGCCGCGAGGGACGGCGCGTCGCAAGCTATATTGCGCCGCTCATGCCTCCGGCTCGCGCCCGTATCGGCGTCATCTTCTTCACCGTCCTGATCGACCTGATCGGGTTCGGCATCATATTGCCGATCCTGCCGTTCTACACCCAGCGCTTCGGCGCCGCGGGACTCGGCTACGGCGCAGTCGTCGGCGTGTTCTCGCTGATGCAGTTCGTGGCGACCGCGCTGCTCGGCAAGCTCTCCGATCGCATCGGACGCCGCCCCGTCCTGCTGACGACGATGCTCGTGAACGCGATCGGCTATACCCTGTTCGCGTTCGCGGGCTCGTACTGGGTCCTGTTTCTCTCGCGCATAGTTTCGGGCTTTGCGGGCGGCAACATCTCCGCCGCGCAGGCCTACATGGCCGACATCACCTCGCCCGCGGAGCGCTCGCGCGGCATGGGTATCGTCGGCGCCGCGTTCGGTATCGGCTTCAGCTTTGGACCGGCCATTGGCGGGTTCGCCGCGCACTACGGCGGTGCCACCGCACCCGGCCTCGTCGCCGTGGGGTTGTCGCTCGCCAACTTCGTTTCGGCGTACTTCATCCTGCCTGAATCGCTGCGGAGCGAGCTGCGGGTCAGGCGGCCGCTGCTCGATCTCGGCCATATCGGCGAAGCGATCGCGCGGCCCAGGTTGCGCCCCTTGATGATCGTCTGGGCGCTCGTGCCGCTGGGATTCGCCGGCTACACGGTCGCGCTGCCGCTGCGCGCCGCCGCGACGCTCGGCTGGAAGGAGCGCGAGCTGGCGATTCTGTTCACGATTATCGGCGTCACCGCCGCGTCGGTACAGGGCTACTTCTTCGGCAAGATCGTGCGACGCACCGGGGAGCGCGCGCTGGTGATCGCCGGGACGTTCGGGATGGCGGCGGCAATCGGTGTCGTGCCCTTCCTGTCGACGTCGGCAATGCTGTACGCGTGGACGTTCGTGCTCGCGGTGGCGAACAGCGTGTTCGCGCCCGCGGCCACGGGACTCGTGTCGGTGTACGCGAGCTCGAACGAGCAGGGCACCGTCCTCGGCGCCGCGCAGGCGATCGGTGCGCTCGGACGCACCGCGGGGCCGCCCATGATTGGAACCGTCTACGACCTTGTGAGCCCGGTCACGTCGTTCGTGCTCGCGGCGGCATTTCTGGTGGTCGCGGGATTGGCGGCGCTCGGATTGGCGCCCGTGCTGCGCGCTGCCTCCGATCCGACGCAAGCACCAACCACCGTTCCCGCCCTGCCGTTACCTGAACCCCCTCCCACTGAGTCTTAACGGCATCTAGCCTTCAGCGTCAAAGACCGGACTTTTTCCTGGAGCATTCGATGTTGAAACGCGTGACCGTCGCAACTGCCGCGATGTTGTTTTTGGCGGCTTGCAGTCAAGATCCGACGAGCGCCGGCTCGTCCAACGAGCTCGTGCTGGCGCAGAACAGCCAGACCATCGCGGACAACGTCGCCGCGTCGACCGGCGGGATGAACTGCGATGGCTTGCTCCGGCGCGTGATCGATACGCTGCGGACGACTGACGACCCAGTCGCGCGGGCGTACCTCGATTCGGCGCGCATCAATCGCGACTCGGCCTGGGCCGCGTTCCAGCGCGGCGATACGGCCGCGGCGCGCGCGTTCCGCAAAGCCGCGTTCCGCGACGTCCTGTCGGCGGTGATCGAGCTGTTCCCGAACGCGCCGCAGCGTACCGGTGCGGCGGTCGATAGCGCGGTCGCAAAGATCGAAACCTTCCTCGGCGACCGCGTTGCGCCGCGCATTCGCGCCGTGCTCGCGCACGTCGACAGTCTGCGCGCGCAGGCGGATGCGGCGCTCGGCGCCGGCGACGGCGTGACGGCGCTGTGGCTCAATTTGCGGAGCATGCAGATTCTGCATCGCCTCGTGGAGCACGTCCGAGACGAGCGGCACGATCACGATGGTGTGGCAGACAATGAGATGGAGGGAATTGGAAGTTAAGGTAGGACCTGCCAAGACCAGACGCATAGACGCACAGCCGGTTGTAGTAAACGGGGGTTAGGACAGATGGCTTGTCCTAATCCCCGTTTCCTATCCACCGCTGTGCGTCTGTGCGTCTAGCTTTTGTCGGTCCTAGCCTGCCACGCGAACCCCGCGTCATATTTATTTCCCCCCTCGCAGGAGCGTTGCGCCCCTATGCGCGTGTACAAGACCAACGAGATCCGGAACGTGGCCGTAGTGGGCCACGGCGCGAGCGGTAAGACCTCCCTGGTCGATGCCCTGGCGTTCGTGGCCGGAACGAGCAAACGGCACGGCTCAGTCAAGGACGGTACCGCCCTCACCGATTACACCGCCGACGAAATCGAACGGAAGTATTCCATCAACCTCGCGCTCGCCGTCGCCGAGTGGATGGACACGAAGGTCAACCTGATCGACACCCCGGGATATCTCGACTTCACCGGCGACGCGCTGGCCGGCGTCTACGCCGCCGACTCCGCCGTCGTGGTGCTCTCCGCGACCGCTGGCGTCGAAGTCGGCACGGAGAAGGTCTGGGACTACTGCGAGCGGCGCTCGCTCCCGCGGCTCTTCTTCGTCTCGCTGATGGACAAAGAGCACGCGAACTTCGAGCGCGTGTTCACGCAGATCAAAGATCAGCTGACCCCCAAGGTCATTCCCGTGGAAATCCCCGTCGGTGAAGGACTCGAGTTCCACGGAATCATCAATCTGTTTTCCAAGAAAGCCCATCTCTACAAAAAAGGCACGAAGGCCGGCGAGTACGACGAAGTGGACGTGCCGGACGAGTACAAGGACCGATTTGCGAAGTACTCGCAGGAGCTGATCGAGAGCATCGCGGCCACCGACGACACGCTGCTCGAGCGCTACCTGGGCGGCGAGGAGATCGGTCGCGACGAGGCGATCGCGGCGATGAAAGCGGGCATGGCGAAGGGGGAGCTGTTCCCGCTGTTCTGCGGCGCCGCCGAGCTGACGTACGGCACGCGCGCGCTGCTCAACAAGCTCGTCGAGCTGTGTCCCGCGCCGCAGGAGCGGCCCGCGGTCGACGTGCAGAAGTGGGGCAGCGCCGATCGCTTCACGCTCACGGCCGACGATGCCGGACCGCTCGTCGCGCAGGTCTTCAAGACCGTCTCGGAGCCGCACGTCGGCGACGTGACCCTGTTCCGGATCTACTCCGGGGCGGTCAGGAACGGCCAAGACGTCTTCAACGCGCCTCGCGACGCGACGGAGAAGCTGAACCACCTCTGCGTCGCGCAGGGCAAGGAGCGGATCGAGGTCCCGGAGCTGCATTCGGGCGACATCGGCTGCGTCGCGAAACTGCGCGATACACACACCAACGACACGCTGTCGACGAGAGACAAGGGGCTCGTGCTCCAGAAAATCCCGTTCCCCGAGCCGGTGATCACGGTCGCCGTCGAGGTGAGGCAGCGCGGAGAGGAAGACAAACTGTCGACCGGCCTGCACAAACTGCACGAAGAGGATCCCACGTTCCATCACGAGTACAATCCCGAGCTCGCCCAGACGCTGATTCGCGGGTTGGGGGAGCGCCATCTCGAGATCGTCGTCGGGCGACTGGCGCGGAAATTCGGCGTGCACGCGCAGACTACAAAACCCAAAGTCGCCTACCGCGAAACATTCCGGGGCAAGAACGAGGGGCAGGGCAAGCACAAGAAGCAGTCCGGTGGCCGCGGCCAGTATGGCGATTGCTGGATCCGCATCGCGCCGCTGCCGCGTGGCTCGGGCCTGCAGTTCGTCGACGAAATCGTGGGCGGCGTGATTCCGCGCCAATATATCCCGGCGGTCGAGCGGGGCGTGCAGGAGGCGGCGAGCAAAGGCCCGGTCGCGGGCTATCCGGTGGTCGATTTCAAGGTGGAGCTGTACGACGGCTCCTATCACGACGTCGATTCGAACGAAATGTCGTTCAAGATGGCCGGCATTCTCGCGTTCCGGAACGTGAGCCCGGGATGTCGTCCCGTGCTGCTCGAGCCGATCATGGACGTAGAGGTCTGGACGCCGGACGAATATCAGGGAGCGGTCATGGGCGATCTCTCGTCGCGCCGCGGCCACATCGTCGGTACCGACAAGGACGGCAAGCTCACCAAGATCAAGGCGATGGTGCCCGAAGCGGAGCTCGACCGCTACGCCACGACGCTGCACTCGATCACGCACGGGCGCGGGACGTACAAAATGAAGTTCCACGTGTATCAGGACGCGCCGCCGGACGTCGCCGCCCGGGTGACGGAGGCACGCAAAAAAGAACTGGAGGAAGCGAAGGCATGAACAGGACGAAGCTGTGGGCGTTGCTGGCCGTTGTCGGTGCCTGCAAGGGTGGGAGCGGAGCGAAGCAGGCGAGCGGAGGCGCGCAAACGCAGGGACCGACGAAGGCCCTCACGGTCTCCGGATTCCAGACCCCCGAATCGGTGAAATGGGATTCGGCGCAGGACGTCTATTTCGTGTCGAACATCAACGGCGCGCCGAACGCGACGGACGGCAACGGCTACATCAGCGTCGTCCTCCCGACCGGGCAGGTGCGTGACAGCGCATTCATCAAGGGCGGGCTCAACGCGCCCAAGGGCCTGGCGATCGTTCACGACACCCTCTGGGTCGCCGACATCGACGTGGTCCGAGGCTTCAACGCGCGCACCGGCGCGTCCCTCGTCAATATCCCGGTGCCCGGCGCGGTGTTCTTGAACGACATCGCGGCGGCGCCCGACGGATCGCTGTACGTGACGGATACCGCGGTCAAGTTCGGCGCGAAGGGCGCCGAGCACGTCGGCAAGGACCAGGTGTTTCGCATCGCGCCCGATCACAAGGTCAGCGTCGCGATCGCGAACGACACGCTCGGCCGGCCCAACGGCATCACGTGGGACGCCGCGAATCAGCGCTTCATCGTCGTGCCGTTCGGCGGCAACGCGCTCGTCGCGTGGAAGCCGGGTGAGAAGACGACGACCTCGGTCGGCAGCGGCGTGGGACAGTTCGACGGTGTCGAGATCGTGAAGGGCGCGATTCTCGTCTCGAGCTGGGCCGATTCGACCGTCACGCGGTTTGAGAACGGACAGGGCACGAAGCTGATCACCGGCGTGCCGAGTCCCGCGGACATCGGGTACGACGCGAAGCGCAATCGCCTGCTCGTGCCGATCTTCACAGGCAACCGCGTGGAGATCTGGCAGCTGCAATAGCCGCCGGGTCGCCGACTCGGGCTTTGTTCGGTACGCCGTGGTCACGACGGTCACGGCGTACCAGCCGCTCATGACGTGTATCACGCCGCGCCGGGCAGCGCGCGCGCCGGCTGTTACTTCTCTTGGGGTCCGGGGTTCTTCTAGGACACCTCAACGAGGAGCGCGCCGTGCGCCAACCCTCCCCGTACTCCATCGCGGAACGCCGCCGCCAGCTGGTCACACAGGCGAGCGCCGCATTACAAGGTCACGTCGTGGCGCTCTGGCGCCTGGAAGACGACGGAGAGACAGTGGCCGAGGCGATCAGTCGCCCTGATGTCCCGGCCGATACGTTCGACTTCGATCTCGCCGGGCTGCTGAAGAGGTGGGGTCGCGCCGCGCGGCCTGGAAGCCTATGGGTGGGCTGCCGGATCGATGCCGACCGGTGGTGCGTGGGGCTCGTGCGAGCCGAAGCGCCCGGTCCGCCGCCGAACGGGATCGAGCGCCGTAGTCCGGAACAGCTCATCGTGGAGTTCGTTGGCCTCTCGCTCGGAGCCCTGGAGCGGTTGTGGGGCGTGACATCGGACCAGGCGACGGTCTACCTCTGCAGCGCGCTCGAATTGGTGAAGATGAGCCTGCTGCGCGTCCAAAGCATGCCCGGGATCAGCGAGACGGCGCGAGCCGGCCTTCTCTCGGAGCTCTACAGCGTGTCGGGGCACATCGACAACGCGCTAGCCTAGGGACCGGTGCGGACCGGTTCCTGCTGCGTCAGGCAGTGAATCGTGCCGAGCCCCCAAACCAAATCGACCGCGTGGATTCCCACGACCGCGCGGTCCGCAAAGACCTCGGCGAGGATGCCGAGTGCAACGCGATCGTTCGGATCGTTGAACGTGGGAACCAGCACCGCCGCGTTGGAGATGTAGAAATTGGCGTAGCTGGCGGGCAGTCTGACGCCGTCGAAATACAGGGGGGCCGGCATCGGGAGGTCGATCACCTCGATGCCGTGCCCCTCGAGTCGTTCGTGGTTTTCCTTCAAGGGTTTGTAGTTCACATCGTGCCGATCGTCTTCCGTGCACAGGACGACGGTCGTCGGATTCACGAATCGGCACAGATCGTCCACGTGGCCGTGCGTATCATCGCCAGCGATCCCTTTACCGAGCCAGATGGTCTTCGTGATGCCGAGCGCGTTGCGGAGGACCTGCTCGATGTCGTGGCGGGCGAGGCCCGGATTGCGGGTCTGCACGTGGGGATCGAGCAGGCATTCTTCCGTGGTGAGCAGCGTGCCCTGGCCGTTCACGTCGATGCTGCCGCCCTCGAGCACGACACCCGCGTCGATGAGCGGCAGCTTGAGCTTCTTGGCAGCGCGCTCCGGAATCTTGTCGTCTTTCTTCCAGTCCTTGTACTTGGCCCACGCGTTGAAGTGAAAGCGCGCGATGGCCAGGCCGTTGCCCCGCCGCACGAAGATCGGGCCGAAGTCCCGTGTCCAGCCGCGGTTCGTGGGAAACCGCAGAAAATCCACGCGGCCGAGGTCGACGCCGGCCTTCTTGAGAATCCGAGTTGCTTGTCCCACGCCCGAGTGCGCGAGTATGCGGACGGTCTCACCGCGCGTCAGGACGCGGACGATCTCGGCGTAGACCCAGGGGATCGGCGAAAATTTTCCGGGCCAGTCGGTGACGTTGTGCGGCCAGCCGATCCAGGTCGCCGCATGCGGCTCCCATTCGGCGGGCATGCGAAGAGCGCTAGTCAGTCAGAAACCGGTGCTGAATGCCGCTGTAGGCGTCGGTGCGGCGATCGCGCAGGAACGGCCAGTTGCGGCGGACCTCTTCGATTCGCCGGAGATCGACCTCTGCCAGGACCGTCGTCTCTTCTTCTCCGGCCTCGGCGACGAGGACGCCGAACGGGTCGCACACGAACGAATGGCCCCAGAACTCGATGCCGGGTCCCTCGCTGCCGAGCCGCTCGTGGCCGACGCGATTCACCGCGGCAACCCAGCAGCCGTTCGCGATCGCGTGGCTGCGCTGGATCGTCTGCCAGGCGTCGAGCTGCTGCGCGCCGTGTTGTGTCTTCTCCGCCGGATGCCAGCCGATTGCCGTCGGGTACAGCAGAATGTTCGCGCCCTGCAGCGCCGTGAGCCGCGCGCCTTCGGGATACCATTGATCCCAACACACCAGCGTGCCGATCGGCCCGACCTTGGTGTCGAACGCGCGAAAGCCGAGGTCGCCTGGTGTGAAATAGAATTTTTCGTAATAGGCGGGATCGTCGGGGATGTGCATCTTGCGGTAGATCCCCTTCACTTTCCCGTCCGCGTCGATCACCGCGGCGGTGTTGTGATACAGACCCGCCGCGCGGCGCTCGAAGAGCGACGCGATGACGACGACCCCATTCTCTTTCGCGACTTTGCCCAGGGTTTCCGTCGACGGCCCCGGGACCGCCTCGGCGAGGTCGAACAGCGCGTGATCCTCGCGCTGGCCGATGTACTGCGTGCGAAACAGCTCGGGCAGGCAGACGAGTGTCGCGCCCTGCCGCGCCGCCTCGCGGATGCGCGCGACCGCCTTCCCGAGATTGGCTTCGGGATCGTCGCTCATGCTCATCTGCACGAGGCCGACCGTAAATTTGGTCGGAAGGGACGCGGTCATGGCAGGAAGGCTACCACGATTGTGCGCCCCTTGAAAGCCTCCGCTACTTCAGAACGCTCTGCTCGCCGACAGCACGACCCCGAGCTTGGCGATGTCCTGCGTCTCCTGCGACCCCGCCGTCGTCGGCGTGTACCGGTAAAACCGCCGCTCGGCGTCGGTGTCCACAGCCGCCGCGCCGAGGGTGACTCCGCCGAACTGCCGCGTCAGCGCGAGCCGGTAGTCCGCATACGAGAGCTGCGGGTAGTCGCGCACGAATTGATAGCCGTAATGCAGCAGCAGATTCACGTGAGCCACGACGTCGAACGTGGCAGCGAGATCGACGTATCCCGAGCCTTTCGAGCTGCCGGTCCCCAGGCAGTTGGACGTCGCTGCCGCGCCGTCACTCGTGATCCCGCAAAAGCCGCCGATCGTGTTCGTCTTCATGCCGAACAGATTCGTCAGCGCGAGCGAGTACTTCGCGCTGAGCTGCTGGTAATGCGCGCCGACGTAAAGCTCCGCGGTGTTGTAGCGGTCACCGGGATCGATGTTGTAACGCGCGCGAGGATACCAGTAGTACTGCACCCCGAGATCCACGCCGTGGTTTCCCGCGGTCCACCGGTATCCGCCATACAAGTCCAGCTCGAGCGATCCGCCGTTCAGGAACTGATTGCCGCTGACGTTCGAAGCCCAGGACCCCGCGTAAGCGCCCGCGGGTAGGGCGTACTCGACGCCACCCTGAATGGCGGGCTGCGTATACGTCTGCGACAGCCCGCGAAACCGGTAGTCGCCCACGAGCGTGACGTTCCCCGTCAAACGCGGGGCGGGAGTCTGCGCGACGACTTGCGGCAACAGGGCGACGACGGCGACGCTGGCGATGACCAACGTCGCCGGCGTCATACGGCCGGCTCGGGCGCGGGTGACCCCTCCGGCATGAACGACTGCACGACCACGCTGCCGCCGAGCGACGTGCCGGCGCCGGCCACACCGAGGTCCGTGCCGAAATACGCTTCCTCGCCGTGCTGGGAGAGATCGAGCCCGGCGCTCTCCTCGGGCACATCGGCCCGTGCGCCGACCGTTACATCCACGAGCTTCAGAATGCCCAGCGTCCCGAGCGCGGCGAACGCGATCGTGGCGAGCACCGCGAGCGCTTGCACGCCCAGCTGCGCGGCATTGCCGGCCAGCAGGCCGTCGCCGCCCGCGGGATTCGCGAGCTTCGTCGCGAATACGCCGGTGAGCATCGCGCCGGCGATCCCCGCCATGCCGTGGCAGGAGAACACGTCGAGCGCGTCGTCGAGCTTGGTCCGCGAGCGGATCTGAATCGCGGTGTAACTGACGCCCGCCGCGAGTACGCCGATCGCGAGTCCGGCCAGCGGCGTGACGTAGCCGGCCGCCGGCGTGATGCCGACGAGCCCGACGACGAGACCGGTGGCTGCGCCCACGGCGGTGATCTTTCCGGTGCGGGCAAGATCGAGCCCGGCCCAGGTCACGAGCGCGGCGGCTGCCGCGGTGTTCGTGTTCACGAACGCGAGTGCCGCAAGCCCGTTCGCCGCGAGTGCCGAGCCCGCGTTGAAGCCGAACCAGCCGAACCAGAGCAGCCCGGCGCCCAGCAGCACGAGCGGGACGTTGTGCGGCGCGATCGGTACGCGCCGGTAGTCGCGCCGCGGCCCCAGGAACCAGGCGGCGACGAGCGCCGAGACGCCGGCGCTGATGTGGACGACGGTGCCGCCGGCAAAGTCGAGCGCGCCGCGCTTGAACAACCAGCCGTCCGCGCCCCAGACCCAGTGGGCGAGCGGATCGTAGATCAAGGTCGCCCACAGTATGAGGAACAGCACATAGCCGCGGAAGCGCATCCGCTCCACGATCGCGCCGGAGATCAGCGCGGGCGTGATGATCGCGAACATGCCCTGGAACATCGCGTGCGCTTGCAGCGGAATCGTCGCGCCGTACGCCGCGTTGGGGTCGACGCCGACGTTATGCAGCCCGAGCCACGACAGCCCGCCGATCCACGAATTGCCGGGGGCGAATGCGATCGAGTACCCGACCAGCATCCACTGCACGCCGATGATGCCGAGCGCGACGACGCTCATCATCATCGTATTGAGTGCGTTCTTGGGGCGCACCAGGCCCCCATAGAAGAATGCCAGGCCGACGGTCATCAGCAGGACGAGCGCACTCGACACGAGCACCCATGCAGTATCCCCGGCGGAAACAGTCACACGGCACCTCCGATCCCGGCAGCGTTGATCGCCGCGCGTTGGACCGCGTCGGCATTGACGGCGGTCAGAGCGGCGTTGTCCACCTCACCCGTGCGGATGCGAACCACCCGCTCGATCGGCTGGATGAAGATCTTGCCGTCGCCGACTTCACCGGTGCGCGCGGCGGACAGAATCGCCTGCACGCACGGCTCGACGAACGGCTCAGAGCAGACCATTTCGATTTTCACCTTTTCGTGGAACTCCATGACGAGCGCGGTCCCGCGGTACTGCTCGAAGCGCTCGTGCTCACCGCCGTGTCCGCTCACTCGGCTCAGCGTGATGCCGGTGACGCCGGCGCGGAACAGCGCCGCTTTGACTT
The DNA here is from genome assembly GCA_036522875.1 of Gemmatimonadales bacterium. Classification (GTDB taxonomy): domain Bacteria; phylum Gemmatimonadota; class Gemmatimonadetes; order Gemmatimonadales; family GWC2-71-9; genus 20CM-2-65-7. The sequence goes on along the minus strand of DATDEZ010000065.1, from coordinate 6,821 downwards.
CGGACACGCGGTCGGGTCGGACGATCGTCGTGATGAGCTTCATGCGCGGCTCTCCGTGGATTCGAGGGGAAGGGAGAGGGAAGTGACCGGCTCGCCGGCCGGCGCCTCGGGCGGCGGAGGCGCGACTTTGCGGAACAGGGCACGATATGCGTCCCACTGCGCGAGAATCGCGCGGGCGCGCACGCTGCCGGTCTTGTGAAAGTGCTGCTGCACGAGCTTGCGCAGCACGCGCTCGTCCATCGCGCTGAGCGGCGTGACGTGCACCATGTCGAGATTGCAGTGCGACGCGAGCACCGCGCGCTCGTCCAGCACGTACGCGACGCCGTTCGACATGCCGGCGCCGAAGTTCCGGCCGACCGGCCCCAGCACGACCACGATGCCGCCGGTCATGTACTCGCAGCAGTGGTCGCCCGCGCCTTCGATCACGGCGAGCGCGCCCGAGTTCCGGACGGCGAACCGGTCACCGGCGGCGCCGGCCGCGAACAGCCGGCCCGACGTCGCGCCGTAGAGCGCCGTGTTGCCGAGGATCACGTGCGGGCCTGACGCGTACGCCGCGCCGCGGAACGGCCGGATCACGATCTCGCCGCCGCACAATCCCTTGCCGACGTGGTCGTTCGCCTCGCCTTCGAGGTGCAGCTTCATCCGCGGCAGCGTGAAGGCGCCGAAGCTCTGGCCGGCGCTGCCGTGGAACCGCAGCCGGAGCGGCGTGCCGGGGCCGGAGTTCTCGTTCTGCTCGCGCGCGATCTGGCCGGCGATCCGCGCGCCGACGGTGAGATGATGGTTCCCGATCGTAAACACGCCGGTGCCTGCTCGCGCGATGATCGCTTCGTCGAGCGACACGAGGCCCGGACGGACGTTCCGCTCGACCGTACGCTTGCGCGCTCCCTCGCCGTGGCTTTCGAGCAGCAATGACAGATCGAGCAGCTGCGCGCGGGGCGCATCGGGGCGCTCGACCCGCTGCAGCAGCTCCACGCGACCGATCACGTCCTCCATGCGGCGGACGCCGAGCGACGCAAGGATGCGCCGCACGTCTTCGGCGATGAACGTGAAGTAGGCGATGACCTGCTCGGGCGTGCCCTTGAACTTGGCGCGCAGGTCGGCGCGCTGCGTGGCGATGCCGGTCGGGCAGGTGTTGAGATGGCACTGCCGCGCCATCGCGCAGCCGAGCGCCACCACGCTCGCCGTGCCGAACCCGTACGATTCGGCGCCGAGCAGAGCGGCAATGACGACGTCGCGGCCGGTCTTGAGGCCGCCGTCCACCCGCACCTCGATCCGCTCGCGCAGCTGATTGCGCTGCAGGATTGCCTGCGTTTCGGCGAGCCCCAGCTCCCACGGCGAGCCGGCGTGCTTGATCGAGGAGAGCGGTGATGCGCCCGTGCCGCCGTTATGACCGGAGATCAGCACGTAGTCGGCATACGCTTTCGCCACGCCCGCCGCCACCGTGCCGACGCCAGCCTCGGCGACGAGCTTCACGCCGACGCGCGCCCGCGGGTTCACGGTCTTCAGATCGTGAATCAGCTGCGCGAGATCCTCGATCGAATAGATGTCGTGATGCGGCGGCGGCGAGATCAACGAGATCCCGACCACCGCGTGGCGCAGCCGGGCGATGAGATCGGTGACTTTGTGACCGGGCAGCTGCCCGCCTTCGCCGGGCTTCGAGCCCTGGGCGATCTTGATCTCGAGCTCGTCGGCGCGCGCGAGGTACGCCGTCGTCACGCCGAAGCGGCCCGACGCGACCTGCTTGATGCGATTGTCGGCGCGGTCGCTGCCGTCGAGCGGCGTGTATGTCGCCGGATCTTCGCCGCCTTCGCCGGAGTTGGAGCGCGCGTGGATGCGATTCATGGCGATTGCCAGCGTGGCGTGCGCTTCGGGCGACAGCGCGCCAAGCGACATCGCGCTCGAGATGAAGCGGCGGCGGATCGCTTCGACCGGCTCGACCTCGTCGATCGGCACGGGAGCCTGCGGCTTGAAGTCGAGCAGGTCGCGCGGTCCCGCGGGCAGGCGCGCTTGCACGCGGCCGAGGAACGTCGTGTGGTCGCCGTCCTGCAACGCGCGCACGACCGGCGGCGACCAGCCGTGATCTTCGCCGTCACGGCGGTAGCGGACGCGGCCGTGATCGGGCAATGCGCCGTTGCCGGATTGGCGTGCCAGGATGTCTTGCGCGATCTCGCGGAAGCCGATACCGCCGATCACCGATGCCGTGCCGGTAAAGCACTTGTCGACGACCTCGGGACCGAGGCCGAGGGCTTCGAAGATCTGCGCGCCGGCGTAGGACTGCAGCGTCGAGATTCCCATCTTCGACAGGATCTTGAGCAAGCCCTTCTCGGCGGCCGACCGGAATTTCGCGACGGTCGGCTCGGCGTTCGGCTCAGACTTGAGCGAGCGCAGCGATTGCAGCGCCAGCCAGGGATGCACGGCCTCGGCGCCGTACCCGAACAGGGCCGCGAAGTGGTGCACGTCCCACGCGTCGCCGGCCTCGGCCACGAGACCGACGCGAATTCGCAGGCCGGCGTGCACGAGCCGCTGGTGCACGGCACCGACGGCCAGCAACATCGGAATCGGTGCGCGGGCGCGATCGGCTTCGCGATCGCTGATCACGAGGATCGTGGCGCCGCGCCGCACGGCCTTCACCGCCTCGCGGCTCAGCCGGTCGATTGCGCGCGCCAGCTCGTCCGGCCCCGCCGCCGCTTCCCAGACCGCGTTGATCACGCCCAGCTCCGGGCCTGCAGCGCGCCGCACCGCGGCCATCTCTTCGGTGAGCAGCACGGGGTGCTCGAGTCGCAGCAACGTCCGCCGTCCCGGCCGTTGCGCGAGCAGCGAGCCGCGCCGTCCCAGATACATGACGAGCGACATGACCCGGGCTTCGCGCAGCGGATCGATGGCCGGATTCGTCACCTGCGCGAACCGCTGGCGCACGTATGCGTAGACGCTCTGCGGCAGGCGCGACAGCGGGGCGATCGGTGTGTCGTCGCCCATGCTCCAGATCGCGTCCTGGCTGGCTGCCGCCATCGGCGTGACGACGTGCCGCAGATCCTCGAACCCGTAGCCGAACGCGTGCTGCCGGGCGGTCAGCTCTTCCACCGGCAACGCGGGGCCCAGCGGGGTGACGTCGTCGGGGAGCTGGCGGACCACACGACCAGTCCAACGCGCATACGGCGAGCGGTTCGCGACTTCGAGCTTTGCCTCCGTGCTGCGCAGGATCCTATTGCGCGCGGTGTCCACGATCAGCAGCTCGCCCGGCCCGAGCCGGCCGCTTTCGACGACGTCAGCCGGATCGAAGTCCACGACGCCGACTTCGGACGCGGACACGACGACGCCGTCGCGCGTGATCTTGTAGCGGCAGGGGCGCAAGCCGTTGCGGTCGAGTGCCGAGCCGGCGATGACGCCGTCGGAGAACGCGAGCGCGGCAGGGCCGTCCCACGGCTCCATGAGACCTGCGTGGTATTCGTAGAAGCTGCGGAGCGCGGGATCGAGATCGGGAACGCGCTCCCACGCCTCGGGCAGCAGCATCATGAGCGCGTGCACCGGATCGCGGCCCGAGCGCACGAGCAGCTCGAAGACGTTGTCGAGGCTCGTCGAGTCCGAGCCATCGGCCCAGATGATCGGTTTGAGCTGCTCGATCGCGGTCTCCCACACCGGCGCCGCGAGCGCGGGCTCGCGGGCGAGCATCGCGTTGCGGTTGCCCCAGAGCGTGTTGATCTCGCCGTTGTGCGCCAACATCCGGAAGGGTTGGGCGAGCGGCCAGCTCGGCAGCGTGTTCGTGGAGTAGCGCTGATGGAAGACGGCAGTCGCGGTCTCGTACAAGGGCGAGCGCAGGTCGGCGTAGAACGCGCCGAGCTCGGTACCGACGAGCAGCGCTTTGTAGACGACCGTGCGGCAGGACAGCGAGCAGACGAAGAGATCGAGCCCGGCCGCCGCGGCGCGCCGTTCGATGACCCGGCGCGCGAGGTAAAGCTTGCGCTCCCAGGCGGCGGCATCGAGCGGACCGGACGGCGGCCCGACAAAGATCTGGCGAATCGCGGGCTGGTTGGCGGCCGCGAGCGGAGCCAGGACGCTTGAATCCACTGGAACGACGCGCCACCCCAGCACCGACATGCCGAGCGTGACGAGCGCGCTCTCGATCAGGTCGACCGCGGCGTCCGTCTCCTTCGGCGGCAGAAAGAACATCCCGAGCGCGACGCGCTCGGCCGGTCCGACGCCGAGCAGGCGGTGCGGGATCTGCGTGAGGAGGCCGGCGCCATCGCCGGACTTGTCATTCGAGGCGGCGCCGCGGTGGGCGAGCCGGGCGACGGCAGTGAGCGCCATCGCCAGGATGTCCGCGGAGCGACGGCCGTCCGCGCGGGCGACGAATCCGACGCCGCAGGCGTCACGCTCGCGCCACGGATCCAGGTGACCGGGCAAAAGAAAAGCCCGCTCAGTGTTGGGAGCGGGCCGGGTGTTTTCTGGTTTTGCTTGCACTATCGTGCCCCGCCGCTCCCTGGTAAGGGTCCGTCGTTGGTATTCGCCATATTAATCAGCGGCAGGTGAATCGTATGTTTATGCATTGGTGAGGATAAATATACGCGGGCGTTCGAACCGCGCAAGGGCTCCGCTATTTGAACGTAACGCGGGTGATGCGCCCGCCGGGCCCGACCGCCCAGCAGGTTTGGTGCGGCGTGCACTCGACGGCCCAGTAGTTCGCGCCGCTGAGGTTGGTCCACGAGCGGCCGTCGTCGCCGGTCCAGTCGAGCCCTTTGGGACCCGCGACCACCACGTAGCCCGCAACGCCGAGCACGGCAGATCCGTAGACGGCGCCGCTGAAAGTGGGGCGGCTGACGAGCGTCCAAGTGGCGCCGCCGTCGCGCGTTACCGCCGCGACGCTGTCGCTGCGATCGTCCGGCTTCAGGAGACGGCCGCCGAGCGCCATCCCGTGCGTGTCGTCACGGAATGCGAGCGTGGCGACACCGGCGGCCTCGCCGGAGACGATCGGCGTGGTCGTCATCGACCAGTGCTCCCCGCGATCGGTCGATCGATAGACGCGCGCGGTGGGCTCCGTCCCAAACCATGCGCTCGACCGGCCGTGCACGATCAAGCAGGTGCCGCCGGCGGCGGGCGACCCCTCGCCCGGCACAGCCGGCGGCATTCCGTCGCCCGAGACCGCGTTCCAGTGCTCGCCGTCGTCGGTCCGGATCACGATCATCTTGCCGTGGGCGGCATCGCTCACCGCGATGCCGTGCGTCGCGTCCCAGAAGGCGAAGCAGTCGTAGAAGGCCGCCGAGTCGTGGTTGAAGAACTGGAGCTGCCAGCTTTGCCCGGCGTCAGTGGTCTTGTAGATACGCGAGCTCTCGCCGGGGCCGGCGGCCAGCAGATACGCGGTCGTCGCGCTCACCGCTTGCACATCGCGGAACTGCAACGTGGAGTCGGGGCCCGTCATCGCCCCCGGCACCCAGGTGCGGCCGCCGTCCACCGTGCGTGCCCAGGTCGCCCGGTGTCCCGAAACCCAGATCACACTGTCGTCGACGGCGCTGACTGCCTGCAGGAGCGCCGTGGTGTGGCTGTCCTGCTCCGTGAGGGTCGCGACGAGCGGGCGAGCATTATCCGTGGGTGTCCGGCCGTGAATGGCGCAGCCGGCGATCAGCGCGAGTGGGAGAAGACCACTGCGAGTCACGGGGTGGATCTCATGGCGTCAGCCGACGAGAATCGGCTCGAGCGGCTGCGCGGAGGTCTTGCCCTGTTTGTAGCGGTAGATCTTGCCGGCGTAATTGCGGAGCACGACTTCCTTGTCGGTCAGCTTGACGACGTACTCGGGCAGCAGCGGGATCTTGCCGCCACCGCCGGGCGCGTCGATCACGAAGTGCGGCACCGCGAGCCCGGACGTCCAGCCGCGCAGTGCCTTCACGATCTCGAGTCCCTTTTCCACCGTCGTCCGGAAATGCTCTGCGCCGGCCACCTGGTCGCACATATAGATGTAGTAGGGCCGGACCCGGGCGGTGAGCAGCCGCTGCATCAGCAGCTTCATCACTTCCGGGTCGTCGTTCACACCCCTGAGCAGCACGGTCTGACAGCCGAGCGGGATGCCCGCGTCGGCCAGCATGCCGAGCGCCTTTACGGCGGCGGGCGTCAGCTCGTCCGGGTGATTGAAGTGCGTGTTGATGTAGAGCGGATGGTACTTCTTGAGAATCGCGCACAGCTCCGGCGTCACGCGCTCCGGCAGGTGACAGGGCACTCGGCTGCCGATGCGCAGGACCTCGAGATGCGGAATCGCCCGCAGCCGCTTGCAGATCTCGTCGATGCGGCGGTCCGACAAAAGCAGGGGATCGCCGCCCGACATGATGACGTCGCGGATCTCGTGATGCTCCTCGAGATAGCGGAACGCCGACTCGAGCTGCGACATCGGGATCTTCTCGGGGTCGCCGACTTTGCGCCGGCGCGTACAGAAGCGGCAGTACGCCGCGCACACCGGCGACACGAGAAACAGCGCGCGGTCCGGATAGCGATGCGTGATGTTGGGCACCGGCGAATTCGCATCTTCCGCCAGCGAATCCACGATCCCGTCGTGCACCTCGAGTTCTTGGACGGTGGGGACGTACTGCCGCCAGATCGGATCGCCCGGCGACTTGATCAGGTCTACCATCGCCGGCGAGATCCGGAACTCGAAGTTCTCGGCCGCCTGCTTGAGCGCGGCGATGGGGCCGGTGTGCTCTTCGCCGAAGCGCGCGGCGAGCGCCTCGAGCGACGCGATGCTCTTCTTACGGAGCAGCTCTTGCCAGGTCTCCACGCAGCTCCTTGGTGTAGATCACCAGATCGTCGCCCGGCGCGTAGTACGCTGGGATGGTCGCGGT
>DATDEZ010000064.1:0-35724 GCA_036522875.1 Gemmatimonadales bacterium | reverse complement strand
GTTCTTTTCGGCGCTCCAGCGCGCCGTCAGCGCCGCCGATTTTTCTTCAAGCTCGGCAAGCTCCTTCTCCAGCGTCTTGAGGCGGCTCTTCGAGCCCGTGTCGCTTTCCTTCTTGAGCGCCTCCTGCTCGATCTTCAGCCGGATGATCTCGCGGTCGATCGAGTCGAGCTCTTCGGGTTTGGAGTCGACCTGCATCTTCAACCGCGCCGCGGCCTCGTCGACCAGGTCGATCGCCTTGTCGGGCAGGAAGCGGTCGGTGATGTAGCGGTTCGAGAGCGTCGCCGCCGCCACGAGCGCGTTGTCGGTGATCCGAATGCCGTGATGGACCTCGTACTTCTCCTTGAGGCCGCGCAGAATCGCGATCGTGTCCTCGACCGACGGCTCGCCCACATACACCGGCTGGAAGCGCCGCTCGAGCGCCGCGTCCTTTTCGATGTGCTTGCGGTATTCGTCGAGCGTCGTCGCGCCCACGACGTGCAGCTCGCCGCGCGCCAGCGCCGGCTTCAGCATGTTCGACGCATCCACCGCGCCCTCGGCGCCGCCCGCGCCGACCAGCGTGTGCAGCTCGTCGATGAACACGATGTACTGGCCTTCGGCCGTCTGAATTTCCTTCAGGACTGACTTGAGACGCTCCTCGAACTCACCGCGATACTTCGTGCCCGCGACGAGCTGGCCGATATCGAGCGCGACCAGATGCTTGTTCTTGAGGGAGTCGGGCACGTCGCCGTTGACGATGCGCTGCGCCAGGCCTTCGACGATCGCCGTCTTGCCGACGCCCGGCTCGCCGATCAGCACGGGATTGTTCTTCGTGCGGCGCGAGAGCACCTGCATCACGCGGCGAATTTCTTCGTCGCGGCCGATGACGGGATCGAGCTTGCCCTTTCGGGCGACTTCGGTGAGATCGCGCGTGAAGCGCTGGAGCGACTGGTACTTCGACTCGGGCTCCTGATCGGTCACGCGATGCGAGCCGCGCACGCCCTCGAGCGCCGCCAGCAGGTCCTTGCGGCTCACGCCCTGGGTCGAGAGCAGCTCGCGCGCGGTCGTACCCTTCTCTTCCGCGAGCGCGAGCAGGATGTGCTCGGTCGAGACATAGGCGTCGCCGAGGGACTTGGCGTCGGCATCGGCGCGATCCAAAACGCGCGTCAGCTCGCGCGAAAGCGTCGCATCCGCGCCGCCCGACTGCTTGGGAAAGCGCTCGATTTCCCGTTCGGTCTCCGCTGTCAGCTGCGAGACGTTGAGGCCTGCCTTTTGAAGGAGAGGGACGACGATGCCTTCATCTTGCTGGAGGAGGGCGTAAAACAGATGGGCATCATTGACCACAGGATTGCCCTTCGAGCGGGCGAGCGCAGCCGCCTGCTGAAGAGCTTCAGCAGCTTTAACGGTGAGCCTATCTGGTTGGATCATGACTCGCCCCCAAAGCAATCGCTGTGCCCGTTAAACATGCCATAATTGCAGATGAAAAGGCGGCGAAGGGTTAATTTGCCGCCCCTCGCCGCCGTATTATCTGCCGCCGTATTATCTGCCGCCGCCTTATCTCGCCGCCCTTACTTCATGATAATCATCTTCTTCGTAAACCGATGCCCGTCCACAATCAGCTGGTAGATGTACACCCCGGACGCCGCCTCTTTGCCGGTGTTCAGGATGTTGCCGTCCCAGTACGCCCAGAACTCGCAGGGCGTGGTGCCGGCGGAATTGCACGTGAGCTCGACGTCCCTCATCGGCTGACCGGTGCCTTGCAGCAACGGCACCGAGACGAGCTGCGCGAGCACGTTGTAGATCTTGAGGGAAACCTTCGGCCGGTGACCGTTAGCAAACAGCTCCCCGCTCAACGTGAACGGGATCGTGGTCGCCGGATTGAAGGGGTTCGGATAGTTCTGCTTGAGCTCGACCAGCGGCGGAGGCGTCCCCTGTCCCATCACGTCGCTCGCACCGGCCGGCAGCCCGAGGACTCCGAGCCCAGCCAGCACTGCCCAGGCGTACAGCTTCATCTCACCAACTCCTCGGCAAACGGAAAAGATGCGTTAGACCGCTCTCCTTGTTGGTACAGGGCGCAAGGAACTAGCTCCTGAAAAGCTAGGAACCGCCTGCACCCTGTCAAGCACGTAAAACCCTCGTATCGCCCTTGCGTGCGGTGATCCCGCGCCGGTCCGCCCACTCGAGCAGCGGAATCAAATACTTGCGCGTCAAGCCCAGGCGGTCACGAAACTGTGCGGGCGTCGCTGCGCCGAGCTCTTTCAGCGTGTCCTCGAGCGCTCGACGGAAGTCCTCCAGCGCCTGTTTCACCGCATAGCGCTCCTGATCGACCCGCTCGACCGAGCCTTCGCGCGCGAGGTGCGCCAGCAGTGCCGGTACCTGAGGGTCGTCGAACTCACGTTGCAATTCGGACACCGTCGGCAGCTGCCAGCGCGCCTCGCTCAAGCGCCGGGCCAGCCGGTCGCCCGCACCGCCGGCGTGCGCCTTGAGCGCCGCCTGCCAGCCGGGCTTCCGTACCGCCGCACCGCCGTCCACCAGCTCCCACGCCTGCTTCTTCGCGCCGTGCTCGACCAGCAAGTCCAGGACCGCGGGCGGTGCCCCGACCGCCGCCCGCAGCGCCTGGAGCGACAAGCCGGGATCGAGCGGGTGCTCCTCATGGTGCTTCGCGACAACCTCGGCCAGGCGCTCCACCTCGGCGGTCATCGCTTTGCGGGAAACGAGCAGCTCCCCGGCTTGAAGGATGCCCTTCCCCGCGGCGGCGATGGTTCGAGAAACGTCAACGGACAGCACACCGAGGCGCACGGCGACGTCCCGAACCGACACACCCGCAACACCCGCTTCCTCCACGAACCGCGCGAGGCGCTCCGCGGGCGGTTGTTCCGCCGAGAGGCCGCGCTCCGACACGCGCGGCCGCTTGGCCGGAAACGGATCGAGGACGACGCCTCCGCCGATCGTCGTCACCGGTGAGAAGCTCCGGATGACAAAGCGATCGCCGCCGCGCGCGACGATCGCGTGCTCGAGGAGCAAGCGGACAAGCCCCTTCGCTCCCGGCGCGATCGCCGGCACCTGCGCCACGCGACCCAGGACCTCGGCGGTGCCGAGGTGGACGCGAATGCGCGTGCGAACCGCGAGGGGCTTCTTGACCGCAGGGAGTACTTCGAGCATGACGTCGAGCGTGCTGGTCGCGCGCCAGCCCGGCCCCGTGACGGCGACATCGCCGCGGTCGAGCTCGTCTTTGTCCACACCGACGAGCGCGAGGGCGGTCCGTCGGCCGGGACCCGCGTGATCGGCGTCGGCGCTGTGCACCTGGATCGAGCGCACGCGGACTTCGCGATCGAGCGGCAGTAGCCGAACGCTGTCACCCGCTTTGACGGTGCCGCTCCACGTCGAGCCGGTGACGACTGTCCCCGCGCCCGGCAGCGCGAAGACGCGGTCGATCGGAAGTCGGAAGAGATCGTCCCCGGGTCGTTCCCGCAGGTCCTTCACAACCTGCACCAACGCCTCTTTGAGATCCTCCAAACCCTCTGCCTTCAGCGCACTCACCGCGACCGGTTGCGTCCAGCGCACGCGGCTATGCGAGAGCCGCTCGCCCACCTCGGCGCGAACGAGGCCCAGCCAGTCGTCGTCTACGAGATCGCGTTTGGTAAGGACGGGGATTCCGCGCGTGACGCCGAGGAGCTCGACGATGGCGAGGTGCTCTTCGGTCTGCGGCATGATGCCTTCGTCGGCGGCGATGACGAGCAGGGCGACGTCGATGCCGGTCGCACCGGCGAGCATGTTCTTGACGAAGCCTTCGTGACCCGGGACGTCGACGACGCTCGCCTGCACGCCGCCGGGCAGCGGCAGCGGCGCGAAGCCCAGGTCGATCGTGATGCCGCGGCGCTTTTCTTCTTCCCAGCGGTCGGTGTCCACGCCGGTCAGTGCTTTGACGAGTGCCGTTTTTCCGTGATCGATGTGCCCGGCGGTCCCGACTACGACGCGAGCCACGCGCCCCCCGCCCGCACGCCCCGTTCCCAGATGTCGATGGCGCTCGCCCGCTCGGCCTTGCCGTTCTTGGCGCCCTGGAGCTCGCCCAGGTGATGGCGAATGAATCGAGCGACCAGGCGGCGATGGGCGGCGGCATGGGGCGCGTCGAGCACCGGGAGCGACGCTTGCAGGTCGTTCAGCGCGAGCAAGTCGTTGTACGCTTGCGGCGGCAGGCGCGTCGGCGGCTTGAGGCCGGCGCAGCTCGCGCACAAGACGCCGCCTTCCGCGGCGCTGAAGGCAACCGTGCCGGAGACCGCATGGCCGTCGCGGACGCAGCCGTCCAGCTGCGGCGCGAAGCCGAGCACGCCGACGAGCAGCCAGAGCCAGCGCGTCGCGATTGCGTCGGCGTGCCCCAGCTCGGCATTCGCGAGCGCGTCGAGACCGGCGAGGAGTGTCTCGTAGGCCGCTGGCAGCGGCGCGGGCGGCGCCATCTTGAGCATGACTTCCGAGAGCGCAGCCGCTCCCGCAAATCGGCCGACGTCGCCGGCGAGGTCGCGGCGCAGCGACACGACGTCGAACGCGGCAAGGATCTGGAGCTCGCGCGTCTCTTTGTGGTAGAGCTGCGCCGTCCCCTCGGCCAACGTCTCGAGCGCGGCGCCGAACGGGCTGCGCGGCCGCAGCACACCCTTGGCGATCGCGCTCTGGACGCCGAGGTCGCGCGTCGCGAGGCGCACGATCTTGGAGGTTTCGCTGTAGGGATAGGTCCGGAGGACGACGGCCGGCGTGGAGACAAGGCTCACGCGGGAAATATAAGGGGCGGCGTGGTACTACGGCGGCGTGGTAATGCGGCGGCGTGGTACTACGGCGGCGAAGGTGGATGCGAGGATTTCGAGTCCGTCGACGACGCGAGGACCGGAGCGGCTGAAGTATGCCGAGGCGTCGAGCAGCTGCACCTGGCCGCCCACGGCGCGCAGCTCGCGCTTGTGGCGGATGGCCTCGCGCTGCGTTGCTTCGAGGTCGAAGCCGCACGGCATGACCAGCAGGACGTCGGGCTCGAGCCCTTTCAGGTCCGACCATTCCATGCGATATGACGGCCGGCGCGTCGTGCCGGCGAGCAATTCGCCACCGGCGATGGTGACGAGCTCGGGCACCCAGTGGCCAGGCACGTAGGGTGGATCGAGCCATTCCAGCGCCACGACGCGCGGACGCGCCCGCTCGCGCACGCGCTCCTGAACGCGCGCAATCCGCTGCTGCATCTCGGTGATGAGCGTCTCGGCGCGCTCGCTCACGCCGGCGGCGCGGCCGACGGCGCGAATGCTCTCGAAGATCGCCGCGAGGTCGTGGGCGTCGAGCGTCAAGACCGCGCCACCGACCGCGGCCGCGACAACCTGACTCTCCGGCACGGCGCAGACCTCGCAGATGCCCTGCGTGATGACGAGATCGGGCTGCAACGCGCGAATGCCGGGGACGTCGATCTCGTACACGCTGCCGTAGTCGCGCAGCGCGGCGCGAATGGCGGCGTCGATCTCGCCGCCCGACAATCCGTCCAGGTCCGTCCGCGGGCGACTGAGGCGCGGCAGTTTCTGCACGCCCGGCGGGTAATCGCAGCTGTGCGAGATCCCGACGAGGCGGTCCTCGAGGCCCAGCGCGCACACGATTTCGGTCGCGCTGGGCAGCAGCGAGACGATTCGGTCAGCGGCCAATCGCGACCCGCGCGCCCAGCATCACGACGCGGCCGAGCGGCCTGAAGCCGTTGATCTCCTGAGACTGGTCGTTGAGCGCGTTCGTGATGGTTCCCGTCAGCACGACGTGGCCCAGCGCGTACTCCGCGGAGGCGTTCAGTCGCGTGTACGGATCGAGCGTGACACGCTGCGCCCCGACATCGTCGCGCTTGCCGACCCACAGCAGCCCCACCGTCACGTGCGCGCGATCGCCGAGCGACGCGGTGAGCTCGGGCGCCAGGACGTGCGCCGGACGGCGCACGAGCGGCTTGCCGGGCACGAAGAGCGCGTTCGGATCACTCGGCGTGCCGGACTTCTCGACACGCGTGTGCAGGAAGGTGTAGTTGAGCGAAAACACGATCGAGCGTGTGAGGCTGTAGACGGCGTTCGCCTCGATGCCATCGGCGACCGCCGCACCCACGTTGAAGTAGTTGACCGAATCGGGACCAACCGGCGTCGATGAATATTCGACGAGGTCGCGGAAGCGCTGATTGAAGTACGTCACTGTCACCGGCCCGCGCTCGGCGCCGACCTCCCAGCTGAACGACTGCTCCGGCCTGAGATTCGGGTTCCCCTTCACGAAGCCGTGCGCGTAGTTCTCGAAGAACGTCGGCTCCTTGAAGCCCGTCCCGGCCGAAACGCGCAGTCGCATTTGCTCGGTCAGCCGGTACACCACGCCCGCCCGGTACGTCCCGTGCGCGCCGAACTGCGAGTTGTCGTCCAACCGCGCGCCGAGCGTCCACATCATGGGGCCCGCGGGGAGCAGCGCCTCGGTGAAATAACCGGTGTTGTTGCGCTGCACGTGAATCGAATCGGGAAAGTCGCCGAATGACGCGCTGAAGTCGCTCGTGCCGTGCTGGCGCTGGTCCTCGTATTCGACGCCACCGATCAGGCTCGCCCCGTTCGCGCGCCACGTGACGAGCGCGCTCGACGTGGTGCGGCGCACGTAGTCGCGGCTCCTGAATGCGCCGTCTTCGCCCGGCGAATCGGGCTCGTCATTGAAGAATTGCCGCGATTCCTTCGCCGCCACGGTGACCCGGGCGTCGAGATGTTGCCCAAGCTCACGTCCCGCGCTGAGACTGAGCAACGGCCCCCGCTCGGCGGCGCGCTGATTCGAGTCCACCGGTGCGCCGAAACCGTCGGTCGGAAAGTGGTAGCGGTCGTCGCCATAGCGATACGTCAGGCTGACGTCTGACCGCGCGTCGGGCCGCGCGACCACGCGCGCGCTCGCCACGCTGTTCCGGTACTGATTGTTGTACGAGTAGAGCCCATCGGAGGAAAACCGGGAGGCGCTCGCGGAGTAGGAGACTCGCGGTGTGCCGCCAGCGAAATCGAGCGCCTCTTCGGCCGATCCATATGTGCCGCCACGGAACTCCGCCCCCAACCTCCCGGCTCCTGACTCCCGGCTCCCGGCTCCTGCCTTCGTGAAAACTTGCACCACGCCCGTCACCGCGTCCGAGCCGTAGAGCACGCTGACCGGCCCGCGCACGATCTCGATATGGTCGACGTTGTCGGTCGTCAGGTGCGCGAGGTCGATGCCGCCGCCCGCCTGATTCAGCGGCACGCCGTCGAGCAGGACTTTCGTATAGTCGCTCTCGCCGCCGCGCGTGAAGATCGCGGTCTGCCCGCCAATGCTGCCGGTCGCCGCGATGTGCAGTCCCGGCACCGTCTCGAGCGCCTGCGCGACCGTGCGAATGCCCTTCGCCGTCAGGTCTGCCCCCTTGAGGACTGTGACCGCCGCCGGCAATACGTCCGCCGTCGCCGGCGTCCGCGTAGCCGTCACGACGACGGGCTTCAAGACGACGGTGTCCTTGGGCTGCTGCGCCAGGGCAAGCACGATCAGCACGGCCTTCATGCGGGCGTCTCCTTCGGTTGGCGGAGCGGAATCATCTGCGGGCGGCCGTCGACGGTCTGCATCGCGACGGGCCAGGAGAACACGGACTCGACGACGGACTGGGTGAGCACGGCGTTCGGCGCGCCCCCGGCCGCCACTCGACCCTCGCTGAGCAACAGGACGGAGTCGGCGAAGCGCGCGGCGAGGTTCAGGTCGTGCGTGATCATCAGGACGCCGAGTCCCTGCGCGTCCACGAGACTGCGGATCAGCTCGAACAGCGCCATCTCGTGCCGGATGTCGAGCGACATGCCGGGCTCGTCGAGCACGAGCAGCTTGGGCTCCTGCGCGAGCGCGCGCGCGACACGGACGCGCTGATACTCACCGCCCGACAGCGTCCATACCCAGCGATCGGCGAGATGGGGGACGTCACACGCGGTCAACGCACGATCGACCGCGGCCTGATCTTCGGGCCGCTCCCCGCCCCACAGCGACAGATGAGGGTAGCGGCCGAGCAGCACGGTTTCGCGCACGCGCTGCGGGAAGAGGTTGTCTTCGCGCTGCGGCACGACGCCGACGAGCCGAGCGAGCTCCTGACGTGGCCACGCATGCGCCGGCCGATCGGCAATCGTGGCCTGCCCACCGTCGGGCATCACGGCGCCGAGCGCCACCCGCACGAGCGTTGTCTTGCCGCTGCCGTTGGGTCCGAGCACCGCGTGGAATTCTCCGGCACCCACGTGCAGCGAGACCGCGGAGAGAGCGTCGCGCAACGCTCCTGGGTAGCGATAACTCACGCCGGAGAGCGTCAACATGATGCAGTCCGGCGCACGGCGCACGGCTCACGGCGCACGCAGTAACGCACGCAGTTCAAGCCCAACGCCTCAGCAGAAACGCAAACACCGGCACGCCGATCAACGCCGTCACGACGCCGACCGGCAATTCCCGTGGCGCAACGACCGTGCGCGCCAGCGTATCCGCGAACGCGAGCAGCGCGCCGCCGCCCAGGAATGCGGCCGGCAAGAGCGCGCGATGGCGATGGCCCCAGGTGAGACGGGCGATGTGCGGAACGACGAGTCCGACAAACCCGATCACGCCCGACACCGCGACCGCCGCCGCCGTCAGCAGCGAGGCGGCGAGGTAGACGCGCCGTTTCACCGCCGTGACGTCGGCGCCCAGGTAGCTCGCCGGCTCTTCGCCGAGTGCGAGCAGATCGAGCGGCCGTGCCGCGGCGAGCAAGACGATCAGCGGGATCGGCGCATAGATCGCGACGAGCAACACCGATTGCCACGACGCGCCCGACAGCCCGCCCCACAGCCACAGAAACGCATTCCGCAGCTCGGCCGCATCGGCGAGGGCGACGATCGCCGTGGTGATTGCGGCCGCGAACGCGCCGATCGCCACGCCGCCCAGCAGCAGGATGCGCGGGTCGAGCGCGGCGCCGCCGATCAAGCCGATCCGATACACGAGCCACAGAGCGACCAGCGCGCCGATGAAGGCGGCGATCGGCAACGCCCACGGACCGGACAGATGGAGCGCGATCGCGATCACGGCACCGAGCCCCGCTCCGCCGGACAAGCCGAGCAGGAACGGATCGGCCAGCGGATTTCGCACGAGGGCCTGCAATCCCGCGCCCGCGACGCCGAGCGAGCCGCCGACCAGAAACGCGAGCAGCGCGCGCGGCGCGCGGAGATTCCAGACGATGTCGGAATGCAGCAGCTCGCCGAAAGGAATCGCCGCAGGTCCGAGCGCAACGCTCGCGACAAGCGCGAGCAGCGCGACGACTCCCAGGACGGTCCACTTCACTTCGCGAGCATCCGCTTGAGCTCGGCGATCGCCTGACCGGAGCGCGGCCCGGGCCGCCCGAACAGGGAGCCTTTCAGCAGGAGAAAATGGCGCTCGCGCACGGCCCGAATCGCCCGCCATTCCGGCCGCCGGGCGAACGACGGCATGGCGCCGGAGTCGCTCAGCACGGCGATCCACTCGGGATTGCGATCGACGATCGTCTCGAGCGAGACCTGCGCCGACGGGGCCGCGATGTCGGTGAAGACGTTGCGGGCGCCCGCCGCCGCGGCGATCTGATCGAGATAGCTCCCGCGGCCGATGATGATGGGCGGATTGTCCCAGACGACGAAGGCGACCGACGTGGTGGGCGGCGGCATCGCCTGCCCCGCGATGCTGTCGAGAATGTTCGCGAGCGAGTCGGCCTGATCGAACTGCCCCGTGAGGCGGCCCAGCTCCCGCGTCGCGGCGCCGAGATCCTGGAGCCGGTTCAGGTCGATGAGCGCGGTCTTGATGCCGATCCGCTCGAACTGTTTGGCGGCCGCGACGTTCGGGCCGGAATTGTAGAGCACCACGAGGTCGGGCCGGCGCGCCAGCACGGCCTCGATGTTCGGCGGCATGCCGTCGCCCACACTCGGCACGGCCAGCGCGGCGGGCGGATAATCACACCATTGGGTCCGCCCGACGACGCGATCGCCGGCTCCGATGTCGAACAGGATTTCGGTGAACGAAGGAAGCAGCGAGACGATCCGCTCGGACGGCCGGACGGTCTGGCGGTCGGATGGTTTGCATCCACCAACGAGGAGAACGGCGAAAAGAAGTCTGCGCAGCACCATCCCTCCCACGAGGGAACTGATCGGTGGCGCGAACGAAGACGTCTCCTGACTTCGGGCAGAGCGGCTCGCCTTCCCGGGTCACCCCAGTGGCATTGAGCCGTCCAGCAATCGCCCGTTACAGTGGCGGGGCCGCGCCGGACTCACACCGGCTTCCGTATCCCCGTTCGCGATGAGTTACGCGCTCAGTCTAGACTCCTGCGGCTTTCTGCGCAATGCCCACACCAACGCGAGCACCATGGCGCCCGCCAAAATAGCGATGAGGTACGGCAACAGATTTTGCGCGCGGAATTTTCCAGCCGGCAGCTGTATCTCGATTCGCTCGCCGGCCTTGAGCGGTCCGGCGCGATACGCCGCGAAGCGCCGCTGCTCGAGCTCCTGCACCCCGAGCGTGTCGAGCTTCACGCCGCTCACCACGGCGGTCGTGTCTTCGATCAGGAGATTCACGTCCGTCGTCGCCTGATCGATCGGAATCACGAACGTGCGCACATTCTCGGGCAGCGAATACGCGTAACTGAGCTGCTTGATCGGCCCGGGCGGGATGGGGCCGAGCACCAGCACGCTGTCGTGCTTGAACACCATCGCGTCGGGCGAGATGTCGCCCTGGCCGCCGCGCAGCTCGCCCACGCCCGCCGGCACGCGCCCCGCCCACGTCGGCACGAGCGTGTCCTTCGTGATTCGGGTCGTGCTGCCCGAGTTGTGGAGCTCCAGGATTTCCAGCACTTCCCGGGTGCCCGACGCATTCGCGCTCGCGACGGTCGCGAGCCGGCGCTCCAGCGTAATGGGCGGCGCGTTGGTCGTCGTGGCAAACGTGATGAGATCCTCGACGTGCACCGCCGGGCGTCCGACGACGTTCAGCGGCAGCGAGAAGTACGCGATGCTGTCGTACCAGGCGCTCACGACGTACACGACCGCGCTGTCGGGATGCGTCAGCGTCAGGTGATAGCGTCCGTGCGCATCGCTGCGAACCGAATCGAGCGGCGCGCCCGTGTCTCGCGTGATGCGGTGCAGCACAACCCAGGTATTGGGCAGCGGGACGGTGTCTTTCGGGCCACCCAGGAGGACGCGGCCGCTCACGCTCACCGCTTGCGCGCCGAGTGCCGTGGGGAGGACGCCGCAGAGGAGCGGCAGGCTACGGCGTAAACTTGCCGAAATCTTCGGGATCGAGGTCTTGGAGGTACGACTTCAGCGTGTCGGCATCGAGCGGGCCCGCGCCCGGGGCGCCCGGCTGGATCGCGCCTTCGCTCGTGTCGACCGACGTCAGCTCGAGCAGCGTCTCGCTCGTCATGATCGGCGCCTTGAGGCGCAGCGCGAGCGCGATCGAATCGGACGGCCGCGCGTCGATCTGAATGACCGTATCACCGCGATAAATATGCAGCTCGGCGAAATACGTGTTGTCCTTCACCTGCGTGATGATGACCTTGCGCAGCTCGGCACCCAGGCCGACGATGACCTGCTTGAGCAGGTCGTGCGTGAGCGGCCGGGAGAACTTCACGCCCGCGAGCTCCATGGCGATCGCGCTGGCTTCGGCGGGACCGATCCAGATCGGCAGCACGCGCTGCCCGTCTTGCTCCTGCAGGATGACGACCGGCGTGTTCGTCGTGCGATCCAGCCCGAGGTGAGCTACTCGAACCTGCAGCATGGCTCCCCCGGGCGCCGTCACTACGTCCCCATATCCCAGGACGCGAGATACTTCCGCTGCGCGGGCGTGAGGGTGTCGATCGCGACGCCCATCGAGAGCAGCTTGAGGCGCGCGATCTCCTGATCGAGATCGGCGGGAATGCGGTGCACGTCCTTCGTCAGCTGCTTGCTGTGCTTCACGACGTGCTCGGCCGCGAGCGCCTGGTTGGCGAACGACATGTCCATCACGCTCGCGGGATGGCCTTCGGCCGCGGCGAGGTTGATCAGGCGGCCGTCGGCGAGGACGAACACACGCTTGCCGCCGATGCGCCATTCGTCCACGAACTCGCGCACCGCCCTCGGCCCTTCGGCGACTTTCTTCAGACCTTCGAGGTCGATTTCCACGTTGAAGTGCCCCGAGTTGGCGAGCACCGCGCCGTCTTTCATCGCGCGCATGTGCTCCACTCGAATGACCTCCACATTCCCGGTCAGGGTCACGAACAGATCGCCCACCTTCGCCGCTTCTTCCATCGGCATGACGCGGTAGCCGTCCATCTGGGCTTCGAGCGCCTTCATCGGATCGATTTCGGTCACGAGCACGTTGGCGCCCGCGCCGCGCGCCCGCATCGCGAATCCGCGGCCGCACCAGCCATACCC
Source organism: Gemmatimonadales bacterium (assembly GCA_036522875.1). GTDB lineage: Bacteria > Gemmatimonadota > Gemmatimonadetes > Gemmatimonadales > GWC2-71-9 > 20CM-2-65-7. The sequence goes on along the minus strand of DATDEZ010000064.1, from coordinate 23,344 downwards.
CGCCACCACGACCGTGCTCCCCGCGAGCAGCAGGTTCGTCGCACGGATGATGCCGTCGAGGGTCGACTGGCCGGTGCCATAGCGGTTGTCGAACAGATGCTTCGTCTGCGAGTCGTTCACGGCGATGACCGGGAACTGGAGCACGCCGTCCTTCGCCATCGCCTTCAAACGGATGACGCCGGTCGTGGTCTCCTCGGTCGAGCCGATGACGCCGCTGACGATGCCTTTGCGCTCGGCCGAAGACAGCGTCTCGACCCATTTACGGACCGGCGGCGCGAGGTCGTCCAGGCGATTGAGCGCGATCATGTGCAGCGCGCCAACGAGATCGGCGCCGTCGTCCATGGTGATATCCGGGCGATGGGCGAGCGCCGCGCGAATGTGGTCGTAATAGGTCGTGTGGTCCTCGCCCTTGATGGCGAAGACTTTGATGCCGTGGTCGCGCACGAGATGCGCGGCGACGTCGTCCTGGGTCGACAGCGGATTCGAGCCGCACAGCGCGACGTCTGCCCCGCCGGCCTGCAGCGCGACCGCGAGATTCGCGGTCTCCGTCGTGACGTGCAGACACGCCGACAGGCGCTTGCCGGCGAGCGGCTTCTCGCGCGCGAACCGCTCGCGCAGCTGGCGCAGCACCGGCATCGAGCGCTCCGCCCATTCGGTGCGGCGGCGGCCCTCGTCGGCCAGCTTGATGTCGCGGATGTCGTTGGTCGACTTCGGCTTCGTGGCAGTCTCAGACATTGGCCTTCCGGGAAGAACGGGAGGCCCGCTCCGCCGCCACCTTCAGCTCCTCGGCGCGATCGACGTGCTCCCAGGTGAATAGCTCGACTTCGCGCTCGCGACTCCCGACACGGCGTTTCTCGGGCGCGCGGCCGAAGTGGCCGTAGGCCGCGGTCGGCCGGTAGATCGGATTGCGCAGGTTGAGCGACTGAATGATGCTGCCGGGCGTGAGATCGAAGACCTCGCGGACCGCGCTCTCGAGCGCGTCCTGCGGCACGGTGCCCGTGCCAAACGTGTCGACCATGATCGACACCGGCTCCGCGACGCCGATCGCGTAGGCGACCTGCGCCTCACACCGCTTGGCCAACCCCGCCGCCACGATGTTCTTGGCGACCCAGCGCATCGCGTAGGTCGCGGACCGATCGACTTTGCTCGGGTCTTTGCCGCTGAAGGCGCCGCCGCCGTGGCGCGCCATTCCGCCGTAGCTGTCGACGATGATCTTGCGGCCGGTGAGCCCGGCATCGCCCTGCGGGCCGCCCACGACGAAGCGGCCGGTGGGATTCACCAGAACGTTCTTGTCGTTGACCTCGAAGCCGACCTCGTGCACGATGGGGCGCACGACGTGCGCGAGAATTCCCGCGCGCAGCTCGTTGTTGTCGATCAGCTCCGAGTGCTGCGCCGACACGACGACCTTGTCGACGCCGATCGGCTTTGAGCCTTCATAGATCACGCTCACCTGCGTCTTGCCGTCGGGCCGGAGCCACGGCAGCTCGCCGCTTTTGCGAACCGTGGCCAGCCGCTCCGCCAGGCGATGCGCCATCATGATCGGCAGCGGCATGAGCGACGGCGTCTCGTCGGTCGCGTAGCCGAACATCATCCCCTGGTCGCCCGCCCCGCCCGTGTCCACGCCCATGGCGATGTCGGTCGACTGGCGATCGATCGTCGTCAGGACCGCACAGGTCTGGGCGTCGAAGCCGAAATTCGCGTCGGTATAGCCGATCGAGGTGATCGTGCCGCGCACGATGTCGGGGATGTGCACGTAGGTCGACGTCGTGATCTCGCCGGCGACGACGGCCATGCCGGTCGTGACGAGCGTCTCACAGGCAACGCGCGCGACCGGGTCCTCGACCAGGATGGCGTCCAGAATCGAGTCCGAGATCTGGTCGGCGATCTTGTCCGGATGGCCTTCCGTGACCGACTCGGAAGTGAAGACGTGGCGATGAGTTGGCATGTTTTTTTATTCCTCAGGTTTTCAAGCTACCCGAGCGCCGTCCGGCGGGCAACCGCGCGTCCGGATCGAGCAGCGTCAGGTCGACGGCTTCGGCCAGCGCGAAGCGCAGGATGTCGAGTGCAAGATCGGCGGAGCGCGCCGCGAGCGCGGCATCCGCGGCGGCGCGGGCCTGCGCCGTCGTCACCTGGCGAATTAGCCACTTGATGAACGGGAGCGCCGGCGGCGCGACCGACAACGTGTCGTAGCCGAGCCCGATCAGCAGAAACGCCGAGATGGGCTCCGACGCCATCTCGCCGCACACGCTCGCCGGTTTGCCCGCCGCGCGCGCCGCTTCGGCGACGAGCTTGAGCAGACGCAGCACACTTGGATCGTGCGGTGTGAAGCGATCCGCGAGACGCGCGTTGCCGCGATCCACGACGAGCGTGTACTGCGTCAGATCGTTGGTCCCGACGCTCAGGAAATCGCTGACCTGCACCAGGCGATCGGCGAGCACGGCCGCGGCCGGCGTCTCGACCATCACGCCGAGCGGAACCGACTTCGCCGCGGCGATCCCCGACTTCTGGAGCCGCTCGGCTTCCTCCTGCATCATCGCGCGCGTGCGCTCGACCTCGTCGAGCCGGGTCACGAGCGGAATCATCAGCTGGAGGTTCGCGGTCACGGCGGCGCGCAGGACAGCGCGGATCTGCGTGCGGAACATCTCCGGCTCGTCGAGACACACGCGGATCGCGCGCCAGCCGAGGAACGGATTCGCTTCGACCGCGCCGCGGAACGGCGCCGGGAATTTGTCGCCGCCCAGGTCGTAGGTGCGGATCACGACCGAATGCCCGGCGAAGATCTCCCCGACGCGCTTGAAGTACTTGGTCTGCTCGTCCTCGGTCGGCAGCTCGCTGTGCCCCGTGATCAGGAACTCGGTCCTGAGGAGCCCGACGCCCTCGGCGCCGTGCGCCTTGGCCGCTTCGGCTTCGTCGGGCAGATCGACGTTGCCGCGCAGCGCGATGTGCACGCCGTCGAGCGTGACCGACGGCTGATTGACCGCTTCCTCGAGCCGAGTGGCGAGCTCGCGGCGGCGCGTGTCAGTGCGCTCGGCCGCTTCGATCTCTTCCGGCGTCGGATCGAGCAGCACGGTGCCGCGCGTGCCGTCGAGAATCGCCCGGCTGCCCTGCTTGATCCGCGCGACGGCGCCGCGCACGCCGAAAATCGCGGGAATGCCGATCGAGTGGGCCAGGATGGCGGCGTGCGAGGTGCGGGTTCCCTCCTCGCTGATCAATCCGGCGATCTGGTCGCGGTCGAGCTGCACCGTCAGCCCCGGCGACAGCTCGCGCGCCACCAGGATCGACGGCTGCTTGATGTTTTCCCACACGTCGCTGCCGGGCCCGCGATGCATCAGATGCTGAATCACGCGGATCGCGACGCCGGTGAGATCGGCGAGCCGTTCCTTGAGCAGCGGATTGCCGGCCGCAGTCCAGAGATCGCGCACCTCGAGGGTCTTGAACTCGAATGCCTTCTCGGCCGTCAGATGGTTCTCGCGGATCAGCTCGGCCACCCCGCCGATGAAGTCTTTGTCCTCGAGCATCAGCACCTGCGCGTCGAAGATCCTGGCCTCATCTACTCCGGCGCGGTCCTCCGCGCGCACCCGCAGCTCCTGCAGCTGGCGGCGAACGTCCTTGAGCGCCGCGCGCAGCCGGCGGATTTCCTTCTCCACCTGCGTGCGGGCGACCACGCGGTGCGGCACTTCCGGGAGCGCCCATCGCACCGTCACGGTGGGTCCCATCGCGATCCCGGGCGACACGCCGATGCCCCGCAGCAGACGGTCGGACTGGCCGGCGCTCACGCGTCCTCCTGCTCAGGGTGCTTGAGGTGCATTTCGTTGAAGCCCGCCGCCACGAGCTCGAGCAGCGCGTCCATCGCCTGCTCGGCATCGTCGCCTTCCGTGCGGATCAGGATCGACGACCCGCACTCGGCAGCGAGCGTCATCATGCCGAGGATGCTTTTGCCGTTGACGCAGGCGTCGTCCTTCAGCACCTGGACCGCAGCCTTGAAGCGGTTCGCCACCTTCACGAACTCGGCTCCCGGCCGCACGTGCATGCCGAGCGGATTCACGATGCGGGCTTCGCGCTCGATCACGGCCATATCAGTCCCACGACGAGCGCCAGCGCCGCGAGACCCAGCGACAGCCGCAGCCCGTTCACGCGATCGCCTTTGAGCCGCAGCGCGAGGAACGCGACCGCCGCGACGCCGGCGAGCGCGACGCGCGTCCACGAACTGAAGGGCGCCGACAGGTAATCGGCCGAGAGCGGCAGGGCGAGTCCGACGGCGAACGCCATCGCCGGGCCGAGCAGCGCGAGCGCCTTTTGCAGCACCGGATGATGCAGCGCGATGCTGACTTTCGTGCCGTGCGTCCAGCCCGCGCGCAGCGCCCACCAGCGCAGCGCGATGTGTCCCGCGTTGTAGACGATCAAGAACGCCCCGACCGCGAACCACCGCGCGCCCAGCGCGACCGCCGCGAGCGTGAGGCCGGAGAGAAACGGCAGCCAGCCGGCCCACACCAGCCGGTCGCCGAGCGAGCCGAGCGGCCCGCAGAGCGCTTCGCGCAGCCGCTCGATCTGCTCCGGGGCCGCGCCGTCGTGCTCCGCGCGCGCGGCGGCGCCGACGGCCAGACCGATCAGATACGGATGCGCGTTGAAGAAATGCGCGCCACGCGCCACCGCCGGCCGATATTTGTCGTCGCCCAGATCACGCAGCAGCGGCTCTTCGGCGACGCCCACCCCGACGCCGAGCATGCGCTCGTAGTTGTACGAGCCCTGGACGGCGAAGAGCCGCAGCAGCGCGCGGCCGAGACCGCGAGGAGACCGGCCGCCGTTCACCGCAGCCATGCCGCCGCCACAATGCCGCCACCCAAGCCGGCGGCGAACCACGCGAGGTTGGAGCCGCGCCCGACGAGGCGCAGCGTGCCTGCGGCGCCCGCCGCGAGTGCGCTGCCGACAGCCGCGACCGCGAGCAGCAACGCGCCGCGCACCGTCAGCGCTCCGCCGAGCAGCGGCCGCGCGAGCCAGGCGAGCACGAGCCCGATTCCCGTCACCACCGCGGCGCGCGCCGCGTCGCGCAGCACCGCGCTTACGTGTAGCCGTACCAGCACGCGCGGGTCGCCCGACTCGAGCGCCGGCCCGGCGGCATGCACCACCCAGGAGTTCACGCGCCGCAACAGGTTGATCGTGATCCCGCCGATGAGTCCCGTGACGAGACCGACCAGCGCGCCGAGGCCGAGCCCCAGCACGCCGGCGGAGGCGTGCGCCGTGGCGACGGCGGCGACGGTCGCGGGACCGTACTCGGGGTAGCGGACCGCGCCGACCGGCAGGATGTCGTACTGCAGCAGCTCGAAAATGACGCCGAGCTTGAGACCGGTCGGGATGTCGCCGAGGATCGCGCCGGCGACGGTGCCGGCGACGAGCGGCCGCGCGATCATGATCTGCGGCAGGCTCACGAGGTCGACGCCGACGAGCGTGCCCCAGGCGATCAGCGCGATGAGGATCTCTGCCGGGAGGTTCATGTGAACTCGCCGATCGGCACGGCGCGCGCGGTCGGCACGTCCTGCGCCGTCACCTCGACGCCGCGCGCGGCGAGCTGCTTGAGCTTCGCCGCTTCGTCGTCCGTCAGATACACGAAGCGCAGCCGCTCGCTGCGGCCGGCGCGATGGTGCACGCCGCCGACGTTCAGCTTCTTCACGCCCGGCGCGCGATTGGCGAGGGCGACGGCGGTATCGACGTCACCCACGAGCAGAATGCCGACGCGCGAGTCCGCTTCCCACTCCCGCAGGTGCGCCGCCGCCTGCTCGACCGAGGCGAACACCACTTCGATGTCGGGCGGAACGCCCATGCGATAGAGGTCTTGCTCCCAGTCGCTGCCGCTCACCTCGTCGTCCACCAGCACGATGAACGAGCAGGCGAGCGGCTGCCCCCACCCCACCACCACCTGGCCGTGGATCAGCCGATCGTCGATGCGGTATAGCGCGAGCGTCACGCCGGCGCGCCGGTGACCCGGATGGCCTTGGCGCCGGCGTCGACGGCGCGGCGGGCGGCATCCGCGGGGGAGCTGTCGCGGTGAAAGACGAAGTCGAGCAGCATGGCGAGATTCACGCCGGTGACGACGGCGATGTCCGCCGTCCCGACTTTGGCATAGCGCACCGAGCTGGCGAAACACGAGCCGCCCGGCAAATCGACGAACAGGACCGCCGGCCCCTGCCCCACGGCCTCGCGCAACCGCTCGCCCAGCGCCTCGGTCCCACAGCCCTCGTTCGAGACCGGCGTGAGCACGCCCTCGATGCCCGTGATCGCGGTGACCGCGGCCACCAGCGCCTGCGCGACCGCGGCGTGCGACACGATGACGCCGCGCAGCTCACTCATAGTCTTCCTCGAGGTACTGTTGCGCCCCGCCCTTGTCGCGCATCCGGCGAATCAGCCGCTCGTTGAACGCGTTGGCGGAATCGACGCCGCTGTAGCGGAGGAGATGGTTCATGGCGACCACTTCGCAGATAACCGTCAGATTCTTCCCGGGGTTCAGCGGCACCGTCACGAGCGGCAACGACACGTCGAGCAGCTCGGTCTGCTGCTGATCGAGCCCGGTGCGATCGTACTCGCGCGTGTTGTCCCAGTCCTCGAGCTGGACGACGACTTCGATGCGCTTCTGCTGGCGGACCGAGCGGATGCCGAACAGCGCGTTGATGTCGATCAGCCCGACACCGCGGATTTCCATGTAGTGGCGAGAGATTTCGTGCCCGCGGCCGATCAGCACGTCGTGCCCGCGCCGCGTCACGTGCACCACGTCATCCGCGACGAGCCGGTGACCTCGCTCCACGAGGTCGAGCACGCACTCGCTCTTGCCGATTCCCGAGCGCCCGCGAAACAAGAGCCCGACGCCGAAGACGTCGGCGAGCGAGCCGTGGATCGTCGTGCGCGGCGCGAACGCGTCGTCGAGAAACGGCTTCAGCCGGTGATAGAACTCCGCCGTCTTGAGGCTCGTGCGAATGACCGGAATGCCGCTCGCGTTCGCGAGGTCGAGCAGCTCGGCGGGCGCCTCCTGCCCTTTCGTGATGATCACGCAGGGCAGCGCGTACGACAGGAACGTCTGCAGCGACTGCTTGCGCGCTTTGGCGTCGAGCGACGCGAGATACGTGATTTCGGTCTCGCCCAGAATGTGGATCCGATCGGAGCCGACGAAGCGCGCCGTGTACCCCGCCAGTACGAGGCCGGGACTCGACGCCTCGGCCGACTTGATTTCGCGGTCGAGGCCGGTGTTCGCCGTCAGCAGCTCGAGCTGCAGCGGCTCGCCCTTCTTCGCGAGCAGATCGGCGACCTTGATCACCGCGTCCCGGTGGGGTTGGAGCGACGCGGCGCGCGCCGTGGCCGGCCCGCCGCTTTCTCGTCGGAGAGCTGCCGCTTGAGCCGCGCGATCGCGCCGTCGAGCGCCGAGCGATGATCGGCGCCCTGTGATTTCGCGACGAGGATCTTGCCGCGCGGGGCGTGGACTTCGATCTCGACTCCGGCTTCACCGTGATCTTCGGTGAAGACGACCTGCGCGTGCTGCGGTCGCCGCAAGGCCTTCGTCGCCTTCTCGATCAGGTCCTCGGTGTGCGCCCGCAGATCGTCGTCGATCTCGGTGTGCCGGGCCGTAATGGTGATGCGCATACCGTCAACGCTTCCTTTCTCGTATCGTCGATTCGATGTGGGCCAGCGTGGCTTGCGCCGCTGCATCCCACGATAATCCCTCGGCGAAGTCCCGCGCCGCGCGGCCGAGCCGCTCGACCAGCGCCGGAGCGGCGGCCAGCTCGCGGAGACGGCGGGCGAGGGCGGCCACATCGCCATGCGGGACCAGATAGCCGGTCACACCGTCGCGCACCGATTCCCTGAGCCCGGGACTGTCGGAGGCGAGGGCCGGCGTGCCGCAGGCCGCCGCCTCGACATTCGTAATACCCCAACCCTCCTTGGGGCTCGGGAAAACGACGGCCCACGCCTGGCGCAGCAATCGCCGCTTTTCCTCTTCGGAAACGAAGCCGCGAAATCGCGCGGCGTCGCCGAGACCGAGATCCGCGGCAAGCTTCTCGAGGCGCGGCCGATCGTCCCCCTGGCCGCAGATGTCGATCGACATATCGACGCCGGCCGTGCGCGCGTCGGCGACGGCCCGCAGCGCAAACTCCACTCCTTTATAACGCTTGAGTCGGCCAACATACAAGAACGTTGGGCGCGCGGCGCGGGGCGTCGTCGGGTCGGGCCGATACCACGCCGAATCCACGCCCGGGTGGATGACGACGATCCGCTCGGCCGGCACGCCGCGGTGGACGAGATCGTCGCGCGTGCTTTCGGAAATCGCGTGAAACGCCGCCCGGCGATAGACGCGCGGGATGGGACGCTCGGCTGCCCACACGACCGCCGCCATCGGTGCCGAGGCCTCGTCGAAGGCCGTCGTGCCGAAAAGATGCGGCACGATCGCAACGAACGGCAGACTCGTGAGCGTGGGAAGGAAGAGCGGCACCTTGTTGATGTCTTCGACCACGACGTCGAACTGCTGCTGTGCGAGGGCGCGACGCACCGCGCCGCGGCCGCGCAACGCGAACGTGTGGCGACCCCCCACGCGCGTGACCTGAATCCCGTCCACCACCGCGCCCGGCGCCGCGGACGGCCAGCCGCTGGCAATCAAGTGGACGTCGTGCCCGAGCTTCGCGATCCGCCCGAACAGCGAGTGCAGGTGAACCTCGGCGCCGCCGGCGTGCGGATTCTCGCGGTCGTTCCAGTTGACGAGCAGGATCCTCACAGCGCGCCGGTCTCGCGCGCGACCGCATCGAGGATGCCGTTGATGAACGCGGGCGCGCGCGCGCCGGCGAACCAGTGCGCCAGTTTCACCGCTTCGTCGATCACGACGCGCGCCGGCGTGGACGCTTCGTCCAGCTCGGCCAAGGCGAGGCGGAGAATGTTGCGCTCCACCGCGCCGACCCGCTCGAGCCGCCAGTGCTCGGCGGCCGAGGCGATGCGCGCGTCGAGCTCCGGCAGACCGGCCACGGCTTTCGCGGCGAGATCCGCGCCGCGATCGTATCCGCGCGGCGCGCGGCCGTAGATCGTCGCGACGCGCGCGACGACCGCCTCGATCGAGCGCGCTTGCGACAGTTCCCAGGCGTAGAGAAGCTGCAGCGCGCGGGCGCGCGCCTTAGTCTCGGGGCGCTGCACCGAGCCTCTCGAGCGCGTCGGCGGTCTCCAGGGCCGCCTGCACCGCCTCGGCACCCTTGTCGAGCCGCGCCAACGCCTGAGCCTCGGTGTCGGTCGTCAGCACTCCGAATCCCACGGCAATGCGATGCGCCAGCGCGACGTTGCCGAGTCCGCGCGCCGCCTCGCCCGCCACGTACTCGAAGTGCGGTGTCTCGCCGCGAATCACGCAGCCGAGCGCGACGATGGCGTCGAATCGCTCGCTCGCGGCCGCCGCTTCCGCGACGACCGGGATCTCGAAGGCGCCGGGCACCCACGTCACGTCGACGTGCGAGTCCGTGATGCCGGCGCGGCGGAGCGCGTCGCGGGCGCTCTCGAGCAGCTTGCTCGTGATGTGTTCGTGGAACCGGCTGACGACGACGGCGACGTGCCGCTGGCGGTCGGAAGTGCGCGCGGCCGCCGGTGATTTGTGTGGCACGTCAGTGCGTCAGGAAGTGGCCGAGCTTGTCCCGCTTGACGTCGAGATAGGCACGATTCTCGTCGGAGGGCGCCGGCACGATCGGCAGCCGCTCGACGATCTCGAGCCCATAGCCTTCGAGCCCCACCAGCTTCATCGGATTGTTGGTGAGGACCCGAATCGACGAGAGGCCGAGGTCGAGGAGGATCTGCGCGCCGATCCCGTAGTTTCGCAGATCGGCCTTGAAGCCGAGTTTTTCGTTTGCTTCGACGGTATCGCTGCCCTGATCCTGGAGCTCGTAGGCCTTGAGCTTGTTCAGAAGCCCGATGCCGCGACCTTCCTGATCGAGATACACGATCACGCCGGAGCCGCCCTCGGCGATCATCCGCATGGCGCTGTGCAGCTGCCAGCCGCAGTCGCACCGACCCGAGCCAAAGACGTCGCCCGTCAGACACTTGGAGTGCATCCGCACCAGCACGTTGCGCTTGCCCGCGACGTCGCCGTACACGAGCGCGATGTGCTCGGCGTTATCGACGTCGTTGCGGTAGCCGATGATCCGGAATTCCCCGAACGGCGTGGGCAGCCGGGCGTCGGCGACGCGATGGACCAGCCGCTCGTGCTTCAGGCGGTAGGCGACGAGCTGGGCCACCGTGATGAACGTCAGACCGTGCTGCGCGGCGAAGCGCTCGAGGTCGCCGCGGCGCGCCATCGAGCCGTCGGCGTTCAGGATCTCGCAGATGACGCCCGCCGGATACAGACCGGCCAGTCGCGCGAGATCGATGCTCGCCTCGGTCTGCCCGACGCGCTGCAGCACGCCGCCGGGACGGGCGCGCAGCGGGAAGACGTGACCCGGCCGGCGCAGGTCGCTCGGCACGGTCGAGGGATCGATCGCAACGCGGATCGTCGCCGCGCGATCGGCCGCCGAGATTCCCGTGGTCACGCCGAAGCGCGCCGCGGCATCGACGCTGATCGTGAACGCCGTCTCGTGCGACTCGTTGTTGTCCTCGGTCATCTGCGGCAGACCGAGCGCCTGACAGCGGTCCGGCGTGAGCGGCATACAGATCAACCCGCGGGCGTGTGTCGCCATGAAGTTGATCATGTCGGCGGTGACCATCTCGGCCGCCCCGACCAGATCGCCCTCGTTCTCGCGCGCCTCGTCATCGGCCACGATGACGAGCTTGCCCGCGCGGATGTCGCGAATCGCCTGTTCTACCGCTCCGAACGACATAGCTGCCTCACGTACTTTCCGAGCACGTCGGCTTCGACGTGCACTCGATCGCCTGTTGCGAGCCGGCCCAACGTCGTGTGCGCACGCGTGAACGGCACCAGCGACACTTGAATCACCGACGACGTCATGGCGTTCACCGTCAAGCTGACCCCGTCGAACGAAATCGATCCGTGCAGCACCGTGGTTTCGGCCACGTCGGGCGGCACGCGCACGTCGACGAGCAACGCATCGTCGGCTTCGTCCACGCGGACGACCTCGCCGACGCCATCGACGTGGCCCTGGACGAAGTGACCGCCGAGCCGATCGCTCGCTTTCAGGGCGCGCTCCAGGTTGACCGCGCGTCCCTTCTGCCACTCGCCGATCAACGTCCGGCCCAGCGTGGTCTGCACGGCATGCACCGTAAAGCCGCCTTTGACCACTCGCTCGACGGTGAGGCAAGCACCGTTGACCGCGACGCTTTCGCCCTTCCTGACGCCCTTGTACGGCGCACCGATCAGCAGTTCAACGCCGTTTTTAACGCCGTTCTTCTCGACGCCGTCGCTAATACGCTTCTTTATTACGCCAGTCGCGTCGATTATTCCGGTAAACATAGCCGTCGATCCAAGACCAATAATGTATCAGACCCTAACGCACGGCGCTCCACGGGGATCCAGCGCGGCGCCTCGGCGAGCGGAAACGGCGGCACGCCTGGAAAAGCGGGCACCGCGCCCTCGCCCAGCCACACGGGCGCCTGGATCCAATACAGCCGGTCCACCAGTCCCTCGGTCAGCAGCTTCATGCCGAGGGCGCCACCGCCTTCGCACAGGACCGAGTGGATGCCGGCGAGGCGTAGCTGCGCGAGTCCCTGCGCCAGCGTGTCGGGCCGGAAGACGCGCACGCCGTTGCCTTCGAGCACCGACACGTTCGCCATCGGCGCTTCGGGCGACGCGACGACCCACGTCGGCACTTCGCGCGCGGTCTGTACGAGTGAGACGCCGAGATTCAGCATCGCCCGCCGGTCGAACACGATGCGCACCGGCGGCTTGCGCGGCGTGACCGCGCCGCGCGCCGTGAGCTGCGGATTGTCCTTGAGTGCCGTCGTGCCGCCGACGCCGATGGCGTCGAAGCCGGCGCGCAGCCAATGCACGTGCTCGCGCGCGGCTTCTCCCGAAATCCACTGCGACCGCCCTCCCGCGTCGGCGATGCGGCCGTCGATCGACGTCGCGAGCTTGAGCGCGACGAATGGCCGCGCGGTCTGCAGGCGCGCAAAGAGAAACGGGGCATTCTGCGCGGCGGCTTCTTCGGCGCAGGGACCGAACTGCACGTCGATACCGGCACGCTTCAATATTTCGGCGCCGCCGCCCGCGTCCGGGTCGGGGTCACGGATCGCCGCGACGACGCGCCGCACGCCGGCCGCGCGAATCGCGTCGGTGCACGGTGGCGTCTTGCCGTGATGGGCGCACGGCTCGAGCGTGACGACGAGCGTCGCGCCCCTGCCCTTCTCGCCCGCCGCGTGCAGTGCCGCGAGCTCGGCGTGCGGCCCGCCGAACGCCGCGTGCCATCCCTCGGCCACGACCTCGTCACCGCGCAGCACCACCGCGCCGACGAGCGGATTCGGCGAGACGTGCCCCCAGCCGCGCCACGCGATCTCGAGCGCTCGGCGCATCGCCTGTATTTCGCGTTCGTTATCTCTCTTCAAACCGCACCGCCGGCTCCGCCGGATTCTTGGCCGGACGGATCTCGCCGATGATCCAGGCGGGCACCTGGACGCGTTGAGCGGCGCGGACCGCGGCCTCGACGTCGTCTCGCGCGACGACCGCGATCATGCCGACGCCGAGGTTGAAGACGCGCCGCATTTCGTCGCGACCGACCTGCCCCGCCCGCATCAACACGCGAAATAGCGGCGGCCACGGCCAACTCCCCGCGTCGACGACGGCATCAACCCCTTGTGGCAACACGCGCACCAGATTGCCGGCAATGCCGCCACCCGTGATGTGTGCGAGGGCGTGGACCGTTCCGAGCACCGGCGTGATAGCCGCCAGGTAGCTGCGATGCACGGCGAGCAGCACCTGGCCGACGGTCTGCGGCGGGTCGCTCTCGGGAAACGGGTCGTCGATGCCGAGCTTCAGCCAGTCGAAGACGATTTTGCGCGCGAGCGTGTAGCCGTTGGTATGCAATCCCGTCGACGCGTAGCCGATCAGCTGGTCACCCGGCGTCACCTGATCACCGTGCAGCGCTTTGTCTTCTTCCACGATGCCGACGATCGAGCCCGCGAGGTCGTAGTGCCCCGGACCGTACAGGTCCGGCATCTGCGCCGTCTCGCCACCGGCGAGCGTCATGTCGTGCGCTTTGCAGCCGCGCACCACGCCGGCGACGATCTGCTCGGCGATGTCGGGGACGAGATTCCCCGTCGCGATGTAGTCGAGAAAGGCGAGCGGCGTCGCGCCGTGCACGAGGATGTCGTTCACCGAGTGATTGACGAGATCCTCGCCGACCGTGTTGTGAATGCCCGCGGCGGTGGCCACGAGCACCTTCGTGCCCACACCGTCGGTCGACATGACGAGGACCGGCTTCTTGTAGCCCTCCGGTACGCGCACCATCCCGCCGAAGCCGCCGACGCGGCCGCGCGCCAGGGCGCCGCGCGTCGTGGCGACCAGCTTGGCGATGCGCCGCTTCGCCTCGTCCGCCGTGTCGAGCTTGACGCCGGCCGCCGCGTAATGATCCGCGCTGCTCACTCTTCGCCGTCCAGGGAAAAGTGGACCAGGTCGCGGAAGGCTTTCACGCGTCCGCGCACCTCCTGGAGCGTGACGTTCTCGAGTCGTTGGACGCCGAACGCCTCCACGGCGAGCGAGCCCATCGCCGAGCCGTAGACCATCGCGCGGCGGAGATTGGGAAACGCGAGATCGCCGGTGCGCGCGATGTGCGCCATGAAGCCGCCGGCAAAGGCGTCCCCGGCGCCCGTCGGATCGAAGACTTCCTGCAACGGATAGGCGGGCACCTTGAACGTGGTCTCGTGATCGACCAGCAGGGCGCCGTGCTCGCCCTGCTTGATCACGGCCATCTTCGGCCCGCGGCCGAGAATCCAGTGCGCGGCGCGGTAGATGTTCCAGTCGCCGGAGAGCTCCCGCGCTTCGGAGTCGTTGACCATCAGGATGTCGATGTGCCGCAGCAGTTCGAGCAGCAAGTCGCGCTTGCCCTGGATCCAGTAGTTCATCGTGTCGCACGCGACGAGCGTCGGCGACTTCACCTGATCGAGGACGTTGAGCTGCAGCTCGGGATCGATGTTGCCGAGGAAGACGTATTTCGCATCGCGAAACTTCTCGGGGATGCGGGGCTGAAAGCTGGCGAAGACGCCGAGTCGCGTTTCGAGCGTTTCCCGGCTGTTCAGGTCGTAGGAGTAGCGCGCCTTCCAGCGAAACGACTCGCCTGTCTGACGCTCGACCCCCGCCAGATCGACGCCGCGCTTGGCGAGCGCGGCGAGGTGCGATTCGGGGAAATCGTTGCCGACCACGCCGACGACCTGCACGGGATTGTGCAGGACGGCGCCGGCCATCGAAAAGAAGACGGCGGCGCCGCCCAGCGCGTCGGCCGTTTCGCCGAAGGGCGTGACGACGGAGTCGAGCGCAATCGAGCCGACCACGAGCAGTCCCACGACTTACATCCGTTCCGGGGCGCGAACCCCCAACAGGGTGAGCCCGTTCGCCAGAACCTGCTTGACGGCGCGCGCGAGCACGAGCCGGGCGGCCTCCTCCGGCTCGCCCAGCACGCGGTATTTGTGATACCACGCGTGCGCGAGACGGGCCAGTCCCTCGAGGTAACTGGCGACCCGGTGCGGCTCCCGAGCCGCCGCCGCGCCGGCGATCATCGCCGGGAAGTCCGCCAACTCCTTGATCAACTCGGCTTCTTCGGGCTGGTTCAGCACCGAGAGATCGACACCCGCCGGTTCGACGCTCGCCGGGTCGCGGCCCGCGACGCGGAAGATGCCGGTCATCCGGGCGTGAGCCATCTGCACGTAGAACACCGGGTTCTCGTCGGTTTGACTCTTCGCGAGATCGACGTCGAACACAAAGTGCGTCTCGCTGCGCCGCATCAGATAGAAGTAGCGCACGGCGTCACGGCCCACTTCCTCGACGAGCTCGCGCACCGTCATGTAGCTGCCCGCGCGCTTGGAGAGCTTCACCTCTTCACCGGCGCGCATGACCGTCACCATCTGATGCAAGACGTACTCGGGATAGTCTTTCGGAATGCCCATCTCCAGCGCCTGCAGTCCGACGCGCACGCGCGTCACCGTGCTGTGATGGTCGGCGCCCTGGACGTTGATCGCATGCCGGAACCCGCGCTCCCACTTGCTGACGTGGTACGCGACGTCGGGCAGGAAGTAGGTGTACTCACTTCCCTTCTCCGCGCTCTTGCGCATCACCCGGTCTTTATCGTCGCCGAAATCGGTGGTGCGCAGCCACAGCGCGCCGTCGCGCTCGTACGTGTGTCCCGCCGCCACCAGCTTTTGCGTCGTCGTGTCGACTTTGCCGTCGGAGTAGAGCGACGACTCGAGATAGTACACGTCGAACTTCACGCCGAACGCCTGGAGATCGCGGTCCTGCTCGGCGCGCAGCTCCGTGACGGCGAAGCGACGGACCGCTTCGAGATCGGCGCCCGCGGGATCGTTGGGATGCGCCGCCACGTAGCGCTCGGCGATTTCGCGGATGTAGTCGCCCTGATATCCCTGCTCGGGGATCTCGGCCGCGAGACCGCGCGCCTGGCGGATGCGCGCCTGCACCGATCGCGCGAGGTTCAGAATCTGGCTGCCGGCGTCGTTGTAGTAGAACTCGCGCGTCACGCGCCAGCCCGTCCACTCGAGCAGCGCCGCGATCGCGTCGCCGAGCGCCGCCTGGCGGCCATGACCGACGTGCAGCGGGCCGGTCGGATTCGCGGAGACGAACTCGACGTTGATCTGCGCTCCGTGCCCGACGTCGCTGCGACCGTACGCGCCGCCCGCGGCGATGACGGCGGGCAACGCGCTCACGACCTGGGCATCCGCGAAGTAGAAGTTGATGAATCCGGGACCGGCGATCGCGGTCTTGCGCACGAGCCCGGCGGGAAGGTCGAGGCTCGCCACGAGCTGCTCCGCGAGCGTCCGCGGCTTCTGGCCCAGTGTCTTGGCGAGCGTGAGCGCGAGATTGGTGGCGACGTCGCCGTGCGTGGGATCGCGCGGCCGCTCCAGAACCACCTGGGCGTCGGGCGCGCCAAGACGCGCCGCCGCCTTGGTCAACGCCGCGCGGATCGTCTCGTTGGCACTCACTTGTCGGAGCTGGAGTCTTTCTTCTTGGGTTCCTTCTCGGCAGGCTTCTCGGCAGGCTCCGCCTTCTTCTTATAGTCGGTCTGGTAGAACCCCGAGCCCTTGAACACGAGGCCCGCACCGCCCGAGATCTGTCGCTCGGCGCGCTTCCCGCACTTGGGGCACTTGGCGAATCGCTGGCTCGAGATCTTGGAGAAGGTCTTCTCGAAGACGTGCCCCTCCGGACACTTGTAGTCGTAGGCGGGCATCGGTCAGTTCGACTTCGGTTTGCGGACGAATTGCAGCGCTCCCGACGGGCACCGCATGACCTGGTCGGCCACGACGTCGGCGGGCTGGAGCTCGGGACGAATCCAGCGCTTGCGCGTGATGTCGAACACGTCCGGCAATCCCCTCACGCAGACGCCGGAGTGGATGCAGACGTCGGGATCAAAGGTGACGGTGATGTCCGGCGCTTCGTACGTTTGACGCCTCTTGGCCATGGGCGGAATCTAAGCCAATTTCGGCGCCATGGACCTGGTCCGCGTGAAGCGCTGGCTGCACCGCTACGGACCCGCCGAGCTCACCGGCATCGTGACGGCGCTGCTTGGCTCGTACGCGGCGCGCGCGCTGACCGGCAGTGAGATCGCGGCGGCGTTCGGCGGCTCGCTCGGCGAGACGCTGGGGTTCTACGCGGTGATCGTCGGCCGCGAGATCCGCGCCGACGCGGCCGCGGCGCGCGCATCGGGACTGCGGTACGATACCCGGGCGCGGCTGCGGACCGCGGCCAATCTGCTCGTCGAATTCGGGCCGGCGGAAATCCTGGACACCGGCGTCATCCGTCCCTTCGCGATGGGCGCCGGCACCCGTCTGTTCGGCCGCGCGCTCGGTGTGCCACTTGGGAAAATCGCCGCCGACATCACGTTTTACCTGCCGGTGATCCTCATTTACGAATGGCGGCGCCGCCGCCGGGTGCCGACGCCGTGACGCACGAACGGTTGAGCGGCTGGCTCCCGCCGGACGGTCGCGGCGGCTATCGCGGCGGTCGCGTGCTCGTGCTCGGCGCCGGGCTCGCGGGACTCGGGGCCGCGCGCGCGCTGTCGCAGCGCGGCGTCCCGGTCACCGTTCTCGAGGCGCGCGATCGCGTCGGCGGGCGGTGTTACACGCCCGATGGCGTCGATCTCGGCGCGCACTGGATCCACGGCACCGAAGGCAATCCGATCACCAACCTCGCGCGCGAGCTGGGAGTCGGGACGCTGTTCGTCGGCGGCGACAGCGCGTACTCCGGCGGCTGGGACCACCTCGTACTGCACGGCGCAGGCGGCAAGCCGCTCACGGCGGCCGACAAGCTGCGCAGCATCCTGATCGCCGACGAAATCCGCGACGAGCTCGACGCGGATCGCCGCCGCCGCCTCCGTGAGGACGACGCCGGCGATTGCTCCCTCCATGACGCGCTGGCCACGGTGCTCGCACGCCGCACGCTCGCCGACATCGACCGTCGCTCCGTCGAGTGGCACATTGCCCTGTCGGCGCGCGACGACTGCGCCGCCGACGAGCAGGCGCTCTCATTTCTTCGCTGGGACGACGGCTACGAGGTCTACGGCTACGGCGACAGCGTGCTCACCGGTGGATTCGGCGCGCTCGCGGCCGCACTCGCCCAGGGCCTCGACGTCCGGCTCAACACGCCGGTACAGCGGATCGAGTGGGATCCGATGCGCCCCGTCCGAGTTCACGCCGGGAAGGACGTGCACGACGCCGAGGCGCTGATTGTCACGCTGCCGCTCGGCGTGTTGCAGGCGAACGATGTCGCGTTCCAGCCCGCGTTGCCCGACGCCAAGACCACGGCGATCAAGCGCCTTGGAATGGGCGCCATCGCGAAAGTGATCCTGCACTTCGCCGAACCCTTCTGGGCGCCGGACCAATACGCGTTCGGCTACTTCTGCCAGCCGGTGAGCGGCAATCCCACGCTCGCGATCAGTCTCTGGAAAACGCAGCGACTCCCCGCTCTGGTGCTCGTGACGGGTGGAAGCCTCGCGCGGAAAATCGAATCGTGGCCGGAAGACCAGGTCCGCGCGTGGAGCATGCGCGCGCTCCGCGAGATGTTCGGTGGCACAGTGCCCGAGCCGCGCGCCGTCGCGCGAACGCAGTGGACCTTGGACCCGTATTCACGCGGCGCCTATTCCTACATCGCGGTCGGGGGAACGCCGTCCGACATGGAAACGCTCGCCCAGCCCGTCGGGGGCCGGCTGTTCTTTGCTGGCGAGGCGACGTACCGCCACCACTGGGGCGGCGCGCATGGCGCGTACGCATCGGGACTCCGCGAGGCGGCCCGGCTGCTGGCCGATCCCAGCATTCTGGCGCGCCGTCATTTCACGGAGAACCGGCGCTGGCGCGACATGGTGATGCGGGCCACGCGTCTGTTCAACGTCCTGAGCACGACGATGAGCCCGGAGGAAGCGCTGGACCGCGCCCGGATGCTGCGGGACGGCGAAGTGTTCTCGGTGGTGCCGCCTAACGAGCTGCGGATTCTCGCGACGATGTTCACCGCGCGCGAGTTCGCCGATGGCGAAGTCGTATTTCGCGAGGGCGACGACGCGACGGAGGTCTTCGCGATCGTCGAAGGAAAAATGGACGTGCGCTTGTCCGACGGATGGGTCGTCGCGCAGCTCGGCCGGGGCCAGGTGGTCGGCGAGTACGGGATGTTCGGCCCTGGCAAGCGGACGGAGACCGTCGTATCGTGCGGACCGAGCAAGGCGCTGGCGCTCGACTATCAGCGGTTCCATCGCTTCCTGCTGGCGTTTCCGGAGTCGACCTTGGCTCTCTTACGGCTCACGGTCGAACGGCTCATCGCGCAGCGCGGCGAGCGGCGGCCGAAGCGGACGTCGGCCTAGTGCCGCTTGAAGTACTGCACGGCGCGCTCATGCTGCTCGGCCGCCGCGCGGCTCGAGAACGTGCCGAGGTTCCGGCGCTTGCCGTGCGCGTCCTTCTTGCGCGAGTACAACCGGTATTTGCCCGATGAAAGTTTGCGGATCATACGACATAGGCTAGCGCGGTGAGCGCGGCGGCGGCAATCAGCGATTTGATGTAGACCATCCGGGCTTGGCGGCGGACTTGCGCCAGCTCCGTGCGGTCGGCGATCGGCTCAGGTCCGTGGTCCAGGTCGCGCAGACCGCGCGCCGCGAGCCGCACTCACGTTTTCCCCTGCGCCTGAAACACACCGATCCCCGCAAGAAACAGCGGCGCGAACAGCGCGAGCCGCCACATCCGCGGGGCGCGAGACACGATCAGCACCGCCAGCACCGCGGCGCTGATTCCCAGCGCGATGAGGCCGAACGTGAGCCGTTGCCGGCGGCCGTTCGGCCCGATGTTCGGAATCACCGCGCGTCGTCAGACGGCGCGTTCGCGCGCCGTCGTCTGCGCCAGAGCTGCAGCATCCCGAACCCGATGAAGAAGATTCCGAGCGCATCGAAGACGATCTGATGGGCGCTGAAATTGCCGCTGAACGCGGAGTCCTGCATGAGAATGCCGATCGCGATCAGCAGCAGCCCGCCGAGGATATTCCACATGGTGGCTCCAAGTTGCGCGACGCCTGCACGCGCCGCCATGCCATCCCCGGAACGCAGAGAGCTAATTCCGGAAATACGATCTGCCGGAACCATCGGGAGTATTAAGTGGTCAGACGAACCGAGTTCCCCCCTCTCTGGAGTCATACATGCGATTGGTCAAGAAAATCTCGGCCCTGCTCACCGCGCTCGTCCTGACGGCGAGCCAGACGGTGATGGCGGCGGTGCAGGACGCGAAGATCGAAGTGAACACGCACACGAGTCACGGCGCGTGGTACACGCAGCCGGTGTGGATCGCGATCGGCATCATCGCGCTCGTGCTGCTCATCGTCCTGATCTCGATGGCGGGCCGCGGCCGGAGCAACACGACGGTCGTGAAGTAGCCCTACCGATTCAGCCGGAGCTCGACCCAGGCCACCTCACGGGCGTCGATCGCGTCACGCACCTGACGCTCACGACCCGTGAGGCCGGCCCCTCCGGTCTTCACCTCGACAAACACCACCCGCCGCACGGCACCGTCGGACAGGCCATCGAAGATCACGAGGTCGACGGGGCTGCCGAGAAAGCGCGCGTCTTTGGGATTGAAGCCGAACTCCGGCAGGTACGGCACGAGCTGTTCGTGCACCTTGCCCGCCGTGACGGCGAGACTGCGTTGGACCGCGTTCTCGCGAATTTTCGCGGTGTAGCGCAGTCGCCAGATCACGAAGTAGAGCCAGGCGACGAGGGTTCCGATCGCGATGCCGAGCAGCAGGCCGCGGATCTGGATCATGCGGTCGCCCGCGTCAGGATGGTGCGGCTCGTACGGCGGACACCCACGCGCATAGCTCACTCCGAGTCAGGAAGTTCACGATGCGATCGGGGCCGATCCGCGCCGCCAAGGCCGCCGCGAGTCCGAGCTCGATGAACGGCAGCTGCGACGGCCCGTGGGCATCGGTGCCTATAGAGATGCGGCAGCCGGCCCGCTTCGCAAGCCGCAGGAGATCCGCACTCAGATCCTGGCGATCGGGGTAGGCGTCGATTTCCACGGCCTTGTCCAGCTCGGCGGCGACATCGAAGACGCGCGGCCAGTCCGCCGACAGTCCCAGCCGAAAGTTGTAAATCCGCCCGCGCGGATGCCCGAGGATTTGCACGTCGGGATTGCGCAGCGCCCGGACGTATCGCTCGGTCTGATCCTCCTTCTTGCGGAGCGCCGAGTGAAAGCAGCCGAGGACGACATCCAGGGCCGCCAGGGCGCGGGCCGGCATGTCGCCCGCGCCCTGGGGATTCAGGTTCAGCTCGATGGACCGGAGCACGCGCGTCTGTTTCCCTGCTGCCTCCAGCTCCGCATTGATGGCCTCGATCTCCTTCGCCTGTTGCTCGAGCTGCGCCGGATCGATTCCGCCCGCGATCTTGAGACTCTGCGCATGATCGGTGATCGCGATGTAGTCATAGCCGCGCGCCACCGCCGCGTCGGCCATTTCGGCGATCGTGCCGGACCCGTCGCTCCAGGTGGAGTGGGTCTGCAGGTCACCGCGGAGCCGCGGCGTCCAGCTCGGGTCGCGCGCGAGGATGGCGCGCGCCTGGGGCAGCGTGAGAAAGCCTTCGCGAATGGGCGGAGGGTTGGCCATTGGGGGAGGATCCTCCAGCCAACCGCGAATGATCCGCTCGAGATGCGGGCCGACGCCCGCGAGCTCCGTGAGCGAGCGTCCGGACGCGTGGATCGCCGCGGCCTCCTCGGGCCAGAGCAATGCGCGGCGCGAGGCGCGACGCAGCGCTTTCTGCAGCGGGTATTTCGCTTGGGTGGAGGCGACGGCGAGAAGCTCAGCGATGGCGGCGTTATCAACCATGCTGCTCTTACCCGAGCGGATTACGGACGGACCCGCAGCTCCAGCTGCTGAAAGCGGGGCTGGACCCGCGCCGCCAGGCGGATGGTGCCGGCCAGCAGGAGAAAGAACAGCAGCGCCGTCGCAAATTCGCGCGGCCGCCAGCGCCGGAACGGCGGAGCGAATCCCGCGAGCCCCAACGCCGCCACGAGCACGATCACGGCATCGAAGCTGGCGCGTTGCCAGTATTCACCGTTGAGGTGCAGCCACATGCCGAACTCATCGAACGTGAGGCCCAAGCCGATGCCGTAGATCGCCGCCGCGGCGGGCGCGGGCGGTCCGGGGGTGAAGAGGAGATACGCGCCCACGCCGGCCAGCAGAAAGATCCCGTAATTCAGATGGTGCACGTGGGTATCACGGACGTGGAGATAGATGTCCGGCATCTTGTCGAGCATGATCAGGATACTGATCACGCGCGCCGCGATGAACGTCAGCAGCAAGCTGAGGAGGACGAGCCGGGCTCGGGGGCGCGAGTCGGTTGGGAGCATATGCTCCCACAAGACTCTGCAACTATCGCGCCGGTTACAAATCTTTAGACGGTACAGGTCTCCACGGCCTGGCGCAGCGAGGTCAGCGGGTCGCGCGTGGGCACGAATTCATGGGCGATGTAGCCGGTGAACCCCGCGTCGGCGATTGCCATGGCCACGGCGTGGTAGTTCAGCTCCTGGGTGCCGTCGATCTCGTGGCGTCCCGGCACGCCGCCGGTGTGGAAGTGGCCGATGTGCTGGACGTGCTGGCGAATCGTCCGGATGACGTCGCCTTCCATGATCTGCATGTGGTAGATGTCGTACAGCAGCTTCACGCGCGGAGATCCGACGGCCTCGATGATGTTCGCCCCGAACGCCGTGCGATCGCCCTGATAGTCCTTGTGGTCCACCTTGCTGTTCAACAGCTCCACGCAGATCGTCACGCCGGCCCGCTCGGCGGCCGGCGCGATGCGCCGCAGCCCGGCGACGCACGCCTGCGTGGCTTGCTCGTCGCTCCGGCCCTGCCGGTTCCCGAACATCGCGATGAGGTTCGGGACACCCTGCTGCGCGGCGATCGGCAGCGCCTGTTCGAGCTCCCCGACCAGGAAGTCGTGATTGGCGGGATCGTTGAACCCGCGCGGGATGAAGTCGTCGCGGATCGCGGCGTACCCCATCGAGCAGACCAGTCCGTTTTGCCGCACGACGGGCCAGTCCTCGGGCGCAAGGAGGTCGATCCCTGAGAGCCCCATCGCCTTGCCGGCCTTGCAGAGATCCGGCAGCGCGATGTTGCGGTAGCACCAGCGGCTGGCCGATTGCTTGAGGCGGTTAGGCGGTTGGGCGGTTCGGCGGTTAGAGGGCCTCAGCGCAAATCCTGTAAGCGCGAGGGCCGTCGCGCCGATCGCGTCGCGGCGTGTCACGAACCCCCCAACCGCCGAACCGCCGAACCGCCTCATCAGAATTCCAGGTTCTTCAAGTAGCCATAGCTCGCCGCGATGTCCTCGAACGGCTGCGGCGGCTGGTCGTGCTCCACGAAGTAGTGCTTGATCCCCGCCTGATCGTGCTTGGCGAAGATCCGCTTCCAATCGATCTTGCCCTGCCCCACGTCCCGCATCTCATGCTCGGGAGCGCCGGCCGAGTCTTTCACGTGGACGAGGGGAATGCGGCCGGGCCAGCGCGCGAAGTAGTCGAGCGGGTCGGCGCCGGCACGCGTGATCCAGTACAGATCGATCTCCAGCTGCACGAGCTTGGGATCGGTGTTCTGGAGCAGCACGTCGTAGGGGACCTGCCCGTCCATCTTGGGGAATTCGAAGTTGTGATTGTGATAGGCGAACTGCAGTCCGGCGTCGTGCGACATCTGGGCGGCGTGGTTGAAGACCTTGGC
>DATDEZ010000063.1:0-17109 GCA_036522875.1 Gemmatimonadales bacterium | reverse complement strand
CCCATGGGCGCGTTCTGGCGCTCCTTTCTTCTTCCTGGATGGGGCCAGGCCGTGACCGGTCGGAAAATGACCGGCGCGGCGTTCGTCACCTGGGAAGGCGTGACCGCCATGATGACGATCAAGGCGCAGCAGGAAGCCAATTACTTCAAATCGATTCACTCGGCCAACCTGCGGCTGAAGCGCCAGGAGGTGCAGGACTGGCTCGTGTTGTGGGTCTTCAATCATCTCTTCTCGGGCGCGGAGGCGTATGTCTCCGGGCATCTGATGGACTTCCCACCCGATCTCAAGGTTCAGGCGTTCCCCAACGGGATCGGCGTGACCATTCCGCTGCATGACTGACGCCGCGGCGCCGCTCGGCGTCTTCGATTCCGGGGTAGGCGGCCTCACGGTCGCGCGCGCACTCTTCGACACGCTGCCCAAGGAATCGGTCGTCTACTTCGGCGACACGGCCCGTGTGCCCTACGGCCCGAAGTCGCCGGACACCGTGCGGCGCTACAGCGCCGAGATTCTCGCGTACCTGCTGCAGCGCGGCGTCAAGGCGGTCGTCGTGGCGTGCAATACCAGCACCGCCCACGCGCTCGAGTTTCTGCGAGAGCGCTCACCCGTGCCCGTCGTCGGCGTGATCGAGCCGGGCGCGCGCGCCGCCGTCGCCGCGACCAAGCGCGGCGTCATCGGGGTCATCGGCACCGCCGGGACGATTGCGAGCGGCGCGTATGAGCGCGCGATCAGAGCATTGCGGCCCGATGCGCGCATCTTCGCGCAGCCCTGCCCGCTGTTCGTGCCGCTGGTCGAAGAGGGGTGGTTCGATCACCCGGCCGCTGAGCTCATCGCGCGCGAATACCTGGAGCCCCTGAAGCAGGCGAAGGTCGACGTGCTCGTCCTCGGCTGCACGCACTATCCCTTGCTCAAGCCGCTGCTCGCCCGCGTCATGGGTCCGGACGTCACGCTCGTGGATTCCGCGGAAGAGACGGCGAAGGTCGTCGCGAGCGAGCTCGAGCGGCGGGGGCTACTCGCGAGTGGCGGGCCTCACGAGCATCGCTTCGTCGTGTCAGACGACGAGCCGCGCTTCCGTCGCGTCGGCGCGCTCTTTCTCGGTGGGAAGGTCAAGCAGGTTGAAGTCGTGCCGTTGTGAACTGCTTCAGCTCCACGCCGGCGGCCGTGATTTCGGCGTACCGTCCGCCGTCCAGGAAGGCTCCCGGATTGACATAGATGCGCCCGTCCGCCATCCGGTCGACGACCGGGCGGTGCGTGTGCGCCATGATGACGAGCGCGATAGCGGGATGGCGGGTCAGGAAGTCCGCGGCCCAGCGTCGCTGCGCCGCCGCCGCGCGGTCGAGTACCGCCCGGTCTTTTGTGTTATCCGCGAGGTGGCGCGAGAATAGATCGGCGATCCAGAATCCGATCGTCGGGTGGAGCACGCGGAACACCGCGACCGTGATCGGATGGCGCGTGACGCGATGCATCAGCGCGCCGCTCCAATGCTGCTCGGTCAGGCCGTCGCCGTGCGCAATGAACGCGCGCCGCCCGCCGAGGTCCAGCTCGGCCTCACCGCCGAAGAACTCGATTCCCAGATCGCGGGTAAAGAAGGAGCCGCCCCAGCGGTCGTGGTTGCCGCCCACGAACGTAATGGGCACGCCGCGCCGCCGGACCTCCTGCAGCTTGGCGACCGTGGCAAAGTGCTTGCGGGGGATGACGCTCTGATACTCGAACCAGAAGTCGAACAGGTCGCCCGTGAGGACCAGGTGGTCGCCGGGGCGGGGCACTTCATCGAGAAACGCGTGGAAGGCCGCGCCGACCGTCGCCGGCACCTGGCCGAGGTGCGCGTCAGCGACGGCAAGCACGCGCGTTGTCTGTGACGGGGATGACACGGCCCAAGCTTAGGAAGCTGGAACCGGCAAAGCAAGCACATTAATCTTCTTCCATGACGCAAACGCCGAAGGTTCTGATCGCCCTCGTCATCCTGGCCGTCACCGGTGTCGCCGCCAATCAATTGGCTCGGCCGGGCTCGGGGCTCGGGCAGCAATGCCGCCGCGCCGTCGGTGACGCGCAGCGGCACTGCTATTCGCAGCTTTTGTCGGAGCGGCTCGCCGACTACGGCGTCGCAGACGCCATGAAGACGCTGGAGCAGCTCGCGGTCGCCGATCCATACATGACCGAGCACGCGCACGAGTATGCGCACGGCATCGGGATCGAGTCGTTCACGCGCTATCCCGACATCGTGTCCACCTTCGTGGCCTGCGGCGACGGCTCGGCGTCCGGCTGCCGGCACGGCTTCGTCCAGGCGTATCTCGAGTCCCGCGACAGCATCACGGCGCCGGAGCTTCAAGGACTGTGTCAGCCGTTCAAGACTGCGGAGTACAGCCGCGCGCTGCTCTTCCAATGCATTCACGGCATGGGACATGGTCTCACGATGTTCCACGGCCACGACGCCCGTCCCGCGCTCGCCGACTGCGATCTCCTGGCCGAGGCGTGGGACCAGACGTCGTGCTACGGTGGGGTGTTCATGGAAATCTTCGTGAACGCGACCGAGCCCCATCATCCCGCCAGCGAGCTCGCGAGTCACTCGCATCACGAGATGGCCGGCATGGACATGGGGAAGACGACGTTCAAGGCGATCGATCCTGCCGATCCTCTCTATCCGTGCTCGATCATGGAGCACCGCTATCTCTACTCGTGCTACCAGCTCCAGACGTCGGTCATGCTGTGGCTGAATCACGGCGACATCGGCGCCGCGGCGAAGTCGTGTGACAAGGCGCCGGCCGACATGCGCCCCTCGTGCTACGAGAGCCTGGGCCGGGACGTGACGGCGTATGCCGCGCGCGATCCGCAGAAGACCGCCGACCTCTGCGCCAAGGGCACGCCGACGTACCGCGCGTCCTGCTACGACGGGGCGGCGCGCTCCCTCGTGAACTGGACCGGCACGACCGACGGCGGCTTCGCGCTCTGCCGCATCGTGGCGAACGACAGCCGTAACCTCCCCGTCGACGCAACGACGTGCTTCAACGCGCTTGGCTCCGCGATCTTGTCGATCACGACGAGCGGGCCGGAACGGGAAGAACAGTGTTTGCGCGCGCAGGCGCCTGAAGCGGTCGCCGCGTGCCGTGCCGGGGCGGGGGTCACCGCTTCGCGTTGACTTTTGAGGTGGCGGTTCGCATTCTCCCGCCATGAAAGTGACGTCGGAGCGGCTCAGGACCATTCCGGTGGCGCGTCCGGTTCCCACGGACGACCGCAATTCGGGCATGCCGCTCGACCTCGACGTGATCCGGTCGCTGCGCGTCAACCGCAGCGCCGTCGAGCGCCGCGCCGCGACGATCCCCACGCGCCGCACTGTAAAGAAGGAATGGCAGGCCGCCTGGCTCCTGCGCGCGATCACGTGCATGGATCTCACGACCCTCCAGGGGGACGACACCCCGGGCAACGTGATCCGGCTGTGCGCCAAGGCGCGGCGGCCGCTCCGGCCGGATTTGGTCGACGCGCTCGGTGTCGGTCACCTCGACATCAAAGTCGGCGCGGTCTGCGTCTATCACGCCCTCGTGCCGACCGCGGTCCAGGCCCTCGAAGGATCCGGCATTCCCGTCGCCGCGGTGTCCACCGGTTTTCCCGCCGGTCTCAATCCCTTCGCGCAGCGGCTCGAAGAGGTGCAGGCATCCGTCGCGGCCGGCGCGGAGGAGATCGACATCGTCATCACGCGCGCGCACGTCCTCACCGGCGACTGGCCCGCGCTGTATGCCGAGGTCCGCGCGTTTCGGGACGCGTGCGGCCGCGCGCACATGAAGGCGATCCTCGGTACCGGCGAGCTGGCGACGCTCACGAACGTCGCGCGTGCGAGCATGGTCGCGATGATGGCGGGCGCCGATTTCATCAAGACCTCGACAGGAAAGGAGCCGGTCAACGCCGTGCTTCCCGTGGGCGTCGTGATGACGCGCATGATCCGTGAGTACGAGCAGCGGACCGGCAGCGCGGTCGGGTTCAAGCCGGCCGGCGGCATCCGCACCGCCAAGCAGGCGCTCGAGTGGCTGATCCTTATGAAGGAAGAGCTGGGCGACCGCTGGCTCAAGCCGGCCATGTTCCGCCTGGGCGCCAGCTCGCTGCTGACCGACATCGAGCGCCAGCTCGAGCACTTCGTCACCGGCCGCTATGCGGCTGCCCACCGCCACCCGATGGTCTGATGACCACCGTCGCCAAGATCTTCGAGACGATGGAGTACGGGCCCGCGCCGGAGAGCGACGCACCGGCACTCGCGTGGCTGAAGCAGCACGACAACGCGCGGTTTGGGCATTTCATCGGGGGCAAGTGGACCGCGCCGAGTGACGGGCAGTATTTCGAGACGATCAATCCCGCGACGAAAGCCGTGCTCGCGCAGGTGGCGCAGGGGAGCAAGGCGGACGTCGACGCGGCCGTCACGGCGGCCAACGCGGCCGCGCCCGGCTGGGCGGCGCTGCCCGCGCACGCGCGCGCCCGCTACCTGTACGCCCTCGCGCGCGAAGTCCAGCGCCACGCTCGGCTGCTCGCGGTGCTCGAGAGCCTCGACAACGGCAAACCGATTCGCGAGACGCGCGATCTGGATATCCCGCTCGTGGCGCGGCACTTCTATCACCACGCCGGCTGGGCGCAGCTCCGGGACTCCGAGTTTCCCGGGTACGAGCCCCTCGGCGTCGTGGGCCAGATCATTCCCTGGAACTTCCCGCTGCTGATGGTGGCCTGGAAGGTCGCGCCCGCGCTCGCCGCCGGAAACACCATCGTCCTGAAGCCCGCGGAATTCACGCCGCTCACCGCGCTCTGCTTTGCGGAGATCGCGCAGGCCGCGGGTCTGCCGCCCGGCGTGTTCAACGTCATGACGGGTGACGGCACGACCGGCAAGCATCTCGTCGAGCATCCCGACGTCCAGAAGATCGCGTTCACCGGTTCGACCGAAGTCGGCCGCGTCATTCGGAAGGCGACCGCCGGCAGCGGCAAGAAGCTGACGCTCGAGCTCGGCGGCAAGAGCCCGTTCATCGTGTTCGACGATGCCGATCTCGACAGCGTCGTCGAAGGCGTCGTCGACGCCATCTGGTTCAATCAGGGCCAGGTGTGCTGCGCGGGCTCGCGGCTGCTCGTGCAGGAGGGAATCGCGGAGCGGCTCACCCAAAAACTGCGGGCGCGCATGGAGAAGCTGCGCGTCGGCTCACCGCTCGACAAAGCGGTGGACATGGGCGCGATCGTCGCACCCGTGCAGCTCGAGAGGATCCGCGGGCTGGTCGAGCAGGGCGTCGAAGAGGGCGCGAAGATGTGGCAGCCGTCGTGGGCGTGTCCGACCGAGGGCTACTTCTACCCGCCCACGTTGTTCACGGACGTCTCGCCCGCCGCCACGATCGCCCAGGTCGAGATCTTCGGGCCGGTGCTCGTCGCCATGACGTTCCGCACACCGAAAGAGGCGGTCGAGCTCGCGAACAACACGCCCTACGGCCTCGCCGCCAGCGTGTGGAGCGAGAACATCAATCTCGCGCTCGACGTCGCGCCGAAGCTCAAGGCCGGCGTCGTGTGGGTCAACTGCACGAATCTGTTCGACGCGGCCGCGGGATTCGGCGGATACCGCGAGTCGGGCTTTGGGCGCGAAGGTGGACGCGAGGGGATGTGGGAGTATCTGCGATTGCCGATTGTGGATTTCGGATTGCGAAATGAGCCCGACAAATCCAATCCGCAATCGGCAATCCGCAATCCGCAATCCGGGCTCCCCCCGATCGATCGCACCTACAAGCTCTTCATCGGCGGCAAGCAGGCGCGCCCCGATCAGGGCTATAGCCGCAAGATTGTCGGCGCCGACGGCCGCGTGCTCGGCGAAGTAGCGGAAGGCAACCGCAAGGACATCCGGAACGCGGTCGAAGCCGCTCATGCGGCCGCCGGATGGGGACGCGGCAGCGGGCATTTGCGCGCGCAGATCCTCTATTACATCGCCGAGAATCTCGCGACGCGGGGCGACGAGTTCGCCGCACGGGTGGGTCGCGCGGAGCTCGACGCGAGCATCGCGCGCCTGTTCACCTACGCGGCCTGGGCGGACAAGTGGGACGGCGCGGTGCATCACACGCCGATCCGCGGTGTCACGCTCGCCATGAACGAACCGATCGGCGTACTCGGCATCGCCGCTCCCGACGAAGCGCCGCTGCTCGGCTTCGTGTCGCTCGTGGCGCCGGCCATCGCGGTCGGCAATACGGTGATCGTCGTCCCGTCCGAGCCGAATCCGATCGCGGCAACTGAATTCTACTCGGTGCTCGAAACGTCCGACGTGCCGGACGGGGTGATCAACGTCGTGACGGGCGCGAAGGACGCGCTCGCCAAGGTGTTGGCCGAGCATGACGACGTGGACGGCGTGTGGTACTTCGGCAACGCGGCGGGCGTGAAAGCGGTGGAGCTCGCGTCGGCCGCGAACATGAAGCGCACCTGGACGTCCGCTCGGGCGCGCGACTGGCTCGATGCGCGCCTGGGCGAGGGCCGCGAGTTCCTGCGGCACGCCTCGGAAGTAAAGAACATCTGGATTCCGTACGGCGAGTAACCCCTCGGTGATCAGCGCGGTCCTGCACCGCGTGAATTATTCCGAGACCGACCAGATGGGATTCGTCTATCACGCGAACTATCTCATCTGGATGGACATGGCGCGCACCGAGCACATGCGCGAGCGCGGCATGTCGTACAAGGAGCTCGAGGGGCAGGGGACGTACCTCACCGTGACAGACGTGCACATTCGCTACCGCCAACCGGCCCGATACGATGATATGATTCGAGTGCGGTGCTGGGTGCGGGACCTCGCCTCACGCCGAGTCATCTTCGGGTACGCGATCGAACGGGCGGCGACCGACGAGCTGCTCGCCACCGGCGAAACGTCGCTGATCGCGCTCAACCCTCAACAGACGCTGTCGCGCATTCCGGAGCACGTGTGTGAATTATTGGAGCCCACGGCAGACCCGGTTCGTCTCTAGTCTCTTCCTGCTGGCGCTGGCAGGTCTGCGCCCGGCGGTTCTCGCGGCGCAACAATCGGACGAAGCGACGGTCGGTGTGCTGGCGGCGCTGCTGGCGGCGTCCGATGCGCGTCGCTTCGACCCCGCGGCCGTGCGTGAAGCGCTCGCCTCCGCGAATCCCGCGATCCGGCGCCAGGGCGCGCTCGCGGCGGGCCGCATCGGCGATGCGGCCGCGATCGATCTGCTGATTCCCCTCCTGACTGATTCGACGCCGGCCGTGCAGGCCGCCGCCGCATTCGCATTGGGAATGTTGAAGGACGCGCGCGCCGTGCCACGACTGCAGGAGATCATCCGCGCGGTCGCGCCGGCCGATCAGGGACCGCCCCAGCTCGAGGCGGTGACGGCCATCGCGAAGATCGGCGGCGACGAAGGCGCGCGGGCCTTGAGCGACATCCTCGCCGCGGGGTCGCCGAACACGTCGGCGCCCGTCATCGATCAGGCGCTGCTCGAGGCCTGGCGATTGGGGAAGACCCGCGCGCCCGTGCCGGATCTGGTGCGCTACGCCGATGCCACGAACGCGGTGACACGCTGGCACGCACTTTTCTCGCTCGGTCGTCTGCGCGCACCGTCCGGTGCCGCCGCGCTGATTCGCGGGCTCGCGGACGCGGATATCGACGTCCGGACGATCGCCGCGCGCGGCGTGTCGAAAGCGTTGCTCGACAGCGCGCGCGTCACCGCGCGCAGCGCCACCGACGCGTTGCGGCCGTTGCTCAACGATCCCGACGCCCATCTCCGTATCAACGCGCTCCGCGCGCTCGGCTCGTTTCGCGATTCCACGTTTGCAGGATTGATCGCGCCGCTCCTGCTCGACCGCGACATTGGCGTCGCCGTGCAAGCGGAGACGACGTTGGGCCTGTTGCGAGGGAGCGCCGCGCTCGAGGCGCTGCGACCGCGAGTCACGAGCAGCGTCTTCGCGCTGAGGCGCCAGGCGATCATCGCGCTGGCGCAGGCCGACAGCGCGTCCGGCGTCGCCGCCGCGAGCCCGCGCACCGCGGATGCCGACTGGCGCTGGCGCAGCGTCGCTGCGGAGGCGTTCGCCGCCGCGCGCGCGCGCGGGCAGCTCGAGCCGCTGCTCGCCGATCCCGATGGGCGTGTCGTCGCGCAAGTGCTCGAGGGACTCGAGCGCATCGTGCCCGATACCGACGCGGCGCTGCTCGCGCGCGCGCGCACGCTCCTCGCGCATGCCGACCCGGCCGTGCGCAGCGTGGCGGCCGACATCGTCGCGCGTCACCCGAGCGCGGACGACGTCGATCTGCTCGTGACGGCCTACCGGCGCGCCGAGGGTGATCCATTCGACGACGCGCGCCTGTCGGCGGTCTCCGCGCTCGGCGCCATTGCCGCCGGCTCGCCGACCGGACGGCTGCGTGTCGCGACCAAGTTCGTATCGGTCGTGTCGCGACCCGACGACTACCTGGTCCGCCGACTGGCCGCCGATACGCTTCCGGACACGCGTGATGCGTGGGGGCCCGTCTTGCCGATCGCGACCGGTCGCACGATGGCCGACTACCGCGACGTCGCGCGACGCTGGCTCCTGCCGTCGCTGGCCGGCACCAATCCGCACGTCGTCCTGGAGACGGATCGCGGGACGCTCGACATCGAGCTCCTGCCGGGCGAAGCCCCACTGACAGTCGCGGCCATCATGGCGCTCGTGGATCGGCGATATTTCGACGGCACGCGGTGGCATCGCGTCGTCCCCAACTTCGTGATTCAGGACGGCGATCCGCGGGGCGACGGCTGGGGCGGGCCGGGGTTCGTGCTGCGGGACGAGATCAACCCGGTCCGCTACGAGACAGGGAGTGTCGGGATGGCGTTGTCGGGGCCGGATACGGGCGGCAGCCAGTATTTCATCACGCAGTCGGCGCAGCCCCATCTGGACGGCATCTACACGATCTTCGGGCATGTGGTCGGCGGGGCCGTGGTGGTGAACGGCGTGGGGCAGGGCGACCGAATCAGGAGCATTCATAGATGAAGCGAGCCATGTTCGTCGCGCTGGCCGTGGGGATCGGACTCGTCGGATCGCTGCACGCGCAGTACGGCAACTTCGGGCAGAACAAGATTCAGTACCGGCGCTTCGACTGGCGCGTGCTGCGCGGCGAGCACGTCGATCTTTACTACTATCCGGAAGAAGAAGAGCTCGGCCGCGTCGCGCTCGCGTACGCGGAAGAGAGCTACGACGCGCTCGAGCGCCGCTTCAGTCACGCCGTCACGCAGCGGATCCCGCTCATCGTCTACGCGTCGCACACCGACTTCGAGCAGACCAACATCCTGCCGTTCATCCCGCCGGAAGGGCTGCTCGGCGTCACCGAGTTCTTGAAGCGACGCGTGACGCTCCCGTTCCGCGGCAGCTACGCCGAGTTTCGGCACACGATCCGCCACGAGCTCGTGCACGTCTTCCAGCTCAGCATCGCCACGCAGGTCTTCGCGCGCTATCCGCGCTTTCGGCAGGCGGGACTACCGCTGTGGTGGACCGAAGGCCTCGCCGAATTCTTCTCAGCCGGTGAAGACAGCCGCGACGAGATGGTTCTGCGCGACATGACGATCGCGGGGCGACTGCCGACCCTGCCGGAGCTCACGTACGCGTACGGCGGACTCGTGTACCCGGTCGGCGGCAGCATCCACCATTTTCTCACCGAGCGCTACGGCGAATGGCGGATTCTCGAGCTGTACAACGACATCTGGAAGTACTCGAGCTTCGACGCCGCGCTCTTCGGCGTGTACGGGCGCACGATCTCGCAGCTGTCCGAGGAATGGCAGTACTGGATGCGGCAGCGCTATTACCCGGCGGTCGCGAGCCAGCCGCCGCTCGCAGTCACGGCCCGAAAGCTCACCGAGCTGGCGATCAAGCCGACGGCCTATCAGCTGCCCGGTGACACCATGCCGTCGTTCCTGTTTTTCTCGCCCTCGAGCGGCTACACGACGATCTACGCGCAGACGCTCGCGGGCCGCGGCAAGCACGCGGTCGTGCAGGGAGAGAACAGCGAGCAGTTCGAGTCCTTCCACTTTTTCGAATCGCGCATCGACGTCAATCCGCAGGGGGTCGCGGCGTTCAGCAGCAAGTACGAGGAGCGCGACGCGCTGTTCTTCTGGGGCCTGAAGCGTAGCAAGATCGTCGGCCGGTATCAGTTCCCCGAGCTCGTCTCGATCCTCTCGCCGGCCTGGGCGCCGGACGGCAAGAGCGTCGTGTTCAGCGGCCTGTCGATCTCGGGCTATTCCGACTTGTATCGCCTGTGGCTCGCCGATCCGGGCGATTCCGCGGGCGCCGGCCGGCTCGAGCGCCTGACGTCCGACCGCTACGAGGACATCGATCCGACGATCAGCCCCGACGGCAAGACGGTGGTGTTCTCGTCCGATCGCACGGCGTTCGGCAAAGACGGCGCGCACAACCTGTTCGCGCTCGATCTCGCGAGCGGCGCGATTCGCTACCTCACGTACGGCGATTGGCGCGACGAAGCGCCGCGCTGGGGCGGGTCGCGCATTTACTTCGCCTCGGATCGCGACAGCACGTTCCAGGTGTATTCGATCGACCTCACGGGGCAGGGGCGGCGCGAGACACGCACGATCAACGGGGCCTTCGATCCGCAGTGGGTGCCCGGACCGCACGGCGGCCTGCTGTTCGGCGCGTTCGCCGATCTGAGCTTCAATATCTATGTCGCGCAACCGCTCGCGGACTCCACGAGCACGTTCGCGCTCGGCAACGCCGACAGCCTGCCGGCCGCGTCGTGGACCTGGGGCGAGCTGTCGCATCCGCAATACGCGCGCGCCGACGGCACGCCGTACGAGCGGAAATTCAGTCTCGACTTCGCCGCCGGGGACGCCGCCGTCGCTCCCGGACTCGGCTCGGCGCAGGGCGCCGTGTTCGTCTTCAGCGACCTGCTGTCCGATCATCTCGTCTTTCTCACGCTGTCGTCGTTCCAGACGGCGGGGTTCGGCAGCCTGCTCGACAACGTGAGCGGCAGCGCGTTCTATCTGAATCAGTCGCGGCGCATCAACTGGGGCGTCGGCGCGTTCCGCCAGCGCGGCCTGTTCTACGAGGGCGATTTCAACACGTTGTTCGAGGAGAAGTCCTACGGCGCGTTCGCGCAGGTGCGGTATCCCTTCACGCGCTTCCGCCGCATCGTCGGCGAATATCGCATCGAGCGCTCCGACCGCTTCGATCTGCTCTCACCCGACGTCGACGAGCCGCGGCGCATCGGCTGGCTCGCCTCCAATTATCTGTCGTACGTCAAAGACAACACGCTGTGGCTGCCCACGGGGCCGATCGACGGCGAGCGCTACAATCTCACCGGCGGTCTCGTCAACGATCTCTCGAACGGCCGCTTCGATTCCTGGCTGCTCGCGGCCGACGTCCGCAAATACGTGCGCGTCTCGCTCAACAGCGCCGTCGCGGTGCGC
Source organism: Gemmatimonadales bacterium (assembly GCA_036522875.1). Classification (GTDB taxonomy): domain Bacteria; phylum Gemmatimonadota; class Gemmatimonadetes; order Gemmatimonadales; family GWC2-71-9; genus 20CM-2-65-7. The sequence continues at coordinate 5,725 of DATDEZ010000063.1, read as the reverse complement.
GTCCAGGGCTATGCCTCGGGGGGAGAGCGGCCGCGGCGCATCAGCATCGGCGGGTCGTGGGGCCTGCGCGGCTATCCGCGCTACGGCTACGTCGCCGGCACCGACGCGTGGATGGTCAACGCCGAGTATCGCTTTCCCATCCTCGACTTTCTGACGATCGGTTTCCCGTTCGGCGCCGCGCGCTTCCCCGGCGTCCAGGGCGCGTTGTTCGTGGACTACGGCCGCGCGTGGTCGCGCTCCACGACCGAGCGCGGCGTCCTGGGCTCGAGCGGTCTGGGTCTGCGGATGCCGATCGGGCCGCCCCTCGTGTTGCGGCTCGACATCGGCTATCGGCTCGCGACGTCGGATCCCGCGCTCTACGGATTGCCCGAGAGCTCGCGCGGGCGGCGCTTCGTCGACTTCTTCTTTGGGTTCAACTATTGACCCTGCGGCGGCTGGTTCTCTACATTGGCGCGTGTGCGTCACTGACGGCATGTCCGGGACCCGGCGCGCCGGCGCCGCTCGTGCCAATGCCGCTCGCGCCGGCGAGTCGCGACAGCGCGCTCGACTGGAGCCGCGCGAGCCTGCCGCGCGCGCCGACGCTGATCCGGTTCCGCTGGCGGTATCAGGACGAGCGGGTGAAGTACGCGGGACGTGGCACGGCGCGGATCGCGCCGCCCGATTCACTGCGGTTCGATTACTCGGGGCCGCTGGGACTCGGCAGCGGGGCGGCGGTGATCATCGGCGACTCCGTGGCATGGGCCGATCCGGACAAGGATTTTCGATCGCTCGTCCCCGCGATTCCGATGTTGTGGGCGGCGTTCGCGATGGTTCGCCCGCCGGCCGAGGACGCCGCGATTCTGGGAGCCCAGGTCGGCGATTCGACGCACGGCCGACGGCGCATCGTGTGGCGCTTCGCGCAGGCCGAGGACACGCTGGATTACGTCGTGACCGACAGCGCCGGCCGCGAGTCCATCCTGGAGGCCGAATGGCGGCGAGCGGGCAAGATCGTCGCGCGGAGTCGCGCGCAACTCGACGCGCGCAGTCATCCCGCCAGTGCTCGGGTGGACATGCCGCAGGCATCGAAAGGCTCGGGGGACGCGCGATTTGAGCTCACCGTTGGCGTCGTCGATACCGCGGCCGTCATCGCGCCGGCGCTTTGGCGCAGTCGTCGCTAGCGCCGCCACGCTGCTGCTGGCGGGCTGTCTCTACGGCTTTGCCGGCGGCACCCTCCCCAACGTCAAAACCGTCGCGATTCTACCGTTCGACAACGACACCCCTGAGCCGGCGCTGACGCAGGAAGTGAGCGACGCCGTGCGCCGCGCGCTCGAGGACCGGCTGGGCTTGCGGCTCGCAACCGAAGCGACCGCCGACGCGATCGTGCGCGGCCGCGTGGTGCGCTACGATCCGGACGTCCCGACCGCGCTCCAGCCGGGGCAGGGCACCGCCATCGTCACGAAGCGCAAAGTGCAGCTCACGGTGGACGTCGAGATCGTCAACCAGCGCGAAGGCACGACCGTCTGGAAGCATCCCGGCCTGCTCGTGGACGGCGAGTACAGTCCGGGGAACGAGAAGGAGGGCCGGCGTCTCGCGCTGCTCAAGCTCGCAGACCAGATCGTCGACGGAGCCCGCTCGCAATGGTGAGGTCGCGCCGCGGCGCAAGCTCGAGCGGCTGTCTGTTCACGCTGCTCATTTTCGTCGCGGCGCTCTACTACGGCGTCAACATCGGGGAAGTGTATTTCCGCTATTACCGGCTGCTCGACGAGATGCAGAGCGAGGCGCGATTGTCCGCCGGGCTGGATGACGGCACGATCCGGCGGCGCATTCAGACGGCGGTCGACGAGATCGGTCTGCCGGAGTCGGCCGGGGACCAGTCCCTGCGGATCGAGCGGACGGCGTCGCCTCGCGAAATCGTGATCCAGACGCAGTACAGTGAGAGCGTGTCGCTGCCGTTGTTCAAGCATACGTTCACGTTCCATCCCAGAGCGACACAGCCGCTCTGAACACCGCCACGAAAGTTCGCACGGCCGAGGCCGCCGCGGTCTGGCGCGCCGCTCAGGGCCGAGTCGTCTTCACCAACGGGGTCTTTGATTTGCTGCACGCCGGACATGTGGCGCTGCTCGAGACGGCGCGCGCGGCCGGCGACGCCCTCGTCGTGGGGCTCAACACCGATGTCTCCGTGCGGCGGCTGGGGAAAGGGGCGGACCGCCCGCTCGTGCCCGAAGCCGAGCGCGCCCGACTGCTCGCGGCGCTCGCCGCCGTCGACTGCGTGGTGCTGTTCGACGAAGACACGCCGCTCGCGCTGATCCGCCGGCTCAAGCCCGACGTGCTCGTGAAGGGCGCCGACTACGCGCCGGCCGACATCGTGGGCGCCACAGACGTCGAAAGCTGGGGAGGCCGCGTGATTCGGGTTCCGCTCGTGAGTGGCAAATCGACGACCGGCCTGCTCGACAAGCTGCGCGGGCGGTGACGATGGAATTGTTGATCGGCACGCGCAGCGCCGGCAAGACGCGCGAGATTCGCGAGCTGTTCGCGGGTCTGCCGTTCGAGATCTCGTTCCCCGCCGATCGGCTGCTCGAGCCGCTGCCCGAGGAAGCCGATCTCGAGCGCAGCATGAGCTACGCGGAAAACGCGGTCGCCAAAGCCCGGTACTATGCAACGCGCGCCGGCCTGCCCGCGATTGCCGACGACTCCGGCCTCGAGGTCGATGCCCTGGGCGGCGCGCCAGGACCGCGGTCCGCACGCTGGTCGGCGACAGGATCGGATGCCGACAACAACCGGCTGATGCTCGAGCAGCTCGCGCACGTGGCGGAGCCTGAGCGCGGTGCCCGCTACCGCTGTGTGGTTGCTTTCCTCGCGACGCCGAGCAGCGTGCCGGAGATCGTCGAGGCCACGTGTGACGGCTTCATTTTGAAGGAACCGCGCGGTGCCGGCGGGTTCGGCTACGATCCGTTGTTTTTTTCGACCGATCTGAAGATGAGCTTTGGCGAGGCGCCCGCCCCGGCGAAACATCGTGTCTCGCACCGCGGTCGCGCGTTTCGAGCCTTGATCGAGGTACTACTCCGACGCTCGACGTAGTAGCTTTGCAACTCGCAACGTGGCGTCTTGCACTGTTCGTATCGGGGTGTGGCGCAGTCCGGTAGCGCGCCTGGTTTGGGACCAGGAGGTCGCGGGTTCGAATCCCGCCGCCCCGATTGCTACGCTTCTTCGACCTGCGGCTTCAGATATTTCTCGTAACACTCCTCGCACACGCCGTGGCTGAACCGCGCCGCCGACCGCGCTTCGACGTAGCGCTCGAGCGGCGTCCACGCGCCGTCGGTGTCGCGAATGCGCTTGCAGTAGCTGCACATCGCCAATAACCCCTCGAGCGTCATCAGCTCCTCGCGCAGGCCGAGGATCCGCTCGGCGACGTTGAGCCGCGCGACGAGCTCCTCGGGGATGATCGGCTTGGTGATGAAGTCGTCCACGCCGGCCTGCATCGCCTCGAGGAAATTGGCGAGTCCGGTGCGGATCGTTTGCATCATGAAGTAGGTGTAGGGCCCCGGCGGCCGCGAGCGGATCTTGCGGCAGAGCTCGATGCCGTCCATCGCCGGCATCAGCCAGTCGGAGACGATGATGCGGTGCCGCGAGACCCTCCACAGCCCCCAGGCATCGACGCCGTTGTCCACGGCCGTCACTTCATGACCCTGCGCGGTCAGGATCGCGGTCAGCGTACGTCCGGCAACGGCGTCGTCCTCGGCGAGCAGGATCTGCATCAGGCCTCCATGAGCGACGGGCGTTGCTGCCGCAGGTACTCGATCACGGCGTGCGCGACGGGGCTCGCGCGCTCGAAGCTTTCCCGTGCTTCCTCTATATTGCCCGCGCGCGCGACCGTCTCGATTTGCGCGAGCAGCTCCGCCAGCGCGCGGGCACCGATCGTTGCCGACGCTCCCCGAAACACGTGCGCCGCTTTCGCGATATCGGCGCCCGTGCCGCTCGCCACCGCGGCGGCCAGGGCGGCCAGTCGGTCGGGGGCCTGGCGGACGTAGGTATCGACGATCGAGTACAGTGCCTCCTCGGCCCCCGCTTCGCGCAACGTGGCGCGAAATCCTTCGATGTCCACCGGCGGGACGGCGGCGGGAGGCGTCGCGGGAACCTCGGCGCGCTGCTCCGCGCCGCTCTCCACGAGGGCAAAGAGCTCGTGCGCCTTGAACGGCTTGGCGAGATACTCCGACATGCCGCGCGCGAGACAGCGCTCGCGCTCGCCCGACAGGGCATGCGCGGTGAGTCCGATGATGGGAAGGTCTTTTCCCTTGGGAAGCGCGCGGATCGCCTCCGTGGCTTCGAAGCCGTCCATCTCGGGCATCTGGATGTCCATCAACACCACGTCATAGTCGCGTTCGCGCACGGCATCGAGCGCTTCGCGCCCGTTGCCCGCGACATGGACCTCATGGCCGCGTTTCACGAGCATGGCCACGGCGACTTGCTGATTCACGGGGTTGTCTTCCGCGAGCAGCACGCGCAGCGAGCGGCGCGATTCGGCGATCGTGTGCCGCGTGACGACGTCGGCGCCACCGTCCTCCGGGGGTTGCGTGAGCACCGTTCCCAGCGCCTCGAGTAGATCGGCGCGCGACAGCGGCTTCGTCAGATAGCCGCGGATGCCGAGCTCGCGGCAACGCTCGCCGTCGCCGCGTTGACCGGCCGACGTCAGCATCAGGAGATTCGTGCGCGCGATCGTTGCATCGCCGCGCACCCGCTCGGCCAGCTGGAAGCCGTCCATGTCGGGCATCTGCACGTCGAGAATGGCGAGGTCGTAACGCCCGCGGCGCAGCGCGTCGAGTCCTTCAGCGGCCGTCGCGACCTCATCGATCTTGACGCCCTCGGCCGCCAGCATCTCGCGCAGGATGCGCCGGTTCGTCTGATTATCGTCGACGACGAGCATGCGCCGTCCGCCCAGCGAGGCGAGTGGAGTCGGCCGCAGCAGCGGCGCGAGCTCGGCCGCGAAGGCGAGCGTGAACGCGAATGTGCTGCCGCGGTCCACTTCGCTCTGCACGGAGAGCTCGCCGCCCATCAGGCGGACGAGCCGCTGCGAAATCGCGAGGCCCAGTCCCGTGCCGCCGTAGCGCCGCGTCATGGTCGCGTCCGCTTGCGTGAATTCCTTGAAGACGTGGGCGAGATGTTCCGGCGCGATCCCGATGCCGGTGTCGCGGACCTCGAACCGCAGCTCGACACGATCGTCCCCCGCCAGCGCCGTCGTGACCGAAACGACGATTTCGCCCTGCTCGGTGAACTTGATGGCGTTGCCGATCAGATTCATGAGGACTTGCCGCAGCCGCGTGGGATCGCCGCGCACGGCGCGCGGCACTTCCGGCGTCACGTCGGCGAGAAGCTCGAGATGCTTCTCGCGCGCGCGCACGGCCAGCAGGCTCGCCGTCGCATGGACGAGCTTCGCCACGTCGAACGGAATCGACTCGAGCTCGAGGTGCTCGGCCTCGATCTTCGAGTAATCGAGGATGTCGTTCAGGATCATCAGCAGCGCCTCGGACGACGAGCGCACGAGCTCGAGCGCGCGGCGCTGCTCGCTCGTCAGCTCGGTATCGAGGATCAGCTCCACGAATCCGAGCACCGCGTTCATCGGCGTCCGAATCTCGTGGCTCATGTTCGCGAGGAAGGCCGAGCGCGCGCGGGCCGTGCGCTCGGCGAGGTCGCGGGCGTCGCGCATCACCGCTTCGGCGCGCTTCGCGGCTTCCTCGCTGAGCGCGAGCCG
>DATDEZ010000062.1:0-27070 GCA_036522875.1 Gemmatimonadales bacterium | reverse complement strand
CTACCGTCCCCTACCGTCCCCTCCCGTCCCCTCCCCTCACAATTCCGGGGGCACATACGGCGTCGGCACCGGTAGCTTTGCCTCCGGATTCGCGTGCCGCTCGCACAAATGCTCCAGCAGCTCGATCTGACGCTTCTGAATGTGCCACAGCTCGTGCCATTGCTTGAACCGCAGCGAATCCAGCTTGTCGTGTAAATCCCGAATTTCAATCTCGGCCATCAAGTTGATCTCGTAATCCTGATTCGCCTGCATCCGGTCCTTATGCGCCTGGCGGTTCTGGCTCATCATGATCACCGGCGCCTGGAGCGCGGCGAGCGTCGAGAGCACGAGGTTCAGCAGGATGAACGGATACGGATCGAAGGGGCGCTTCAGAATGACGTAGCTGTTGATCGTCATCCAGACGACGAGAATCCCGCCGAAGATCAGGATGAACCGCCAGCTCCCGCCGAATTGCGCCACTTTATCGGCGACGCGCTCGCCGAACGTCATCTGCGTCTCGAGATCTTGATGCACGAGCTTACTGACGCGCCCGCGCCGCGTGATCTTCGAGACCACCGAGTGCTCGAGCTCCGACAGCTTCTGATACTCGGCCTCGAGGTATCCGACGAACTTCTTGGCGCGGTACTGCTCGAGACAGCTCGGGCAGATCCCGCGCTTGCCTTCCCAGTCGGGCCGGTCCTGCTTGATGATGTCGAGGATCCGGTTCTCGAGCTTCTGCGGGGACGCGAGCGTCCGGCCTTCGACCTGATTCTCACACAGCGAACAAGCCACCTTGGGCATGCGCGTGCCCTCCTAGGGCCGCGGCGCCGTCGGAGCGGGCGCCGGCAACTGCATGTGCAGGTTGTGAACGAGGAACGCCCAGCGATCGGTCTGTTCCTCGATGATTTTCGCGGTGGGCTTTCCCGCCCCGTGTCCCGCTTTCGTCTCGATGCGAATCAGAATCGGCGCCGATCCGCCCTGCGCCGCCTGGAGCGTGGCCGCGTACTTGAAGGAGTGTCCGGGCACCACGCGATCGTCGTGGTCGGCGGTCGTGATCAACGTCGGCGGATAATGCGTCCCGGGCTTGATGTTGTGCAGCGGCGAGTACCGGTAGAGATACGGAAACTGCGCCACGCTGTCGGCCGAACCGTACTCGGTCACCCAGGCCCAGCCGATGGTGAATTTGTGAAACCGCAGCATGTCCATCACGCCGACCGCCGGCAGCGCGGCGCCGAACAGCTCGGGCCGCTGATTCAGCACGGCGCCGATCAAGAGACCGCCGTTCGATCCGCCGCCGATCGCAAGCTTCGGCGGCGACGTGTAGCCCTCCGCGATCAGATACTCGGCCGCGGCGATGAAGTCGTCGAACACATTCTGCTTGTGCTCGTGCATGCCCGCCTGGTGCCACTCCTCGCCGTATTCCGAGCCGCCGCGGAGTACCACCTGCGCGTACACGCCGCCCATCTCGAGCCAGGAGAGCACGCCGATCGAAAAACCGGGCGTCATGTTGACGTTGAAGCCGCCGTACCCGTACAGGTACGTCGGATTCGAGCCGTCCCGCTTCAACCCTTTCTTGTACGTCAAGAACAGCGGCGCGCGCGTGCCGTCTTTGCTGCGATAGAAGACCTGCACGGTCTCGTACTGCGACGCGTCGAATGCGATCTCCGGCGCCTTGAAGACCGCCGACTGGCCGGTCCGGAAGTCGTGCCGGAAGATCGTCGTCGGATACAGGAACGACGTGAAGGCGTAGAACATCTCGCTGTCGCGGGGCTCGCCCGTCACCTGCGCGATGGAGCCGAGTGTCGGGAGGGGCACGTCGCCGGCGGGGGTGCCGTCGAGCGCGAACAGCTTGAGCTGCGAGGACGCATCGTGGAGGTAGCGCACGACAAACGTGCGGTGCACGATCTGCGAGCCTTCGATGACGTCGGGCGCCTGCGGCACGAGCTCGTGCCACGCGGCGGGCTCGGGATGGCGCGTATCGACGGCGACGATCCGGCTTCGCGGCGCCGCGTTGTCGGTCTGGAAAAAGAACGTCGGCCCATCGTTGCCCACAAAGCCGTATGACGCGTCGAACGCGTCCAACAGCCGGTCCACCGGCGCATCGACGCGTGGCTGCCGCGCATCGCCGAGGTCTTGATAGTAGATCCGGTTGCGCCGGTCGGTGCCCAGCCACACGGAGTAGACCGCGTAGCGGCCGTCGTCGCTCACCTCGACGCTGAAGCCCCAGTCGGGATGATCGGGCCGCTCATAGACGAGCCGGTCGGTTGCTTGATCGGTGCCAAGCTTGTGGTAATAGACTTTTTGGTTGTGGTTGGCGGCGAGCAGGGGATCGGTACCGGCGGCGGGTTCGGGGTAGCGGCTGTAAAAAAAGCCCGCGCCGTCGTGCGTCCACGCCGCGCCGGAGAATTTGATCCACTTCAGGTGGTCGGCGCGGTCCTGCCCGCTCGCCACATCGCGCACATGGAATTCCTGCCAGTCCGAGCCGCTCCCCGACGTGCCGTAGACGAGCAGCGAACCGTCATCAGAGAAGGCGAGCGTCGACAGCGCCACGGTGCCGTCGGCCGACAGCGTGTTCGGATCGAGCAGCACCTGCGGCTCCGCCGTCAGCGAGCTCTGCATATAGAGCACCGCCTGATTCTGCAGCCCTGAGTTCTTGAAGAAGAAATAGCGGCCGCCCTTCTTGAACGGCGCGCCGTACTTCGGATAGTCCCACAGCTCGGTGAGCCGGCGCCGGATCCGCTCGCGCTCCGGCAGCTGCTCGAGATACGAAAACGTGACCTGGTTCTCCGCTGCGACCCACTCCCGGGTGTCTGGGGCGTCCACGTCTTCGAGCCAGCGGTAGGGATCGGCGACTTTCGTCCCGAAGTGGTCGTCGACGACGTCGCCTTTGTGGGCGGCAGGGTACTGAAACGTCTGCGCGAGCATGATCGCCATCAGTAAAGGAGTGGGAGCCATGACGCGTAAACGTGCCCCGTGCCGCGCTTTTGGGATAGGGGGGCTCCGGGGAAAACGGTGTTTCGTGCGACGTGGCGACGTTTGACGTGGGTCTCGATGCTGCGCGAGCGGTCCTGGAAAACCGATTCGGCCATCCGCGGTTCCGCGTGCACCAGCTCAAGGTGCTCGGCCCGCTGCTCGCGGGGAGGAATGTCCTCGCCGTCCTGCCGACGGGCGCGGGCAAGTCGCTCTGCTATCAGGTCCCCGCGCTGCTGGGTCGAGGGCTGACGGTCGTCATCTCGCCGCTGATCTCGCTCATGCAGGACCAGGTCGGAGCGTTGCGACGGCGGGGCATCGCGGCGGCTTACGTGAACAGCCAGCTCCCCGACGACCAACGGCGCGTCGTGCTGGATGCCGCGACAACGGGACGCCTCGCGCTGCTGTATTGCGCGCCGGAGCGACTGGCCTCGCTCACCCGGCGCCTCGTCGCGGCTCGCACCGCCGTCGCGCTCCTCGCCATCGACGAGGCGCACTGCATCACCGAATGGGGAAACGAATTCCGTCCGGTCTATCGCCGACTCGGCGTGTTTCGCGCGCAGCTCGGACATCCACCGACGATCGCGCTGACTGGAAGCGCGACGCCGGCAGCGCGCGCCGACATTCTGAAGGTGCTGCGCATTCCCGATGCGCACGTCGTGGTCACGTCGTTCGATCGCCCCAATCTCGTTTTTGCGACCCAGCGGGTGCGGACCGACCGGGAACGCTTCACGCTGATTCGCGCGCGCGCGCGCGAAGGTGATGGAGCGACCCTGGTCTATGCACCAACCCGCCGCCTGACCGAGCTGATCACACGCGCGTTGCTTCGCTCGAGTGTGCGGGCCGCGCCCTATCACGCTGGCTTGACGGCGGGGACGCGACGTCGCGTGCTGCGGGCGTTCTTGGCGGATCACGTGCACGTCATCGTGGCGACGAGCGCGTTCGGCATGGGCATCGACAAGCCGGACGTCCGGCAGGTACTGCATTGGGGACCGCCGCCGACGCTCGAGGCGTACTATCAGGAGGCAGGGAGGGCGGGGCGCGACGGGAAGGCGGCGGAGTGTCTCGTTCTGTGGCGACCCGAGGACTTCGCCTGGGGCAACATTGCGCCGCCGATGCGGCGCTACGTGGAAGCTCGCCGGAGACATCGTGAGCTGATCCTCGAGTACTTCGGCGAGGGTTGACCCTTACCGTCCCTTACCGTCCCTTACCGTCCCCTACCGTCTATATTTTTTCCATGCACGACAGCCTCTACTTCTCCGAGCACCACCTCCAGGTCCGGGAGATGGTCCGCGATTTCGCGAACACCATCGTCAAACCAACCGCTCGCCAGTACGATCTCGAAAGCAAATTTCCCTGGGCCAATGTCAAGCAGATGGCGGAGCTCGGACTGTTCGGCATTCCGTGGCCGGAAGAGCTGGGTGGCTCGGGGATGGATTACCTGTCGTACATCACCGTTATCCATGAAATGGCGAAGGTCGACGCGAGCCACGCCATCACGATCAGCGCGCACACGACGCTCGGCACCTCGCCCATCGTCGACTTCGGCACCGAGGAGCAGAAAAAACGGTTCGTACCCCTCCTGGCGAGCGGAAAGGTCCTCGGCGGGTTCGGCCTGACGGAGCCGGGCGCCGGGTCGGACGCGGGCGGCACCAAGACCGTCGCGGTCGACAAGGGCGACCACTACGTCCTCAACGGCTCGAAGATCTTCATCACGCACGCCGGCGTCGGCGAGATCTTCTGCGTCACGGCGCGGACCGACCAGAGCGCCAAGCGCACGCACGGGATCACCGCGTTCATCGTCGCCAAGGACACCTGCGACCTCGAGGAGGCAAAGCGCGTCGGCATCGGTCACGCGGCCGAGCTGCCGAAGCACCGCGGCGTGCTCTCGGGGAAGAAGGAAGACAAGCTCGGGTGGCGCGCGTCGGACACGCGCGAGCTGATCTTCCAGGACGCGGTCGTCCCCAAGGAAAACGTGCTCGGTCCCGTGAACAACGGCTTCCGGCAATTCCTCCACACGCTCGACGGCGGACGCATCGGCATCGCGGCGCTCGCGCTTGGGCTCGCCGAAGGGGCGCTCGAGGAATGCCTCACCTACACGTCCACGCGCAAGCAATTCGGCCGGCCGATCGCGAGCTTCCAGGGGGTGCATTTCGCGCTCGCCGACATGGCGACCGAGATCGAAGCGGCGACGCAGCTCGTCTATCATGCCGGCTGGCTCAAGCAGCACGGCCATCCCTTCAAGAAGGAAGCGGCGATGGCGAAGCTGTACGCGTCGGAGCTCTGCATGCGGGCGACGACCAAGGCGGTGCAGCTCCACGGGGGCTACGGCTACACGACGGAGTACCCGGTCGAGCGCATGATGCGGGACGCCAAGATCTGCGAAATCGGCGAAGGAACCAGTGAAATCCAGCGAATCGTGATCGCCCGCCAGCTCCTCGGCAGCCTCATAGATTGACCCGCCTCCGCAGGCGTCCTAGTTTACCTGCATGCATTGGACTTTGGCGTCTCTCAGCCGCCTGACCAATCGACTCATCGAACTGCCGCTGCCTATGCCAAATAGGCGGGGCGAGTTGGACTATTGCTGGGATAACCACAGGCTCCCCGACGGGTGCTTCCCGCCTGGGCGCGAGGGTGACTGCTTTGAAGCGCGAAATATTGATCTCAGGAAGCCCGCGGGAGACCCGCGTGGCCATTCTCGAGGACGACCGTCTTGTTGAGCTGCTGGTCGATCGTCCTGACTCCCGCCGTTCGGTCGGCGACATCTACGTCGGCAAAGTCGAAGCCGTTCTGCCCGGCATCCAGGCCGCGTTCGTGGATATCGGCGCCGAAAAGAGCGCCTTTCTCCACGCCTCCGATTTAATCGAGGCGGAAGAGGACGAAGATCCCGAAGACCGTGAGCCGGATGATGACGATGAGAACGGCAACGGCAACGACGGCGGCGGCAACGGTCGAACCGAAGGGAAGGGCGCGGCGCCGACGGTTGGCAATCGCCGCGGCCGCCCGCCGCAGCGCGGTCGTCGCCCGGCTCCCAACATCGCCGACGAGCTGAAGCGCGGTCAGACCAAGCTCGTCCAGGTCATCAAAGAACCCATCGGCACCAAGGGACCGCGCGTCACGGCCCAGGTCTCGCTCGCCGGTCGCTTCCTCGTCTACATGCCGTTCGCGTCGAAGGTCGGCGTCTCGCGCAAGATCGAATCGCGCGAGCTGCGCGGCCGGCTGCGCGACATGGTCACGAAGCTCGTGCCCGCGGACTCGGGCGGCTGGATCATCCGCACGGTCGCCGACGACCTGACCGAGGCGAACTGCAAGCGGGAGATCGACCATCTGGTCGGTCTCTGGAAGAAAATCCAGCGCAAGGCGTCGTCGGGCCGGGCGCCGGCGCTCGTGCAGCGGGAGACCAGCCTGACGCGCGGGATCGTCCGCGATCTCCTGTCCGACAAGGTCGACCTCCTGCTCGTCGATTCCAAGTTGCTCTACAACGAGATCGAGCAGTATCTGAAGCAGATCGATCCCGATCTCCTGACCAAAGTCAAGCTGTATGGCGACGAGGCGCCGCTGTTCGATGCGTACGACATCGAGGCGGAAATCCGGAACCTCTTCAAGCAGCGGGTCGACATGCCGACGGGCGGCTATCTGATCATTCAGCCGACCGAAGCCCTGATCTCGATCGACGTGAATACCGGCCGCTATACCGGCAAGCGGGATCCGGAGAGCACGATCCTGCGCACTAATCTGGAAGCGGCGCGCGAGGTCGCGCGCCAGATCCGCCTGCGCGACATCGGCGGCATCATCGTGGTGGACTTCATCGACATGGAGACCAAGTCGAATCGCGACAAGGTCCTCCAGGAGCTCCGCACGCATCTGGGCCGCGACCGCGCGCGGACCCGGGCGTTCGCCGTGTCCGAGCTCGGCCTGATCGAGATGACGCGCCAGCGCGTCCGGCCGTCGCTCTGGCAGTCCATGACGATCGAATGCCCGACCTGCAGCGGCACGGGCCGGGTGTTTCGGCCGGAGGTCGTGGTGCGGCGGATGGAGCGGTCGCTCAGACGCGCCGGCGCCGATCACAAGGAGCGCCAGCTCTCGGTCCGACTCCATCCCGAGGTGGCGCTGTATCTGGTCGAGCAGGAGCCTAACTTCCTGCGCCAACTGGAGAAGCAGACGGGCCTCGAGCTCGAGGTGCGCGATGACCCGATGATGCGGCTCGACGAGTTCAGGATGATGGCTCGGCCGGCAGGCCGCGACGTGACGGAACAGTATGCCGTCGCTTGACTAAGCCCAAGTGTCTATTTAGGTTCCGCGCCCTATGTCCTACGCAATCTTCTCCACCGGCGGCAGCCAGTTCCGCGCCGAGCCGGGCGTCACGATCAAGGTCCCGCTGCTGGACGCGAAGCCCGGGGACGAGGTCTCCTTCGACAAGGTCCTGGTGGCGAGCGACGGCAAGCACGTGCAGAACGGCACGCCGCTCATCAAGGGTGCGACGGTGACGGCCGAGGTCGTGCGGCATGGCAAGGGAAAGAAGGTTCGGATTTTCCGGTTCGCGCGTCGCACCGGCTACCGCCGGCACGCGGGACACCGGCAGGATTTTACGGAAATCAAGATCGCCGACGTGAAGGTCGGCTGAGGCACCCATGGCTCATAAGAAGGGCGTCGGCTCCTCGCGCAACGGGCGCGACTCGAATCCCAAGTACCTCGGCGTGAAGCGGTACGGCGGGGAGTTCGTGACGGCGGGCAGCATCATCGTGCGCCAGCGCGGGACGAAATTTCATCCGGGACGCAACGTGCGTCGTGCGTCCGATGACTCGCTGTTCACGACGATCGACGGCCAGGTGAAGTTCGAGCACAAGAGCAAGCAGCGGTTTCAGGTGAGTGTCTATCCGGTCGAGGCGGCCAAGAACTAGGGCGGCAGCAGGCGGCACAAGGCGGCAACGGTCGACGGCGAGCTAATGCTCGCCGTTTTCTTTTGCACCTGGGCGGAGCAAAACAGTACGATCGTTTTTGAGTTTCATACACATGTTGCGGTGTGGCATCGTACGAACGCCTCAAGGCCTGGCAACTCACGTATCAGCTCGCTTTGAACATCTATGAGCTGACCGATGACTTTCCACGAGACGAGCGATTTGGACTGACGTCGCAGCTTCGACGAGCCGCATTCTCGGTCCCTGCGAATATTGCCGAAGGAGCGGCCAAGCGGGGTCGCAAGGAGTTCCGCCGCTTCCTCGATATTGCACTGGGTTCGATCACTGAACTCGAAGTCGCCCTGCGTATCGCTCGAGATCGTCGGTACATGACGCCAGAGCGTTGGGCCGATATCGAGAGACTCCGCAATCACGGCGGCATCATTCTGTGGAAGTTGTATAGCTCAATGAAAGACTGAGCGGCAGAGAACAGAAGCACCTCTGCCGCCCGTTGCCGCCTGTTGCCGCCTGTTGCCGCCTGTTGCCGCCCTAGTATTTCGGCGGCAACGTGCGATACCGCTCCAGCAGCTCCGTCTGCCGACTCCTCAGCGGAATTTCGCGACCTCGGATGTAGACGTGCTCGACCCCCGTCGAGAATTCAAACGGGTCTCCCGTCCATACCACGACGTTCGCGACCTTCCCGACTTCGAGCGATCCGTACTGACCGCCCACGCCGAAAATCTCCGCGGGCGTGAGCGTCACGGCCCGCAGCGCCTGCTCCCAGGGCAGCCCGTTCGCGACGGCGTTGCCGGCCTGCTGCTTGAGGTCGCGCGTATTCTCCGTCGCCGTCTCCATCAGCGCGATCTTGACGCCGCCCTTGGCGAGCAGCGCCGCATTCTGGTAACGAATGCCGAGTGCGTCGTAGCTCGGAAGGTTGTCCAGCGGCTCGACGAGGACCGGCACGCCGGCCGCCGCGATTTCGTCCGGAATCATCCAGCCTTCCGCCGCTCCGGCCAGAATGATCCGTAACTTGTATTCCTTCGCGATCCGCAGCGCCGTTTCGATGTCGCTGCGACGATTCGCGATCACGACGAGCGGCAGCTCGCCCCGCAGCACGGGCTGCAGCGCCTCGAGGTCCGCGGCACTCGCGCTCAACTCCTGAATCTGGCGGCGGCGGTAGTCGGCCCGGCGCGTCGCATATTCCCGCGCGTCATTCAGGACGCGCCGCAGCCGCGCCGCGACGCCGGCGCGAGAGCCACCGCCCGCGTCCTTCGATCCCTCGCTGAGGTCTGCCACCATTGCGGCGGGCGACCTGATCCGCATCGCTTCGATCGTGGCGCCGTCCAGGTCGATCAGCGCGGCCTGCCCGTAAATCAGGCTGCCGTTGGGCACCGCGAGCGTCGACGTGATCCCTTCCATGCGGTTGACGGCAATCAGCGTCGAGGCGGGGTTCACCCCCTCGAGCACGTTGAACGCAGCCGCGACCTCGTTGCCGCGCAGTGACGCCTCGTTCGTGTTCTGCACGGCGCTGATTTCCCGCAGGCCCATCTGGCCCGCGGCGTCGATCAGGCCCGGCGTCACCCATTTCCCGGCGGCGTCGATCCGCGTGGCGCCGGCCGGCACCGCGACGTTCGTTCCGACCGCCGCGATCTTGCCGTCGCGAATCAGCACCGTGGCGTTCTCGATCTTCGGCCCGGAGACCGGGTAGACCGTCCCGCCGGTGATCGCGATCGTCTGAGCGAGCAGGAAGGCAATCATGGCTGCCCCAGCGTGAAGTCGGTTTTCGGCTGGTGCGCCGGATCGTTCCGGTCGTACACGAGCCAGCCGTCGTTATAGACCTGGACCGCCTGCGCGTACACCGACAGCGGGTCGGCCGACCACAGTACGACGTCGGCCATCTTGCCGGGCTCGAGCGTCCCCACGAGGGAGTCGATGCCGAGGACCCAGGCCGGATTCGCGGTGAACCAGCGCACCGCCTGATCGCGCGTCACCGGAATGCCCGCGCGCCGTCCGTGATACATCGCCTTCGCCGCTTCCTGATTGAGCCGCTGAATCCCGCCGGCATCGTCGGAGTGAATCACGACGCGGCCGCCGGCCTGTTGCACGAGCGCCGCGTTCTCATAGATGCCGTCCATCGCTTCTTCCTTGAAGCCCCACCAGTCCGACCAGATCGAGACGGCCGTCCCTTCACGCGCGAGCACATCCGCGATCTTGTAGGCCTCCACCGCATGGTGGAACGACCGGATCTTGAAGCCGAACTCGTGCGCGAGGTCGAGCATCTGCATCATCTCGTCCGCGCGGTAGCAGTGGTTCTGCACGTAGATGTTGCCGCGCAGCACCTCGGCCAACGACTCGAGCCGGAGATTGCGCTCCGGCGGATCGCCCTGGTGATCTTTGTTCCACTTGTCCCAGCGACGGCGATAGCCCTGCGCTTCGATGAACGCCGCGCGGTAGCCCGCCATGTTGCCCATCCGCGTGGACGGCCCGCGATTCTGGTAAACGCGCTTGGGGTTTTCGCCGCACGCCATCTTCAGGCCGTAATGCGCGCCGGGAAACTTCATCTCCTGCACGGACCGCGCCGGGATGAGTTTGAGGACCGCGCTGCGGCCGCCGATCAGGTTCGCCGAGCCCGGCAGCGCTTGAATCGTCGTCACGCCACCCGCGATCGCGAGCGGGATCTGCGGATCCTGCGGCCAGAACGAGTGCTCGGCCCAGACCTCGGCGGTGACGGGGTTGGTCGCCTCGTTGCCGTCCGACTCCGCGAACGTGCCCGGCGCTGCGTACACGCCGATGTGCGAGTGCGTGTCGATGACGCCCGGCGTCACCCATTTGCCCGTACCGTCGACGACGACCGCATCCGAGGGCGCCTGCACGTTCGTGCCGACCGAAACGATCCGGCCGTCGCGAAACAGGATCGAGCCGCCCTGAATCTCCTGGCCCGCGGCCGTCATGATGGTGGCGTTGCGGATGAGCACCGGGGGATTCTCGTGGCGCTTGTACGTCGAGGGATACTGCGGCCCGATTCCCGCTGACGTATCCTGCGCCGTCGGGACCGCCGCCGCAGCCACAGACCCTGTCGCCGGAGCAGGTGAACCGGACCCGGAGCTCGTCCGCGCCGCTCCCGAGGCGCAACCCGCGACTACGAGCATCGCGAGGATGACCGCTGCCGTGATTTCTCGAGCGCCCGACCGCCGCATGGCTCAGATCTCCTATTTGACGAGTTCGAACACCAGCGGCGCACCCGTCGGCGCGATCCGCACGAGCCGCCGCGGTGCCTGCTGGGTCACGTGCATCACGAGCGGCAACTGCATCCCGGCGAGCTCCAACCGATAGGCCGGGAACGTCCCCGCCGGGACCTGCACATTCTCGACGGCGCCGACCTTGACCGTCACGACTTTCGCGACGCCGTCGCCCGAAGAAAAGACGTTCAAGGTGAACGCCTTGCCCGCTTCGAGTGGTAACGCCGTCAACAGCAGCGCGAGCGCGTTGTCGTCGATCGTGCCGGGCATAACCGTCGTATCGACTGCGACGGACTTCGGCGTGCCGCTGGGCTGCGGCGTCATCGACGTCCCTTTGACGCGACCGCCCTCATACGTCAGGTGCGTCTCCGTGTGTTGCCCCTGCACGGTGCCCGTCTGATCGCTGCGGCGCATCGAGAGATCGGCGTTCAACACGACGCGCGATTCCTGCTGGAATGGTCCGATCGCGGTCGTCTCCGTATAGACGATCGAATCACCGCTCATCTCGGTCTTGCTCGTCTGCGCCCCGAAGGCCTGGCCCTGGACGAGCGCCTGGAAGCTGTCGCTGCGCGCCGCGATCTGATTCTTGTCGAACGCGATGGCGGTCGCCGTCGGATTGAGCTGCGCCGGATCGATCGGCTTCCCCTCGACGTCCACGAGTCGCACCGGCGCGATCGCCTTGAGCTTGTCGTACAACGCCTTCGCATCGCCGACGACGACGATCGTGAGAGCATCGCGCCGGAACACCCGCTGCGCCGCCGCCCTGGCACGCGCGGCGGTCACGGCGTTCAGACGGTCGCGATAGCGCTGGATGTAGTCCGGGCCGAGTCCCAGGAGTCGCGCGGTGGTGACCACCTGGGCGATCTGCCGCGGCGTCTCGATGGTGAGCGGGAACGAGCCGACGAGAAATCCCTTGGCGGCCGTCAGCTCGCTGTCGGAAATCGCTTCGGTCCTCACCCGATCGATCTGATGCAACAGCTCGGTCAGCGCGCTGTCGGTGACCTCGGTGCGGCCCTCGAATGTCGCTTCCCAGTGTCCCAGACCGCGGTTGCGCCGGAGCGCCGCGTACGAGCCGTACGTCCAGCTCTTCTGCTCGCGCAGGATCATGAACAGCCGCGAGTCGCTGCCGCCGCCGAGCACGTGCGCCGCGATGCGGGCCGGATAATACGTCGTGTCGGTCGGCAGAAACGTCGTGTTCCCGAGAACGATGTTCGATTGCACCGAGCCCGGGCGATCGACGAGGAGGATGTCGGTCGAACGCTTGACCGGGGCCGCGGGTCCGAGCGCGACCGGGGCCGCCGTCCCGCGCCACGAGCCGAACGCCGTATTCGCGAGCGCGCGGGCTTGGGCGAGCGTGATGTCGCCGGCGACCACGAGCAACGCGCCGCCGGGCCGAAGACGCCGCGCCGCAAACGACACCACGTCGTTCTTCGTGATCCCCTTATACGAGTCAGGCGTCGGGTTGCGGCCGTACGGGTTCTTCCCGTAGAGCTCGCGGTCGAACGCGCGGGCCGCGACGTTCTCGGGCTGCGACAGCTCGACCTCGAGCGATGACAGGTAGCGCGTGCGCGCGAGCTCCAGCTCGTCGTCCGGGAACGTGGGATGACGGGCGACATCACCGAGCAACGTGAAGGCGAGCTCGGCGTGATCGCTCAAGACGTCGGTCGAGACCGTGAAGAAGTCGTCGCCCGCGCTCGCGCCGATGCTCCCGCCCACGCCCTCGATGGTCGCCGCGATCTGATCGGCGGTGCGCGTCGGCGTGCCCTTGGTCAACAGCTCGGCCGTCAGGGCCGCGACTCCTTCTTTGCCGGCGGGATCATACGCCGTTCCGGCCCGGAAGCTCAGGCTCACGGAAAGCGTGGGCTGCTCGTGATTTTCGACGAGCACGAGCGACATGCCGTTCGGCAGCGCGACTTCCTGGAACGGCGGGAACCGCACGGGCCGTAAGCGCTCCGGCGCGGGCGGACGGGCGGGCATTTGGTCCTGAGCCGCCAGGCGGTTGAGCGGCTGGGCGGTTTGCAGCACCGCGACCGCCGTTCCGACCGCCCAAGCGCCGAACCGACGGACCGTCGTCATTGGGCACCTCCGGGACCTGCCCGCACAATTACGAGTGTGAGATTGCTCGGCGCGAGGTATGTATTCGCGACGCGCTTCACGTCGTCGCTCGTGACGGCAAGCATCCGGTCGAGATCCGTGTTGATCTCATCCAATGAATTGTGGAACGTGCGATAGTGATGGAGCTCCTCAGCTTTGCCCAACGTCGTCTCCCGGTTCCCGATGAATCCCGCCCTGAGCGCGTTCTTGGCCTTCTCGAGCTCGTCCGCGCCGATGCCGTTGGCCCGAATGCTGTCGAGCTGTATGCCGATCAAGCTGTCCAACCGATCCGCCGAGACGCCCTGATTGACGATGCCGTACGCCACCCATACCCCCGGCCCGTTTCGTGAGCCGTAGGGGTTCATCGTCGTGCCGGTTGCGACCGCGGCCTTGCCGCGGCGAACGACGGCGACGTTGAGCCGCGAGCTTTCGCCCTGGCCGAGGATGATGTTGAGCACTTCGAGCGCCGGCGTGTCGGGACTGCGGTGGTCGGGCATCCGGTACAGGCGCAGCACCGCATCGAGGTTCGCGTGCGCATCATGGACTTCGCGGCGGCGCGCGGTCGGACTGGCATTGACCTCGCAGCGTGGCGTCTCCGGCGCGGGGTGGCTCGGCACGCCCGCGAAGTATTGATTGACCAAGCGGCGCAGCTCGGTCGGCGCAAAGTCGCCGACCACGACCAGCGTCGCATTGTTCGGCGCGTAGTAGGTGTCGAAGAACGCCTGGACGTCGGGCAGCTTCGCCGAGTCGAGGTCCGCCATCGAGCCGATGACGGTATGCGCGTACGGGAAGCAGCTCGCGCTGTCGAACGGCCAGGTCAGCCCGTCGGTGAACGCGTTCGAATAGGGCTGATTGTCGATCCGCAGCCGCCGCTCTTCTTTCACCGCCTGGCGCTGGTTGTCGAAGTTCTCCTGCGTGATCGCGAGCGACCGCATGCGATCGGCTTCGGCCCACAGCGCGAGGTTCATGCGATTGGACGGTACCGTCTCGAAGTAATTGGTCCGGTCCTCGGTGGTCGAGCCGTTGCTCTCGCCGCCCGCACGCTCCATCAGCCGGCTGTGCTCCGCCTTTTTGACGTGCGCTGAGCCCTGGAACATCATGTGCTCGAACAAGTGCGCGAAGCCCGATCGGCCCGGTCGCTCGTTGCGCGATCCCGTCTCGTACCACACGTCCACCGACACGATCGGCGTCGAATGGTCTTCGGAATAAATCACCCGCAGGCCGTTCGGAAGCGTGAACTCCTCGAACGCGATGTGACCGGGGGGCTCGGGCGGCGCGGGCGGCGCGGTCGTTTGCCGCCGCTGCGCGGCGAGCATCGTCGGGAGGGCCAGCACGGACAGCACCAGGATGCGCATGAGATCACGGCTCCGCGGGAAAGAGCGCAAGGGCGTTGGTTTCGAGGATGGCTCGCTGCTGCTCGGGCGCGAGCGGCAGGGCCAGGAATTGATCGATGTTTTGACGCAGGTCCTTCACGCCGGGGCTCGGCCAGTCGGTGCCCCAGAGGACCCGTTCGGCGATCTCCGTCAGGCGGGGAAAGTACTCCAGCAATTTGGAGGGCGGAATGCCCGAGACGTCGAGCCTGACCTGTCTGTGACGTCGCAGGATGAAAAACGCCTCCTCCATGTATAACGGCCGCCCGCCGTGCGCCATCACGATCTGCAAGTCGGGAAAATCGATCGCGACGTCGTCCAGCTCCATCGGGTTGCCGTACTTCGAGCGGGCGCCGGGAAAGATCGACGTGCCGGTGTGGATCATCACGGGCATGCCGCGCTCCTCGCACCGCTTGTAAATCTTGCCGAGCGGCTCGAGGCCTTCCGTGTAGGCATTGGCGGGGAATCCTTGATGCGGTGGATGAACCTTCAGCAACCGGATACCCTCGTCGATCAACCCGTCGACGTCGCCGGCCGGGTCCTTGGTGTAGCGCGCGTGCACGCCGCCGTACGGGAGCAGCCGCTCGGGGTTGGCGCGCGCGTATTTCGCGGCGAACGTGTTGGTCGAGTTGTCGAACCCCATGATGTCGGGACTCGGATAGTTGACGAGGCCGACGCGCCACACGCCCGCGCGGTCCATGACGTCGAGCAGCGCGCGCGGATCGTTCATCAACGAGATCAGGAAATCCCATTGCGCCTCTTTGCCGCTGCGCATCATCTCCCGGACCTTGGGCTTGAGATCGCGATACGGCTGGACGTGGACGTGCACGTCCGTGATCCGGCTCAGTCGCTCCAGGAGTAGAACCCCTTTCCCGTTTTACGGCCGAGCTCGCCGCGGCTCACCATGTCACGCAGAATCCGCGGCGGCTCGTACTGCGGCTCCCGCAGCGTCCGGTGCAGGTACTCCGCGATCGCGAGGCGGACGTCGAGACCCACGTGGTCGGTGAGCTTCAGCGGGCCCATCGGGTGGTTGTAGCCGAGCTCCATCGCCTTGTCGATGTCCGCGGCGCTGGCGACGCCCTGCTCGAGCATTCGCATCGCCTCGAGGCCGAGGACCACGCCCAGCCGGCTCGAGGCGAACCCTGGCGAATCCTTGACGACGATCGGCTCCTTGCCCAGCCGGCGCGCGAAATCGATCGCGCGCTCGGTCGCGGGCGCGCCGCCGGACTCGTGCGTGACGATTTCTACGAGCTTCATGACGTGCACGGGATTGAAGAAATGCATGCCGACGAGTCGCGCCGGTTGCCGGAGTCCCGTCGCGATTTGCGCGATCGACAGCGATGACGTGTTCGATGCGAGCAACGCTTCCGGCGGGGCAGCTCGCTCCACCTCGGCGAACAGCCGCTGCTTGACCGCCAAATCCTCGACCACCGCTTCGATCACGATGTCGGCGCCGCGCACCGCGACGTCGAGCTGCGCCTCGGCGCGCAGCCGCGCGCGAGTGCCGAGCTGGTCGCTCGCACTGATCTTGCCGCGTTCGACGCCTTTGGCGAGGAGCCCCTCGATTTTGGCGAGCGCGCCAGGCAGGGTGTCGGCGCGCGCATCCGTGAGCCGCACCTCGCACCCCGCGAGCGCCGCGACGTATGCGATACCGTGGCCCATCGTGCCCGCGCCGATGACCGCGACTCGCGTAGAGACGGAGCTCATAGTCGGGATGCGTCGACGATACGGCGAGCCCGTTCCGGATGGTTGGTGCAGATCCCGTCCACGCCCCAGCGCACCAGTCGCTCCATGATGCTCGGATTGTCGACGGTCCACGCAATGATCTTCGCGTTCAGGCCATGGACCTCGGTGACCAGGGTCTCGTCCAGCGTGGACTGCTCCTGCCACAGCGTCGTCGCCTTCGCGTCGGCGAGCGTGCGGCGGGGGTCGCGCGTTTCGACCTCCGACAACACGCCGCACGGCAACGACGGCCGCTTTTCGGCGAACCGCCGCACCGCGTGAAAGGCGAAGCTGTGAATCGCGTAGCCTGACGGATTCGGGCCGTGGTCGAGGATCGCGAGGAGCCGGTCGTCCCACTTGGGATCGACCACCTTGATCTCGACGAAGACCCTGAGTGTGCCGAGCACGTCGAGCGCCTGCGCGAGCGTCGGGATCGGCTCGCCGTTGGCGAGCGGCAGGGCAGCGAGGTCTTTCGCGCGAGCCTGGGCGATCGGCAAGCCGAGGACCGACGGGTCATGATGGACCACCAGCTCGCCGTCGATCGTGTTGTGGACGTCGAGCTCGACGCCATCCGCACCCTGACTCGCCGCAGCGCGGAACGCGGCCAGCGAATTCTCCAACGCGATGCTGGAGGCGCCCCGGTGGGCAATCACCACGGGCTTCACTGATTCAGGCTGTCGGCTTTCTTCGGCTCGATCCAGTCCGGCTCTTTCTCGATGTCGTGCACGATCGCGATGTCCTCCGGCCGCGGCAGGACCGACTCGAGGTACCCGGCGTACTTCGCCGCGTCGATAGGAGTGCCATCCACGGTGTACTTCTGGTGCGCGTACATCCCGATCCGCCGGTTGAACTTGAGGTCCGGCACTTTCAGCTGCCGCTCGCGCTCCGGAATGAACATGTTGAGCCGTTCGACCAGCTTCACGATCTCCTGGCGGTACAGGTTGCGCGCCATCTCGTTGAGCTTGCTCTTGTCCGGCTCCGGCCCGCCGTTCGTCGGACTCTCGCGCTCGTCGTAGCGGCCCTTCAAACCCCAGACGTATGCCCAATGCGCGGACGAGGAGTTGTCGGTGCCGAAGAGGTCGAACGCCGTCGGGATCCACTTATAGAAGAAGCGCTGGATCACCTCGGGCGGCATCTTGCCCGCCTTCACGATGCGCAGCAGGCCGTTGTTGCCGGTGCCCAGATGGAACGATTCTTCCTTCAGCATCGGGCCCATGGAGCGCGAGAGCGGATCGAACGCGGAGACCGACAGCATCTTGAGCTGGAACTTGCCGTCGCGATCGATGAACTGCGTGTAGGTGAAGAAGTCGAGCCAGTTGTCGACGATCTCGTTGAAGGAGCCGAGCAGGCGCTCGCCCTCGTCGGCGCGGCGCTCCAGCAGCTTGGCGGCCTCCCGCTTGCCTTCATCGCCGAAATGCTGGCAGAGCAGATACGACATCTGCCAGCCGTGGCGCATCTCCTCGGTCATCACGCGCTGCAGCGACAGCAGATCGTAGTCGGACGGCGCGTGGTGGAGCAGGTTGCGCTGCTGCTCGACCGACGCGAATTCGGTGTCGCCCTGATAGACGATGAGATTGAGCAGCGCGTCACGGATGCGTTGGTCGGGGATGTGCATCACCGTGGGCCATTTGCGCTGGCCTTTGTAGTGGCCGAACTCGATGTGCGGGACTTCGGGCTCGCCGAACTTTGCCTCGAACTTGAAGGCGCGCAGCGCGCCCTGCGGCAGGCCGATCGAATCCTGCCAGTATTTGAAGTAGTCGATCCAGTCGTCGAAGTTGAGAAGTTTGCGGACCATTTCAACGATTCCTTATGAGTTGGCGTGCTTCGGGAGTGGCGAACAGCGTCTCCTGATCGGCGATTTCGACGTCGAGCATTTGCTCGAGCGTGCTCCGCTCGGACCTGTACAGCGCCGCCTTCGCCTTGCGTACCGCGAGCGGCGTCATCGCCGCCCAGTGCTGGGCGAGGGACTTGGACTCAGGCGCCAGGAGTTCGGGCGAGACCACCCGATCGAACAGTCCGAGCGCTAACGCTTCACTCGCGGGCACCATCCGCGCGCTCCAAATCAACTCGAGCGCCTTGGACATGCCCGTCAGACGGGGCAGGAAATAGCTGCCGCCCCAGTCCACCGTGAGTCCGAGCTTGTGGAATACCTGTCCAATCGCTGCTTGATCCGAGGCGATCCGGTAGTCGCAGGCGAGCGCGAGGTTCGCGCCGCCGCCGGCAGCGGCCCCGTTCACCGCCGCGATCACGGGCTGCGGTGCGTTGCGAATCGCAAGCGCGATGTCCTTGCCGGCGCGCACGAGCTGATCGCCCTGCGTCCCCAGGACGCCGAGATCCGCGCCGGCACAAAACGCTCGGCCCGCGCCGGTGAGGATGATGACGCGGACCTGGTCGGCCTGCGTCGTCATCCGCAGGGCTTCGAGCAGCTCGCCGCACATGTCGGGATCGAACGCGTTGAGCTTCTCGGGGCGATTGAGCGTGATGGTGCCGACGTGCCCCGTGATCTCGACCAGGATGCGATCGTACGCGGCCATCAGACGCGCTCCACGATCATCGCAATGCCCTGGCCGACGCCGATGCACATGGTGACTAAACCGTAAGAAGAATTCGTACGATGTAAGGCGTGGACCAGAGTCGTAAGAATCTTCGCGCCGGTGCAGCCAAGCGGGTGGCCGAGCGCGATGCCGCCGCCGTAGATGTTGACCTTCTCGGGATCGAGCTTCAGTTCGCGAATGCAGGCGATCGCCTGCGCGGCGAATGCCTCGTTGAGCTCAATCAGGTCGATGTCGTTGATCGTGAGACCGGCCCGTTTGAGCGCGAGCTTCGTCGCGGGGATCGGTCCCAGTCCCATGCAGCTCGGATCCACACCGGCGACAGCGGTCGTCACGATTCGCGCCATTGCCGCCCGCTGCCGCCCATTGCCGCCTGGTGTGGCCGTCACGAGCAGCGCCGCCGCGCCATCGTTGATACCGCTGGAGCTCGCCGCGGTCACCGTGCCATCCTTCTTGAACGCGGGCTTCAACTTGGCAACCGAATCCATCGTCGTCCCAGCGCGCGGATACTCGTCCTTGGAAAACATCGATCCATCGGCGAGAGGTACGGGGACGAGCTCTTCGGTAAACACGCATTCCTTCAGCGCCTTCTCCGCACGCCGTTGGCTCTCGACGGCGAACGCATCTTGTTCCGCGCGGCTGATGTTGTAGCGCGCAGCGACCACCTCGGCCGTCTCGCCGAGCGAGATCGTCCAGTCCGTTTTCATCTTTGGATTGATGAAGCGCCAGCCCACGGTCGTGTCGGCCACGTCGGGCGCCTTGCGGCTGAACGGCTCGCTCGGCTTGAGCATGACGTAGGGCGCGCGCGTCATGCTTTCGACACCGCCCGCGATGAACGTCTCGCCCTCACCGGCCTTGATCGCCTGAGCCGCACTGGCGACCGCCTGCAGGCCGGAGCCGCACAGCCGGTTCACAGTCAGTCCCGGGACTTCCACCGGCAGTCCGGCGAGCAGCAGCGCCATCCGGGCGACGTTGCGATTGTCCTCACCCGCCTGGTTCGCGCAGCCGAGGATCACGTCGTCGATCGACTGCGGCTCGATGGCCGAGCGCTCGACGACCGCTTTGATCGGAACCGCGGCGAGATCATCCGGTCGCACATTGGCGAGCGACCCGCCGTGCTTCCCGACGGGCGTCCGCAGCGCGACCGAGATGTACGCTTCGCTATGCGGCATGCCGCACGCCACACGCCCGATTCATAGGCCCACCCAGACAGTTTTCGTTTCCAAATATCCATCGAGGGCCTCACGACCCAGATCTCGCCCAAATCCGGACGCCTTGAACCCTCCGAACGGCGCTCCCGAATCGTAGGAATTGTAGGAATTGATCCACACGGTGCCGGCGCGAATGGCCTTCGCCGCGCGATGCGCCTTCTGGATGTCTTTCGTCCAGATCCCCGCGGCCAACCCGTACATCGTGTGATTCGCGAGCTTCACCCCCTGCTCAAAATCGTCGAACGTCAGCACGGCGAGCACGGGACCGAAGATCTCTTCGCGCGCGATCGTCATCTCGGGCTGTACGCCGTCGAATACCGTCGCTTCGACGTAGTAGCCCTTGCCGTTCGGCTTGGCGGCTTTGCCGCCCGCGACGAGCTGCGCGCCTTCGTCCACACCTTTCTTGATGTACGACAGCACGCTCTCCTGCTGCTTCTTCGAGACGAGCGCGCCGAGCCGCGTGTTCTTGTCGAGCGGATCGCCGGGCGTGAGCTTCTTCGCGCCTTCGGCCAGCTGCTCGATCACCTGCTGGTGCACCGACTTCTCGACGAGCAGCCGCGAACCGGCGGCGCAGACTTCGCCCTTGCCGTAGAAGATCCCCGTCTGCGCGCCGCGCACCGCCGCTTTGAGATCGGCATCGGCAAAGATGATGTTGGGACTCTTCCCGCCCAGCTCCATCGTGACGCGCTTATTCGTCGCCGCGGCCATCTGCATTACCTGGCGCCCGACCTCGGTCGAGCCGGTGAACGAGATCTTGTCGACGTCGGGATGACGGGCGAGCGCCGCGCCCGCGGTCGACCCGCCGCCCGGCACGACGTTGAACGCACCCGGCGGAAATCCCGCCTCCAGCGCGATCTCGGCGAAGAGCAGGGCGGTGAGCGGCGTTTCGGACGCGGGCTTCAGCACCACCGTGCAGCCGGCCGCCAGCGCCGGCGCAAATTTCCAGCTCGCGATGTTGAGGGGAAAATTCCACGGCACGATGGCGCCCACGACACCGATCGGCTCGCGCATCGTGTAGGTGAAGAACGGGCCGTCGACCGGCAGCGTGTCGCCGACGATCTTGTCGGTCCACCCGGCGTAGTAGCGCAGCGTGTTGACCGTCATGCCGATTTCAATCTTCGACTCGAACAGCGTCTTGCCGTTTTGCGCCGTCTCGAGGCGGGCCATTTCGTCGAGCCGGGCCTCGAGCAAATCCGCTGCCTTGCTGAGCAGTCGCCCGCGCTTGCGGCCCGACAGATCGCGCCACGCCGCGGACTCGAAGCACGTCTTCGCGGCGCGGACCGCGTTGTCGACGTCGGCCGCGTCGCCGGCCGCGACGTCGCCCAGGTTCTCTTCGGTGGCGGGATTCTCGACGGGGAAGCGCTTTCCCGACGTCGCCGCCCGCCACTCGTTATTGATGAAGAGGTCGGTCTTCACTTCCCCTTGAACTCCGCCACGCGCTTCTCGTTGTAGGCCGCGATCCCTTCCTTCGCGTCCTCGCTCTGGAAGAGCTGCTGCTGGAGCTCGCGCTCGATCGCCAGACCATACTCGAACGGCACCTCGGCGCCGGACTGCACGGAGCGCTTGATGAGACCGACGGCCTTCGAGGCCTTGTGCGGCGGGCAGAACTGCCTCGCGTAGAGCGTGACCTGCTCCCAGTAGCTGTCGGCGGGGAAGATCTCGTTGACGA
Source organism: Gemmatimonadales bacterium (assembly GCA_036522875.1). Lineage (GTDB taxonomy): Bacteria > Gemmatimonadota > Gemmatimonadetes > Gemmatimonadales > GWC2-71-9 > 20CM-2-65-7. The sequence goes on along the minus strand of DATDEZ010000062.1, from coordinate 5,366 downwards.
GGCCCAATTCCTTGGCCCGGTCGAACGAGAACGTCTCGCCCTTCACCATCATCTCGATCGCGACCGCCTTGCCCACGATACGGGCGAGCCGCTGCGTCCCGCCCGTGCCCGGCAGCACGCCGAGGTTCACCTCCGGCAGACCGATCTTGCCGGCGTTTTCCTTCGCCAGGCGGATGTCGCACGCCATGGCGATCTCGAGGCCGCCGCCGACGCAATGGCCGTTCAGCGCGGCGATCGTCAGCTTCGGTGTCTGCTCGAGCCGGCTCAGCGTTTCGTTGGCGTGGAGGCAGAAGAAGTACTTGAAGCGCGGCGTCACCTTGTTGAGCATCGCGATGTTGGCACCGGCCGAGAAGAACTTCTCGCCGTGACCGCGGATGACGATCACGTGGGCCGAGTCCTCGAACCGGGCGCGGAGAATCGCCTCGTCGAGCTGGCGCATCATCTCGTACGTGTAGGTATTCGCCGGGGGATCGTCGAGCTCGATGATGGCGAGCCCGTCCTCGACCCGGAACTGCACGAGTGCTTTGACCTGCGGTTCAGTCATCGTTGCCATGAGATCAGTTTGCCTCCGAATGAGTCTCGACGAAGCCGCCGAGGAAGATGCTCGCCATGAGGTCGGCCAGCCGGGCCGGATCGATTTCGCCGTCCGGTTTGTACCAGTTGTAGATCCAGTTCATCATCCCGAACAGGATGTACGTCGTCGCACTGCGATGGGTGGCGTTCTGCTCGGGTGCCGCTGCTTTCAGGATCGATTCCAACAGATCGACGTAGCGCCGCTTGATGCTGCTGACGCTCTTCGGCGACGCCTCGTGGGACAGCACCTTCATCTCCGCCATGTGATCGGCGAAGAATTCCACGTGATGGCGGATGAAGGCGTGCACCTTGTCCTGCGGATCGCGCGCCGCGGCCACGGCACGCCGCGCGCCGTCGAGCACCTGCGTAAAGCAGCGCTCCTGGATGAGCGCCAGCAGGTCCTCTTTGCCGCGGACGTAGTAGTACATCCCGGCCAGCGACATGCCGCTCGCGGCGGCAAGGTCTCGCATCGACGTGGGGTGATAGCCCTTCTCCGCGAAGACGCGCGCGGCGCGGGCGAGGAGGTGGTCTAAGCGTTCGTCGTAGGGTCGCATGAAGTTCGAACGATCGTTCGAATCTGAAGCTAGTTTCGCGGCTGAACCGAAGCAAGGTGGGAGTAATCACTTAATATCGGGTTGGGATGCGCGTCCAAACCTCCGACTCCATGTCACTCCCGCAGCCGATCACGGCCGAGCCGCTGAGCGATGCCGCGCTGATCGCGGCATGGCGAGACGGGGACGAGCGAGCGGCGGCGGCGTTGGTCGAGCGCCACGCCCGGCCTCTGGCGCGTTTTCTGGCCGGGGCGGGGGCGCTGGACGCGGACCTGGATGATGTGGTGCAGGAGACGTTCATCCGGGCGTTTCGGAGTGTCGATCGGTTTCGCGGCCAGTGCCAGTTCCGGACCTGGCTGCTCACGATCGGCGGAAACGTCCTGAAGGATTTCGGCCGCCGGGCGGCTCGGCGCAGAGTCCTGCCGCTGGATGAAGCCGTGCGCGATGCGAGAGGCGACCCGCACGAGCACGCCGAGGCGAGCGAATCGGAAGCGCTGCTTGCGGCGGGACTACAAAAACTGCCGCGACTCCAGCGGGAGGTCTTCCTGCTGCGGGCGCAGCACGGCATGGAGTACGACGACATCGCCGCAGCGTTGGGTACGACGTCGGGAGCGGCCCGCGTGCACTACCATCATGCGGTCAAGCGATTGAAGGAGATCGTGAAATGACAGAAGAACGGTTGAACGAGCTGGCGCGAAAACTCGGGACCCAAGCGGCCGAGCGGCTGAATGTCGCCGAGACGGCGCTGCGGGTCGTGGAGCGGTTGCGGGAGCAGCCGGTGCGCCGCATCAGGTGGGCGCAGCCGACGTGGCTGCGAGTCGCCGCGGCACTGGTCGTCGTGGTCGGGGGTGGGTTGGTGCTGCGGCAGTTGACCCCGGGGCCGGATAGCCGGGTTAGCCAGCACGCCCATCTCGTCGCCGATGATCTCGGCGATCTCTCGACCGACGAGCTGCGCGACGTCCTGAGCTCGTTCGACCAGATCGTTTCGTCCGACAGTGTCGCCGTCCCGGATAGCACGACGGATCTTCGCCAACTCGACCCGCAGCAACTCCGTGCAGTGCTGCGTTCTTTGGAGGGATAGATGAAGCGACTGTGGATCATTGGTTTGGCCGTCACCTTGGCGCCGGGCCTCTGGGCTCAGCAGCCCCAAGCTGCCGATACCGGTGAAGCCGGCCGTTTGCGGGCGCAGATCGAACAGCGATTCAACGACCGCGTCCTGGAAGACCTGCAGCTGTCGCCCGACCAGGCGACAAAGCTGCGGTCCACGCAGGAAAAGTTCGGCGCGCAACGGCGGACCCTGATGCAGCAGCAGATGGAACGGCGACGCGCCCTGAACGATCAGATGCAGCCGGGCATCGCGGCCAATGCCGACAGCGTCCGGAAGCTGATGGACGGCATGCAGACGGGCCGAGCGCAGCTGCTCAAGATCGACCAGGATGAGAACCAGGAGATGTCCGGTTACCTCAATCCGGTGCAGCGGGCCCGGTATCAGCAGATGCGGGAAAGGCTGATGCAGCGGGTCGGCGAGATGCGGACGCAGCGCGAGCGCGGGCAGATGGGCCGGATGGGCGGAGGACGCCCGTTCCGTGGCGGAGGCCGCGGGCGCCGGCCCTAATCCCCGGGCACACGGCGGGAATGGTTCTTGCTGCCCTGATTGGCCGACTCCATCTCGAGCCAGTCAGGGCATGCGTCTTTCCGTCCTCCTCGCCGCAATCGGCCTGCTGACGCGTGCTGCGCCCGCCTTTTCTCAGACTCCCGTGCAGGAATCCGAGCCCAATGACACGCCGGCAACCGCCGATACCGCCTCCCTCGGCGACCAGGTGAAGGGCGCGGTCGGTGATCGAACCACCAGCGATCCCGCCGACTACTGGACGATTCATGCGAATGCCGGCGATACGATCTACGCCGCGATCGACTACTGCCCGGGCTGTAACGAGTCGGCGTTCTCCATCCACTTGTTCCGCTCGGACGGCACCGAGCCAACGACGGTCATCAGCTCCGGCATGGGAGCGGATCCACAGCTGACGTATGTCGCTGAAGCAAGCGGTTGGTATTTCGTGCGGGTCGGGTTCAGCGGAATCGGCATAACTCGAGCGGCGTATACGCTCACGTTCCGCAACCGGACCTGTCCGGACGATCCGAACGAGCCGAACGACTCGCTGACTACAGCGCCGAGCATCGGCTTGAACACCGACATCACGGGCCGCTGGTGCCCCAACGGCGATCGGGAGCTGTTTCGCATCGACGCGCACGCGGGTGATGTCTTGGAATTCTGGATCGACAGTGTCCACGCCAACTTCTACAGCGGCGTGGATCTGACTCTACGGGATGCCAACGGCACGAGTCTGAATCCCGAGGTCCAGCCGAACCCGTACGACCGCACCGAGCGCGGAGTCCGAAATCGGTATGAAGTGACCGCAGACGGCGCGCTCTACATCGAGCCCTCCACGTATTTCGGAACTCCCCACTACGACTTCCAGCTGCACGTACGGTCACCCGTCCGACTGCCGCGCGGCCCCGGCGACCCCACGACGGTCAAAGCCGAGAGTACGGGCGTCTCGACTGCGCTCGCGACCGATGAGCATGGTAATCTGTGGATCACGGGTGAGTACGAACCGCTCGTTCGCCTTTCGCCGGACGGGACCATCACCGGGCTGCGTTTTCCGGCTTCCGACGCCTTCCCGTACAGCCCTTCGCTGTTGAGCATTGCGTGGGATGGGTACGGGAATGCGTTCATTCTCACGTCGTTCGCCATCCTGCGGTTCGTCCCGCCCGATCGCGTGGAGCCGCTCATGGTCGAGCCTCCCAGGAACGACCAACGGTTTGGCGCGATGGCGGTACGCTCAGATGGGCTCTGGCTCGCACGCTACACCCTCCGCAACGGGAGCGAGATCACTAGCTCTTCGTTACAGCACTATGATTTCACCGGAACGCTGCTGGCGTCGCAACAGCTCTACGGTGAATCGCCCTATACCATCAGCAATTTGACCGTCGGGCCCGACAGCGCGTTGTACTACGCATTCGGCGACGGGATCTATCGGGTCGGCGATGGCGCACCGAGTCGCGTCCTGCAGCACCCAGGCGTCGTATCGGCGTTCGCGTTCGACAGCCGGAACGACATCTACGTTGCCGATTCCGGCGCCGCGTACCAAGGTGGATTTTTCAGTCGCGTTGCGTTGTATGGTTCTTCAGGCGGCGTCATCGCCGACCCGTTCTCGTGGTGGCCGATCCACCCACGCGCACTGGCGTTTGGGCGTAATGCGGACGGGTCAGCAAGTGATCGTCTCTTTGTCCTCGACCGCCTCGGCAGCAAGGCCAAGCTGCTCGAGCTCAATCCCGCGGGCGTCCAAGCACCGGGGCTCACCCCGCCAATAGCCACCTGTCCGGTGGAAGCCGATGAAGTCGAGCCGAACGACGCTCCGCAGCAGGCTCGCGAGGTCAGGCTCGATACCGAGGTACGCGGCGTATCCTGCCGGGCGGGCGATCAAGACTATTTCCGCGTCGTCTCGACTCGGAGCGGAAGTCTCACGATCGCATTGACCGGATCCGATCATCCTATGCTCGAGCTGTTGGACGCGACCGGGAGTGCCCGGCTGTCGTTCGACGAAGCAGCGGGCGCGGCTCACATCACACACGAGATCGAAGCAGGGAAGACCTATTACGTGCGCGTGGCAAACTGGGTCGCGGGTCCCCACGCGTATACGCTTCAGATCGGCTCACCGACGAGTCGTCCCGATGGCCTCACGGTCGAGCGTGCTGCACGCGAGCTCGCACGACCGCATCGAGTCCTCAGCGACGCGGAGCGGTCCTATCTCGACGGTCTCGGCAATGGCGACGGCCGCTACGACGTCGGAGACTTCCGGGCATTCTTGAATCGCGAAGCCGCACCTTCAGGGAAACGTCCATGAGACGCCTGGGCCCAAGCCTCTTGATCGTAGCGCTGGCGGCTGCCCTGTCCTGCGACAAAAGCGTCGCACCCTCTCCACCGCCCGGAAGCGGGCCCGGCCGGGTTACGCTCTTCCTCGAGACTCCGCATGTCGACGACGGAGCAATTGTCATCGAAATCACCGGCTCGAGCGTCGGCACCCCCGTGCTTGCGGATACCTCGATGTGGATGTTCACCGACCATGTCGATAGCAGAGTCACTCGCGTGGTCATAGTCGGAAATCTCACGACCGGAGCATTGTTGGGGTTCGACGTCCCGGATAGCGTACAGCCGTATATGGCCGCGATCCTTCAGGT